>RXKA01000004.1:0-11142 GCA_003962985.1 Pseudomonadota bacterium | reverse complement strand
TTTTATTGTTTACATACGAGCGCGTTATCCACTCACAAATTTGTCGATAACCAGTGATATTTTTAGCTAATACGATTAAGTTATAATTATAACCATTGGCTTCCACATTTATTTCACTACCAACTATTGGTTTAATTCCTTTATCGCGACAGCCTTTATAAAATTTAACTAACCCAAACATATTATGATGATCAGTTAACGCCAATGCAAACATTTGTTGCTCGCTAGCTTTGGCAATAGCTTTTTTGACTCTCAGAATACTATCTGTAATCGAGAACTCACTATGAAGACGAAGATGAACGAAATCGTGCATTAATACAACTCTATTTTTTAATAAATGAACTTATAAAATCAATCAGCAAGTTTTTCAATTAATTTTACTGCTAATTCTTTACTACGGATCAATAACTCACCACTTGGTACGTAAGCATTATTTGTAGCAGTTCCCCAAATGGGATTAGGAAAATGTAAATCATTAGTATATCGGGGAATAATATGCCAATGCAAGTGTGGTACTACATTACCCAAACTAGCAACATTAATCTTATCAGCAAGCATAGTATCACGTACTACTCGTTCACAAATCAAAAGTGCTTCATATACTTTAATGCTATCTTGATCACTTAGATCCGTAAGTTCTTTAACATGAGAATTTAGGATAATTCTTAAATACCCAGGATAATTAGCATCATTAACCAAAATAATACGGTAAAGATCATTCTTAAATAAAATTTGTCCACCATCTTCATGGCATAATACACAACTATTCATGATTATCTCTCATAACGAAAAAAGATGCCATTGCTGACACCTTCTATAATTTTAACGAATATAATGGAAGCTTTTTGGAATTTCGTCCGACTCACTGAACTCAACATATTCCCAAGCGCTAGGATTATTTAATATTTTGCGCAATAATTTATTATTAATGGCATGACCTGAACGATAACCCTCAAATGCACCAATGAATTGATGTCCAATAATATATAAGTCTCCGATAGCATCCAAAATTTTATGCCGTACAAATTCATCGGGAAAACGCAACCCCCCCTCATTCAGAACCGAATCTTCATCAAGGACTATTGCATTATTGAGATTACCACCAAGACCTAAGCCGTTCTTACGCATCAATTCAACCTCATACATGAAACCAAAGGTGCGTGCACGACTAATTTCATCAATATAAGAATGTTTGGCAAAGTCGACTTCAAAAGTACTATATTCTTTTTTAAAAACAGGATGTCCACCAAAATCAGTAATAATTTTTACGGTATAACCATCATAGGGCGAAAATTTTACCCATTTGTTTTCTTTTTCTTCATGGACTTCTACAGGCTCTTTAATCCGAATATAACGTTTTTTTACCAACTGATCAACGACACCAACCTGATCTAATAAGTATAAAAAAGAGTTAGAAGAACCATCCATAATTGGTGTTTCTTGAGCCGACAATTCTACGATAATATTGTCAATTCCATAGCACGCAAATGCAGACATCAAGTGTTCAATCGTACCAACTCGAACTTTATTCTCATCTACTAGTGTTGAAGACAACCTAGTATCATTAACCAAAAAAGGATGACATTTAACTTGTGGATGCTCAGGTAAATCCGTACGCACAAAAATAATCCCCTGATTAGCTTCCGCAGGTCTTAATGTCAATGATACACGACAACCAGAATGTAAACCAACCCCAATTGCCGTAATTGAATCCTTAATGGTTCGTTGATAAATCATGAGCGATTTCTACGGAAAAATGCTGGCGTTGAAAACACATTTTTGCTAAAACTAGCAAATGGATCCTGAGAACCGTTTTGAGCTACGCTATCATCAATTGCTGGACTAACAACTGCATCAGGAGTGTCAACTACCATATTATTAGCTTCTTTAGTAAATGCTGCATCATGTGCACGAGAATTAGTCAAACCAGTTGCAATCACTGTCACACGAATTTCTTCTTCATCCATATCTTCTAATTCCGCCATACCTGATTTAAAATCTGCATCAGGATGAACATGGTTCTGAATAATACCAATAATCTCATGGTATTCGCGCATTTTTAAAGCACCCGGAGCAGATGAAATATTAACTAAAACACCATGTGCACCATCTAGTGAAACATCATCTAATAATGGACTATAGATAGCTTTTTCTGTTGCTTCACGGGCACGACTTTGACCTTTTGCCGTACCAGATCCCATCATAGCAATACCACGTCCTGCCATTACTGTTTTCACATCAGCAAAATCCAGACTAATTAACCCAGGAGTCTTAATTACTTCGGTTATACCACCAACTGCACCACGCAATACTTCATCTGCCGCTGCAAATGCATCACGCATTGAAACATCATCATCTAACTCAGTCATTAACTTCTCATTTGGAATTACGATTAAAGAATCTACGTACTTACGCATTTCTTCAATTCCCTCATCCGCCGTTTTACGACGCTTAGGACCTTCGTATTCAAATGGACGTGTTACCACACCAACAGTCAAAATATTTAAGCTGCGAGCAATATCTGCAATTACCGGTGCTGCACCAGTACCTGTACCACCGCCCATACCAGCAGCGATAAAGAGCATATCTGTACCACGTAGAATGGCTGCAATTTTTTCACGATCTTCCATTGCTGATTTTTTACCAACTTCAGGCATGCTTCCTGCACCTAAACCACGCGTTAAACTATGACCAAGCTGTAGCAAATGATGTGCATGATTACGACTAAGTGCTTTAGCATCAGTATTGGCACAAATAAACTCAACATGTTTTAAACCACTCTTTACCATGTTATCAATAGCATTACAACCGCCACCGCCAACACCGACGATTTTAATTACTTCACCAATGTGAGTAACATCTGATTCTAAGCTATAACTACTCTCGCTATTTGTCAACTCAAAAAATTGCTCCATTATTTGTACCTTTATTCGAATTACATATTCTTAAAAATGTTTTTTATTTTTTTTATTATTGAATTAAACTCTATCCCTGCCACTTCTTCATTTTCAAAAGAAGAACCTAAAAACAGCTCTTGGGCAAAATACAACGAACCAACGGCAGTTGCATACTTTGGATTACACACGATATCAGAAAAATCACCGCTATAACGAGGAACACCAATACGGACAGGCATTTCAAAAAATTTATATGTAAAATCTTGAATACCATTTAATAAAGCCGTTCCACCAGTAATCACTATCCCAGAGTTGATTATATCATACAAATCATTGTTCTTTAGTTGAGTTTTAACGACTGTTAAAATATCCTTCACTCTTTCACTAATCACATCATTCAAAAGTTTATGTGAAATTGAAACATTTTCACCACGATGATCAATAAAACTAATCGTATCATTCGGTTGCTTAGCTATATTGTGTCGGCAAGCACCATAAGTAAGTTTTAAATCCTCTGCTAAATTACGTGATACGCGTAATACGCTAACGATATCACGCGTAATATCTTCTCCACCTAAAGGAATAGATAATAACAACCGCACAAAACCATTTTCATAAACCACCAAATCAGTGGTTCCTGCACCAATATCTAACAAGCAACAACCAGAATCTTTTTCTTCTGTATTAAGTACTGCCATAGCAGATAAAATTCCTGCTGGAACTATTTTGGCAATTTCATAGTTACTATAACGTACAGCACGTCTTAGATTGGATAATGGAGCTTTAGCAGCCACAAATAAATTAACATTAGCAGTAATATTTTCACACATTAGTTCTAAAGGATTTTTTGTATAATGTTCATCATCGATTTGATATTCCTGTATTTCGTAATCTAAAACCTCATAGTTATTTGGAATTGGCATTCTACGCGCTTCCATCACCATATTACGAATTATTTCTTCAGATATAACATGACCGTTAAGATCTTGCCGAATTTGCGAATAGACATTTTTTACATACATACCAGATGCATTTACTATTAGTGATCCTGCAGAACAATCTGCATTATATTGCGCCTCATGAATACATTGTGTAATACGACCACCAGTTCGTTCAATATCACAAATTAATCCGTTGTGGACGAACTCTAACTCATTCTTACGATTGGCATTGCTAAAATGATAGCTACTAAAACTACTAATATTAACCTTATCACCCAGTGCCCCAACCAAAGACACCACCTTCGAACTACCTACATCTAAACCAAATATCAGTTTCATTGTGCTCATTTTATTTATATCCATTATTGCGTTGCATTTATCGCAACTGCATTCTTATAACAAAAATTCATTGTAGTAATGTTAGGATTAATTGCATATAACTGCTGCCAATAGGAATCCAAATTATGTAGCTTATTAGTTAAATCCTGCTCACATAGCGTGATATGCAGGTTACTCTCTGTGGTTAATACTAATATTCTTGGATCTGACATCCAAATATTAGTTATATGATCACCATGACGTGAAACAACCGATTCAATTGTCAAATATTTATCATAGGCAAAATTTGCACGACTGACATCAACATGTAAAATTGGTAGCTCTAAATCATTGGCATCATCAGCACCATCAAAGACTTCACCATCATCAGCTAACAAATTATTACTATCTGCAATTTTTGCAACAGCTTTAAATTCATTAACATGTACCAAAATTGTATTTGGAAATTTACGTTGAATATCAACACTTTTAACCCATGGCAATACTTCAAACTGCTCTTTCAGCTCTTCAATATCAAGTGTAAAAAATGTACCATGCAGTTTATTATTCGCAATGTACTTCAACTGCGCAGGGGTAATATAAGTCATATCACCGTCGATAATCACTTTTTTAACTCGAAACCAATTATGGGTCGCATAGTAAGCAAATGCCAATAGCATAACACTAACCCATGCGATATTCACCAAGTGTGAGATTCGGTTATTTAGATAAACATTATTTAGACGCAAAATTGCAAGCTTATTTAGCAAGCCCAGCTCCATCGAGAATCTTTAGACATAAAGCATCAAAATCTATTCCAACACTCGCTAATGATTGTGGCACCAAACTATGCCCTGTCATCCCAGGTAAGGTATTTATTTCCAAGAAAAATACGTTACCTGACCTATCAATCATAAAATCAGAACGCGCAACTCCCGTAGCACCAATAGCGTGGTAACCGAGTAATGCCCATTCTTCAATTTTAGCTTGTAACTCACCCAGATTATAGCCACATAAATACTTGGTATCATCGCTATAATATTTATGCTCAAAATCATATTCACCATCAGGAGCTTCGATTTTGATAATCGGATAAACCTGACCATCAAAAATTGTGATAGTATATTCATCACCAATAATCATCTCTTCGACTAATGCCTTATTTGATTTAGCGAATACTAATTCTAATGCCTGCGATAAATCAGCTAAATTATACACGCGACTAAACCCTAAGCTAGAGCCGTCATCAGCTGGCTTGACTACAACTGGCAATGTCAAATTAAATTGATATTTACCTGCTTGATAAGTATGCTTCTCAACAAACTGTGATTTTGCAACAGGTATATCAAGAGCTTGCCAAATCAATTTAGTTCGATACTTATCCATACCGATACTACTTGCCATAACACCAGAACCAGTATATGGAATTTTAAGAAACTCAAATGCCCCTTGTAATTTACCATCTTCACCAGTTTTGCCATGTACAATATTAAATACTCGTGCACAACCATATTGCTTTAAATTCTCAATTGGTTCTTTGGCAGGATCAAAGGCAAATGCATCAACACCACTACGTAATAATGATGCCAAAATTGCATTACCACTTAATAAAGAAACCTCTCGTTCAGGAGTGTCGCCACCCATTATTACAGCAACTTTACCATAATCTTTTGCTTGCATACTCATCTCGCCAACATCAATTAATTAACTGGCTTGGTAATTTACCAATACTACCAGCGCCCATAGTTACTACCAAATCACCATCTTGCAAAGTATGCACTAATTTCGCTTTCGCATCGTCAATATCCGCGGCAAAAATAGCATTCTCATTCCCATGTAGGCGTACTGCCCGCACCAATGCACGACCGTCAGCTAATGCAATCGGTTTTTCTCCTGCTGCATACACTTCGGTTAAAATCAAATAATCCACTGTCGATAAAATCGATACAAAGTCATCAAATAAATCACGTGTCCGCGTATAGCGGTGCGGTTGGAAAATCAATACCAAACGTTTATCAGGATACGCACCACGCAATGCACTCAGAGTTGCCCGTACCTCAACTGGATGGTGACCATAATCATCAACCAACATAGCTTCTTTACCATCATATTTGATATTAGGATAATGCTGACAACGACGACCAACCCCATGAAAGTTAGCTAAACCACGAGCGATATCCTCTATCTTACCATCACATTCTAAAGCTAGTGCTATTACTGCTAACGAATTTAATACGTTATGCGTTCCTGGCATATTTACTGTAATCGGGTAACTTAAATTCATATGCTTTACGTGTACCATGTATTGCATAGCACCACCGTTAGCAACAACATCAGATGCATATACATCAAATTTATCACTTAGACCATAAGTAGTACATGGTCTACTTATCTGCGGCAATATCTCACCAATTCGCTTATCTTCACCACAAACGATTGCGCGCCCGTAAAATGGTAATTTAGATAAAAATTCAATAAAAGCAGCTTTTAGTTTTTCTTCATCATGATCATAAGTATCCATGTGGTCTAGGTCAATATTCGTGACTACCGCAATCATCGGATTTAGCAGCAAAAAGGATGCATCCGACTCATCTGCTTCTGCAACCAAATATTCACCAGAACCTAATTTAGCATTTGAACCCGTAGTTGCTAACTTGCCACCAATAATGAAAGTTGGATCTAAGTGACACTCTTTCAATGCTTCCGCAGCCAAACTAGTGGTAGTGGTTTTACCATGAGTACCAGCAATTGCAATACCATATTTAAATCGCATTAATTCAGCTAACATCTGCGCACGTGGTACAATTGGAATACGATGCTCTAATCCATAGCGGATCTCGGGATTAGATTTATCAATTGCTGTTGATGCAACAATCACATCCGCATCACCAACATTTTCATAAGCATGCCCAATTGCAACCCGAATCCCAAGCTGCTGTAAGCGATCAGTATTATAACTTTGCCCTGCATCAGAACCACTAATTTCATAACCTAAATTATGTAATACTTCGGCGATCCCAGACATACCGACACCACCGATTCCAATAAAATGGATTTTTCTAACCTTATGTTTCATTATAGCTCTACTAGATTTCTATGAATTATATTTATTGTTGTAACACATCAACACCTTTAGGTGGTGTAAATTGAAAATCACTAGCGGGAATAGTAACCGCAGTTTGCACATTACTAAACTTTAAACTAGTTTTATTGCCAAAGGTGTCCACAAATTGCATTGCCGCAATTTTACCATCGCTACCAAATCCCATTAACACAGTTTGAAATCCATTATTATCCGCTGATGATTTAGGCTCTACCTTAACCCATTGTAAATTATCGCCACCAGACTTATAATCACTAATATTATAAAGTGATTTAATGTTATTTGCCCCAGCCAATAATGCCGCTGGAGATTTATCTATTGATTGCCCAAGAGATTTAACTGTTACTTGTTGTAACGGCTTATCATAAATATAGATATTCTTACTATCACTAACAATTAGTTGCTGATCTTTGATATATTCCCAACGAAACTTATTGGGGCGTTGAATTTCCATCGTTCCCGTCGTCACACGCGACTTTTTACCCGTCACTACCGTTTGTGTAAAATCTGCTTTAATGGTTTTAGCATTTGCTAAGAAATTATTCAATGCATTATCATCGGCATGTGCTAATGACAATACACCACACGAAACAATCATCAGTATTAGTTTTCTCATATCACTCACTTACAAATTCGGTTTTTGGTTGGCGACTTAGTAAATTATTAACTTCGCTAATAATATTCGCCTGCTCATAAATAATCTTATACACACAAGTAACGATTGGCATCTCTATATTTAGTTGTTGTGATTTAATATAAATCTCGCGTGCCGTTGATACACCCTCGGCAACATGACCTAAATTTTCAATAATCTCATTGATGTTCTTACCCGTTGCTAATTCCTGACCTACTTTACGATTTCTTGACAAATCGCCAGTACAAGTCAAAATTAGATCACCAATACCTGTTAAACCATAGATGGTTTCTTTTTTACCACCTACTGCTAGAACTAAATTAGAAAGCTCATTTAAGCTTCGCGTAATTAGTGCCGCTCTAGCATTGTATCCTAAACCAAGCCCATCTGAAATCCCCACGGCAATAGCTAACACATTTTTAACGGCCGCACCAACTTCACTACCTACTACATCATCATGAGCATAGATTCTAAAATTAGGAATACCATCCAATAAATTCATCCATTTTATCGCAAACTCTAATGATGGTGATGCAAGAGTTATTGCGGTTGGCAAACTTAGTGCAACTTCTTTAGCAAAAGACGGTCCAATTAATAATCCAAAATTTTTAAAATCACATAGGATATCAGCGACAATCTGGTGTGGCAATAAACCGCTAGCAGCCTCAAAGCCTTTACTCACCAAAAATAAATCAGGCACCACTGGTGTTAATGATTTTATTTTTAATAACACCTCACGTACTGCATTTAATGGCGTTGCAATAATTAATAAATCTGCCGCAACCGCTTCTGATAAATCCTGCGTAAAAGTAACATTATCACCAAAGATTATATTTTCTGGTAAATAATCTGGATTATTTCGTTGTTTTTGTAAGGTTATAACTTGGTCAGGATTATGTGACCACAAACACACATCGGCAACCTTACTACAAGCAATTGCTAATGCAGATCCCCAAGACCCAGCTCCAAGGACACTAATTCTCATCCAAGAAATCCCCTTATTAAAATACAAAAGTACCCATAAAATTATCTTTTATGGGCACTAACAAACTAGTTAACACTAGCACCAGCAGCATTAGCAGCTTCTTGTGCTTGTTTTTGTTGATACAAGTAAGCAAAGTTAATTGGCGTTAAAATCACAGGTAAGAAGCCAGCACGCGTTGTAACATCAGTTACTGCTTCACGTAGATATGGGAATAACATATTTGGACATTCTATATTTTGAATTAAATCCATTTGTTCTGTAGGAATATTACGTAACTGGAAAATACCAGCTTGATCTAATTCGATCAAGAACATTTGTTGCTCACCAATTTTAGCATTAACAACAGCATGCAAAACTGTTTGGTAAACACCTTCTTCTACTTGAACGGTATTAAAACTAATATTTAGTTCAATATTCGGTTGTTCGCGATTCAAGAAAATTTGAGGCGCATTAGGTACTTCTAAAGATAAATCTTTAATATAAATTTTATCTAAGCTAAACACAGGTTGAATATTTTGTTCTGACATTATCGTCTCTTCCAAAAAATTAAATAAACACTTTAATCAAAGTACATGTTGCAGCAAATCATCTAATTTACCAGCACGATTTAACGCTGATAAATCATCAAATCCACCGACATGAACATCGCCAATAAAAATTTGTGGCACTGTCATACGCCCTGTTTTCTCAATCATCTTATCGCGTTCTTCTGGATTTAAATCTATACGTATTTCAGTAACATCACTTACACCTTTTTGTGCAAGTAATTTTTTTGCCATCACACAATATGGACAAGTTTCTTTTGAATATACAATCACCTTTGATGACATGATTTTCCTTTGGCATTAAAACATATTTGAAATAACAAGGAGTAGTATTGTATCATAGCAATAGTAGCTATACTATTGTGATATAATACTGGTGCATTATTTTAACATAACCATGAAAGTCAAATTATGATTTATAGCATGACAGGATATGCTAGCTCTAATCTGCAAATAAACTCAATCTCACTCCAGCTGGAGTTAAAATCGGTTAATCATCGTTTCATTGATATTTCTATAAAAACAAATGATGAGTTTAAAGCGCTAGAAAACGTGATCCGCACAACACTTAGTGAACAGATCGTAAGAGGTAAAATTGATTTTAAATGTTTTATTAAAGACAGTCCACAACAAAGCAAAAAATTAATTTTAAAACACGACTTACTGGAACAATACATCCAAATGATTGAACAAATCAATCAACAAACGCAAAATCCAGCACCTATTTCAGCAACTGATATCTTAGCCTTACCTGGAATCTTTCAACAACCAGACATTGATATTGATGCTATTCAGCCTGAATTAATTAGTGCCATCAACCTATTGATTGATTCATATAAAGCCACTCAAGCATCTGAGGGTAATAAACTACGCCAAGTTATTCAAACACGATTAGATGACATTCAAACGATTATTGACAGCACATTACCTCAAATTAAGCTGGTTACTGCTGAATATAAAGAAAAGCTCAAACAACGTTTGACCGAAGCATTAGATGAAAGCAATATTTCAGATACTCGCCTTCAACAAGAGTTTGCCTTTTTTTGTCAAAAAATAGATATCCAAGAAGAATTAGATCGCCTTGGGGCACATGTCAAAGAATTTAATAAGCTTATAGCTAAAGGTGGTGCGATAGGTAAGCGATTAGATTTTATTTGCCAAGAGATGAACCGCGAAGCAAATACTTTTGGATCAAAGTCAATTGCCATTGAAATCACCCAAAAAGCAGTTGATTTAAAGGTATTAATTGAACAAATTCGTGAACAGGTACAAAATATCATGTAATAAAAACAGCCATCTTTGGCTGTTTTTATTCAATCCATTCAGAGAGCTTAGTTTCCAGAATATCAACACCTAAGCGTTTTGGCGATGAAAATAACTGTACACTCAAATCCTCAAAACCATACTCGACTAACTCATCTTGAACAAAACGTAGCGTTTTATTTTTTTCTTGAGTTGTTAGTTTATCAGATTTAGATAATACAATATGCAATGGTTTACCAGTTTGGGAGAAGAACTCCAACATTTGTAAATCCAAATCTTTTAAAGGATGACGAGCATCCATGATTAAGACTAAGCCGATAATTTCTTTTCTAAATTGCAAATAATTCCCCAATAGACCAACCCAATGCTTGCGAATTTCTTCAGGAACTTTTGCATAACCATAACCTGGTAAATCAACCAAATGAACATCATTACCGATATCAAAATAATTAATAT
>RXKA01000118.1:3592-11970 GCA_003962985.1 Pseudomonadota bacterium | reverse complement strand
CAACTTTTTTTAAGTTATTACCATTAGCTTCATTAAGTTTTAAATGTCCTTTATCTTGCGGTCTACGCTTGGTCGGAACGGTGATTTTCTTTATTCCGGATAAGTATTGTCCCGTGATTGATTCTGGATAATTTACTATATCAGGAGTTTGGCCCGCAAAGATAACTTTACCACCATGTTCACCAGCACCAGGTCCAATATCAACTAAGAAGTCGGCATGTTTGATAGCATCCTCATCATGTTCCACAACAATTACGGTATTACCTAAATCACGTAGTTTTGTTAATGTTGCAATCAGGCGATCATTATCACGTTGATGTAAGCCAATCGATGGTTCATCAAGTACATACATAACACCAGTTAGACCAGATCCAATTTGACTAGCCAAGCGAATCCGTTGTGCTTCACCTCCTGATAATGTATCTGCGGAACGGTTTAACGTTAGATAGTCCAAGCCAACATCAATCAAGAATCCTAATCGCGTTGTTACTTCTTTGACAATTTTGGTCGCAATTTCTTGTTTATGACCGACTAATTCTAACGTAGTAAAATATTCATTGGTTTTCTTTAGTTGCCATTCGCTGATAGTTGCGAGGTTATGCTCTCCAACCGTAACTGAGAGAGCTTCTTTACGTAAGCGTGCACCTTTACAATCAGGGCACTGGCGGTTATTTTGGAATTTGGCTAATTCTTCTTTGATATGATTGCTATCTGTCTCATAATAACGTCGCTCAAGAGTATTGACAATTCCCTCAAAAGGTTGTTTGATATTTTTGTATCCGCCACGATCATTAATGATATTAAAGTTAATTAATTCACCATTTGAGCCATAGAGTAAATGTTGTTGGATAGAGTTCGGCAGTTCATTCCATGGTGTTTCTAAATCAAATTTATAATGATTAGCTACAGATAGTAGCATTTGATAGGTATATTGATTACGTTTATCCCAGCCACGAATAGCACCATCGGCAATTGATAGATCTGGGCTATTGACTATTTTTTGTGGGTCAAAGAAAGTGATATGTCCAATTCCATCACAACGTTGACATGCACCGAACGGATTATTGAAAGAGAACATGCGTGGTTCTAATTCGGGGATAGAGTAATCGCACTCAGGGCAGGCAAATTTACTAGAAAACCATTTTTCGGTCTCATCATCTAAATTCACTAGTTTTAATTTATCTTCACCATGATTTAATGCGGTTTCTACAGAGTCTGTTAGGCGTGATTTGATGTCGGGACGAACTTTTAGACGATCTATAATGATTTCAATAGTATGTTTTTTATTTTTATCCAGAGTAGGTGTTTCGCCTAGATTATAAATGGTTCCGTCTATGCGCACTTTAGTAAATCCGATCGCTTGTACATGTTCAAGAAGATCAAGATGTTCACCTTTACGATTGAAAACAATCGGTGAGAGCAGCATAATTTTTGTCTCTTCAGGTAGCTCTAAAATAGTATCAACAATTTGCCCAACGCTTTGCGTTTGTAATGGATTTTTATGTGTAGGGCAAAATGGAGTACCTGCACGCGCAAATAATAAGCGGAGATAGTCATAAATCTCAGTAACCGTTCCTACCGTTGAGCGGGGATTGTGTGAAGTTGCTTTTTGCTCAATTGAGATTGCTGGTGATAATCCTTCAATCAAATCTACTTCTGGTTTATCCATCTGTTGTAAAAATTGTCGTGCATATGCTGATAATGATTCAACATAGCGGCGTTGTCCTTCGGCATACAGTGTGTCAAAAGCTAATGATGATTTACCAGAACCAGATAGTCCAGTTATAACGATTAATTTATTTTTAGGTAAATCAAGATTAATATTTTTTAGATTATGGGTACGAGCGCCGCGAATAATAATATTTTCCAACATGTTGTCACCTCATTAACAGGGCAATGATTATAGCATATTAGGATTGTCGTTTGTAATATGCTGTATCGGTATATGTATGTTAGTAAATGGAATGAAAAAAGCCACATCATATTGATGTGGCTTAGTGTATCAGGTATTCAATTATTAAGAACAATTTATGGCATTCTTAATTGGCGCAAATGAAGTGCGGTGAATGTTTTCAATTACACCATATTTCATGATAGCTTCAAGGTGTATTTTGGTTCCATATCCTTTATGTTTGGCAAAACCATAGTTTGGATAGGTTTTGTCTAGTTCTAATAGTTGCTTATCACGAGTTACTTTTGCCAAGATTGATGCGGCAGAAATAGCTTCAACTAGGGCATCACCACCAACAATTGCACGACAATTTAGTTCGCTCAATTGAGGTGGGATTTTGTTGCCATCAATTAGTATTTCATCAGGTCTAACGGATAAGTTGAGTACTGCGCGTGACATTGCTAAGAATGTTGCTTGCAAAATATTCAATTCATCAATTTCCGCTACACTTGCTTCTGCTATATAATAGCCGATTGCTTTTTCCTTAATCAGTGAGTAGAGGAGATTACGCTTTTTTTCACTGAGTTTTTTTGAATCATTTAGACCAATTATTCCGTGATTCTCAGGTAATATAACTGCAGCCGCTACAACACTGCCAGCCAGAGGTCCACGTCCAGCTTCATCAACACCACAAATTAGCATTTTTTTATTAGTCCTAAAATAGCTTTTGCCCCCTCAATACTTGCATCTTGGCGTAATTTTTTATGCAATTCATAAAACTCACCAATCATGGTTTGTTGCTGATGTTTATTGTGATAAAGTTCTATCATATAAGAACTCATACTATCTGCATTAGCATCATCTTGAAGGAACTCTTTAACAATTTCTTTATTGGCAATAATATTGGGCTGACCAACATATTTTATTGTAATTTTCTTACGTACCATCCATTCGGTAAATTTATTAATTTTATAACAAATTAACATTGGCTTTTTACATAAAGCAGCTTCTAAACTAACCGTACCGCTTTTTGCAATTACAAAATCACAGGATTTTAAGGTATCGCGAGTTTGATTTAAGACTAGTTTATATTTAAAGCTAACCTCTTCTTGTGCAAGATGTTGTTTCATTATCTCGAGTGTGGTTTGATTGGCAAATGGAAAGACAAACCAAGAATCAGGGATTGCAGCATTAATTTTTTGACAAGTATCAATTAATATTTTTGCTAGGCTATTGACTTCACGTTTTCTACTCCCGCTTAATACGGTATAAATAGTCTTATCATGAGGTAGTTCGAGCTGGCTACGGTAATGATGCGTATTAATATCCATCTCTATCGCATTTGCCATGGGGTGACCAATGAACTTAGCGGCAATATGTTCTTTGTGATAAATTTCTTCTTCAAAAGGAAAAATGCACAACATTAAGTCAGTCGAGTTTTTTATTTTATAAATACGTTCATAGCGCCAAGCCCAAATAGTAGGACTAATATAATGAACTGTTTTAATTCCCGCTTGTTTTAACTTATATTCGATAAAGAAATTAAAATCTGGAGCATCAACACCAATAAAGACATCCGGCTGATATTCAAGGAGCTCTCGTAAGATTTGATAACGGAGTTTAATTAATTGTGGTAATGATTTTACTACTTCAATATAACCCATTACGGATAGAGTTTCCATATTATGCCAAGATTTAAAACCTTGAGCCGCCATCATTTGCCCACCAATACCTGCGAACTCTATTTCACCAGAGTGTTCATTTTGGATAGCAGACATTAAAGAAGAGGCCAACATATCTCCTGAGGCCTCTCCAGCAATCATTGCAATTTTAAGCATATTAACGAATAATTCCACGAGTTGATTGAGCGAAAAACTCCGTGAATAGTTTTAATTCTTGGTGTTCGTGCGACATTTCTTCGATAATAGCCTTTGCTTCACTATACGGTAAACCATTGCGGTAAAGAATCTTATAGGCTTGTTTAATATTATTAATTTGATCAATGTTAAATCCGCGACGTTTCAATCCTTCAACATTAATACCTTTAGGTTCTGCACGGATACCCGCAGAACTAGATGATGCCATAACGTATGGAGGTATATCTTGTGCAACCGCGCTTTGTCCACCAAGCATAGCATGCTCACCAATAACACAGAATTGGTGTACAGGTGATAAACCACCTAGTATCGCCCAATCTTTGACGGTTACATGACCTGCCAATGTTACACTGTTGGCAAGAATAGTATTATTACCAACGATACAATCGTGAGCGATATGAACATATGCCATAATCCAGTTATTGTCACCAATTACTGTTTCACCATTACCTTGAATTGTGCCTGTATTTAGAGTGCAATACTCACGAATAGTATTATTATTACCAATAATCAGGCGAGTATCTTCACCTTGATATTTTTTATCTTGTGGGCATTCACCAATTGATGCAAAATGATAAATTTTACATTTGTCACCAATAGTTGTATTACCTGTTACGTTGACATGATTACCAATCCAGCAATCATTGCCTAATACAACATTAGGACCAATTATCGAATAGGCACCAATTTCACAATTACTACCAATTTTTGCATTGCTATCTATAATTGCGGTAGGATGAATTTTTGTCATGTTAGATCTCCTTTTTTGCCGTCATAATTTCAGCTTCTGCTGCTATTTGACCATCAACTTTAGCTACAGCATGATATTTACCTATACCACGTGCTAATTTCAACTGAGTTACCTCAAAAACTAATTGGTCACCAGGAATAACTTGGCGTTTAAAACGTGCTTTATCAATCCCAGCAAAGAAATACAATTCATTTTCTTTACGACCACCTAAACTTTTAACTGATAATATACCCGCGGCTTGTGCCATCGCTTCAATAATTAATACGCCAGGCATTACTGGAAAGTCAGGAAAATGTCCTTGGAAAAATGGTTCATTAATGGTAACATTTTTAATAGCTGTAATTTTCTCATTGAATTTTATATCAATTACGCGATCAATTAAAATAAATGGATAACGATGAGGCAACTCTTTCATTATCTCTAATATATTTATTTGTCCCATATCGGTGTGTTGTGCTTCACTCATCTTATTTACCTTCCAATTGTTCAATTTTTGTGTATAACTCTTTTACTTTAGCATTTAATTTATCTAAATTACGGATATGCACAAATGTTTTTGCCCATTCTTTATATTCCATAGCGGTCATGCCACATGAATATAACCCTGGAGTTGTAATGTTCTTACCTACATTACTGCTACCACCAATAACCGTATAATCGCATATTTCGACGTGATCTGCAATACCTGCATTACCAGCTAGCATACAATGGCGACCAATTACACTATTACCTGCAATACCAACTTGTGAAGCTATCCCTGTATGAGCACCTATTTTTACATTATGTGCAATCTGTACTAGATTATCAATACGTACACCATCTTCAATGATGGTTGCACCAAATGTTCCGCAATCAATAGTGGTATTAGCACCAATTTCCACACGGTTACCAATCACAACACCTCCAATTTGTGGGATACGATGATAATGCATTTTTGCATCTTTGGCATTGCCAAAACCATCAGAACCAATCGCCGCACCACTATGAATAACGCATTCATTACCAATGGTTACTTTATCATAAATTGTTGCATTCGGGTAAATCGTTATGTCATCACCAATAACAACGTTATCACCGATTACCACATTAGGAAAAATTTGGCAATTTTTACCAATGAATGTATTTTCACCAATTACTACATTATGACTAATCGCGGCATTTTCGCCAATTTGTGTACTTGATGTAATATATGCTGTCGGTGAAATTCCTATTGCAAGTTTACGACGAGGATTAAACAAATTACTTACTTGACTAAAGTAGAAATAAGGATTATCGGTAATAATTTGGGGAATCGTAATATCTATAGCATCTTCTGCCTTAATGATAATTGCAGATGCTTTTGTTGATGAGAGCAGCTTTTTATATTTCTTATCAGATAAGAAAGTAATGTGATTTGGTTGCGCCAAATCTGTTGGACCAATAGCAGATACTGTAACGTCTTCACCAACGAGAGTTCCACCAAATCTCGCTACTAATTCTGACAATTTATATTCCATATTTTTACTTTCGCTAATTTATGATATGGTTAATTAATATCTAATTATTTACCAGCTGATTGGGTTGATGTTATTTGTTTAATAATATCATCAGCTTTTACCGCATTTAGTTGTGTCATAACTTGATCAGTAATATCATATTTCGATTTAGCATAAATTACTTGGTTAGAGGTAACTACTAAATCATAACCATCTTTATCACTTAATGTTTTTAGTATTTCATTTGTACGAGACATTAGCATTGATAATGCCAACTCTTGAGTTTTCTGTAAGTTACGCTCAAATACGATATACTGTTGTTGAAATGATGATTGATCTTTTTGATACTGGCTTTGTAATGATTGCAATTGTGTTTGATCGGCTGTAGATAATTGTTCTACGCTTGGAGCTTTTGTAGCTAGTGCTTGAATTTGATTTTGTTCTGTACGCAATTTATCATTCAAACTTTGTAGTTGTTGCTGCTGTGTTGCAAATTTATCTTTTAGCGCTTTTTGAATTTCTTTTGCTGGTTTTGCATCAGAAAAAATACGATCAATATTTACATATCCAACTTGAAAGTCAGACGCAATAGCCATTGAGCTTGCTGCGCCTAATGCACAAATTGCTAGTTTAGTTTTTTTCACGGTTAAGCTCCTATTGTAATTAAATATTAATATTAGTATTAGTTATTAGAACATTGTTCCAAGTGTGAACTGGAATTTTTGTATAGTATCATTTGGTTGACTAAACATCGGTTCGGCATAACTGATTTGAATTGGACCCATTGGTGAGATCCACAACATACCAACACCATAGCTGGCTCTAAACATTTGAGCTGGGGTTAAATCAAACGAGTTTCCACCCCATAAGCTACCCATGTCGTAGAATAAACTCATCCGTACTGATCTCTGGTCTTTAACTCCAGGTAGTGGGAAGAGTAAGTTATTACTTAGGAATGCCCAGCGTGTACCACCAATTGATGAACCATCGGTGTCTTTTGGACCTAAGCTACCAATATAGTAACCACGAATGGAATTCGGACCACCCTCAAGGAAGTTTTGATAAAATGGCACTAATTGATTTTCACCATATGAGTTAACAAAGGCTAGTTCACCATTGGTTTTCCATGTAAAGGTATCACTAATTGGGAAATACCATGCATCGACCGAGTCAAATTTATAGTATTGTGCACCGACACCTGGAGCAGTTGCCGTTAATGTTTGCGAATAAGTTGCACCAGTAGTTGGCCACAGGGCATTATCTGTGGTATTTCTAGCCCAGCTAACTGATAGTGGTACCGCATTTACAGAATCCCCATATTGATTGGTGAACTGTACAAAACGTAGCGGTGCAGCATTACTTTGAATTGAAATCTGATTATTTTCAAAGCCTAAACTAATATTAATACGGTCAAATTCTGACACTGGAACTGAGGTACGAATTCGTGCCCCAAGCGTTTGAGTTGAATACGGGCTAATACCAACGTCATTAGGTGTATATGATGTATCATAAATATCGTAGCCCAAACTAGTACCATTAGATAGATAGTAAGGGTCGGTAAATGATAGTGAAATACTTTGAGTTAGGGCACTGGTTGATGCATTCAATGAAGCAGATTTACCTGAACCAAATAAATTACTTTGGGTAATACCACCATTTAGAATTACACCTTGTCCCTGTGCATAACCAACCCCAAAGTTAATACTACCAGTATTAGTTTCAGTAACTTTTACATTCATATCTACTTGGTCATTAACTCCAGCAACGGGAGTTGTTGTAACATCAGTATTTTTGAAATATCCTAATACTTCTAGGCGATCTTTCGAGCGTTTAATTGCATCTGCATTGTATAACGCAGCTTCTTGTTGTCGTAATTCACGGCGTACAACTACA
This sequence comes from Pseudomonadota bacterium, assembly GCA_003962985.1. Lineage (GTDB taxonomy): Bacteria > Pseudomonadota > Gammaproteobacteria > Burkholderiales > UBA11063 > Aquella. The sequence continues at coordinate 4,083 of RXKA01000118.1, read as the reverse complement.
TCACGAGTTTTATCATTACCGCTAATATTAATATTGCGCACATAAATCTTTTTACCTAGATCGACATAAAGTGTGTATGCTACGGTATGTGTCTTAACATCAACTTCTGGGATAGGATTCACATTGGCAAATGCATATCCATAGTCACCAACTTTGGTTTTTATCTTTTCAATGTTTTTATTTAATTCTTGTTGATCAATAATGTTGCCAGCTTTCACTGTAACTAATTTTTCGACAACATCTTGCGGAACATCTTTAAAGTCACCAGCTAACTTAATACTTTGGTAACGGTATTGCTCACCCTCAAAAATATTACCAGTTATATAAATAGAATCTTTATCTGGTGTTAACTGAACTTGAATTGAATTAAAACGGAAATCAATATAACCTTGATTTAAGTAAAATGAACGAATAGTCTCTAGATCACCAGCAAGCTTGTCACTTGAATATTGGTTATCTTTATACCACCAACTCATCCAGTTACCAGTAGT
>RXKA01000118.1:0-3522 GCA_003962985.1 Pseudomonadota bacterium | reverse complement strand
ACTTTGATCAAAGATCAGTCCATTAGATAATCCATTGGTTTTTAATGACTTGATTAATTCATCTTTATCAAATTCTTCAGCACCATCAATAGAGAGTTTAGATATTACAGGGCGTTCTTGAACATCAATAATTAAAGTTTTGCCCTGATTCTCAACGCGTACATCTTGGAAGAAACCCGTATTAAATAGACGATGGATAATTTCATCACTTTTTTCTGGGGTAATAGTATCACCAACTTTTACTGGGAGATAGCTGTATACAGTTCCCATTTCAATGCGTTGGAGTCCATCCACACGTATTTGCTGAATCACAAATGTTGAATTATCTGCGTATGCAAAGTTAGCTACACAAGCTAACCCTAAGAGAAAATGTTTTAGTTTTAAATTCATTACCAATTCAATAATTTCAGAAAATCATTATATAAAGCTAATCCCGTAAGAGATAGTACAATAAAGAGGCCTATGGTAAAAAGGATATTTTGAATTCTATTGTCTATAGGTTTACCAATTAACCATTCTATTCCGTATATCAAAATATGACCACCATCCAAGACTGGGATTGGCAATAAATTCATTAATGCTATACTTAAACTAATTAGTGCTAATAAATCAATAAATGCCTTAACTCCTTGATGAATAGCTCCTTCAGATGCTTTGGCTATACTAACAGGTCCACCAAGGTTGTGCCATGAAACTTTATTTTTGGCTATCATGGTTAGCATATATAGATTACTATACATATTGTCGATGCATGCATTACTTGCGTAAGAAAAGCTACTGATTAATGAGTATTTTTTGATGTAGCTATTTTGCATCAACGAATCTACGTCTAAAGTAGGCATTATACCAATTTTACCAATAATTTGTCCATCATCATTATACGTAGAATTGGGTATAACTATTAAATCTAATCGTTTGTCGCCACGTTGAACTAAAAAATCTAATTTATTACTAGGGTTATTACGAATTATTTCAGTAAGCTGAAACCAGTTTTTAATTGGAGTATTATTGACCATTAGAATTTTATCACCTTCGCGAATCCCTGCTAGTGTAGCAGCTGACTGTGGTTCGGTGTAAGCAATTATAGGTAAATATTTGAATGGATAAAGTCCAATAGCTTGTAAACTAGTATCATCACGATTATTTTTAAAGGTTGTCAGGTCTAAATTAACTTCTTGGGTTTTAGATTCATGTTTAAGTTCTAGGTTAATATTATTGTTTGATTTCGCCTCATCAGTAAATAAATCATCTGCATTATTCCATGAACTAACAAAGTTATCATTTATCTTGATAATAGTACTTGATTCTGGTATTATGGCTGATGTTTTTATGAGTGGAGTTAGGTTGACACTTTGAATCACTGGTTTTAAGGTATATACACCATAAATTCCTAGACCATAATAAGCGCAAAAAGCAAAAATTATATTAAATAATGGTCCTGCAAAAGCAATGAGAAGTTTTTGCAATGGTTTTTTGTTATTGAATGCTTGGGGTTTTAGAGCATCACTTACTGGTGCTTCGCGCTCATCAAGCATCTTTACGTAACCACCAAGAGGAATTAAACCAATGCGCCATTCATTATTTTTACTGTGCCAGCTTAGTAGTTTTGGTCCAAAGCCGATAGAAAAAGAAATTACTTTTACGCCAAATATTCGAGCAAAAATATAATGACCAAATTCATGTACAACAACTAAGATGCTGATTGTTAAAAGAAAACCGATGGTTGCAAGCATAGAAATAACTGATAAAAATAAAAAGTAGTACCATTATGGTACTACTTTGGATGGTTAAGTCGATTAAGCGTGAATATTCGCTAGTTTTTTAGTTACATTGTCATCCGCAATTGGAATGGTTTTTTCTACTGCAATTGGTTTATATTCCAATGCAATATCTAAAACTTGATCAATGGTTTTTACCGCAATTACTTCAAGCTGACCTTTAATTTCATCTGGAATATCATCCAAATCCTTCGTGTTCTTTTCAGGGATTAATACAGTTTTGATACCTGCGCGTAATGCGGCAAGCATTTTCTCTTTTAATCCACCAATAGGCAGAACTTCACCATATAGCGTTACTTCACCAGTCATTGCCACACTTGACTTGATTGGTACATGATTTAAACTTGATGCAATGGCAGTCACCATCCCAATACCCGCAGATGGACCATCCTTAGGAGTTGCACCATCCGGTACATGGATATGAATATCTTTATTTTCATAAAATTTACCATCAATTCCAAGCGACTCAGCACGGCTACGTACTAGTGTTATTGCGGCTTGAATAGATTCTTTCATTACATCGCCGAGTTGACCACTGCGTATAATCGCACCTTTACCAGGGATAGCGATTGCTTCAATAGTTAAGATATCACCACCAACTTCTGTCCATGCAAGACCAGTTACACGACCAATACGATTTTCTTTTGCACTAACACCAAAGTCATTAATTCTTACACCAAGAAATTCATGAAGATTGTCGGGAGTTATTTTAATTTTCTTAGCCGTAGTTTTCTTCGTATCAATTTGTGTAACTACTTTACGACACAATTTTCCAATTTGACGATCTAAATTACGTACCCCAGCCTCAGCTGTATAATAACGAATTACGTCTAGAATAGTACTATCATCAATCGCAATCTCAGTTGTTTTTAGTCCATTATTTTTAATTTGACGTGGCAATAGGTATTGTTCGGCTATTTTTAATTTTTCTTGTTCAGTGTATCCTGATAGACGAATAATTTCCATCCTATCACGAAGAGGTCCAGGAATATTCATGGAATTTGATGTACACAAGAACATCACTTGTGATAAATCAAATGCTACTTCAGTGTAGTTATCAACAAAGGCTTTATTTTGTTCAGGATCTAGTACTTCTAATAAGGCTGCAGCAGGGTCACCGCGGTGATCAGAGCCCATTTTATCAATTTCATCAAATAATACTAATGGGTTTTTTACACCACTTTTTATAATATTTTGTACAACTTTACCTGGCATTGCACCTATGTAGGTCTTGCGATGTCCGCGAATTTCTGCCTCATCATGTAAGCCACCTAGTGCAATACGAACATATTTACGGTTAGTTGCTTTAGCGATTGATTCACCTAGTGAAGTTTTACCAACCCCTGGAGGACCTACAAAGCATAAAATTGGTGCTTTATTATTATCAGCACGTTTTTGTACTGCAAGATATTCAACTATTCGTTCCTTAATTTTTTCTAGCCCATAATGATCTTTATCAAGGATTTTCTGTGCTTTATCCAGATCGTTACTGACTTTAGTTGTTTTAGACCATGGTAAATCAACCAAGTGTTCGATATAGTTGCGGACGATTGCACTTTCTGATGACATTTGTGGCATCATTTTTAATTTTTTAAGTTCTGCCAAGGCTTTTTTGGTCGCATCCTCAGACATTTTAGCTTTATGAATATTATTTTCTAATTCTTGGATCTCATTTAATTCTTCGATTTCACCCAGCTCTTGTTGAATCGCTCTTTGTTGCTCATGTAAATAATATTCTTTTTGA
>RXKA01000200.1:460-8704 GCA_003962985.1 Pseudomonadota bacterium | reverse complement strand
AATTGACTTGACTGACCATGTTCATCCTGATAATAAAGAAATGGCGGAACGTGCAATTAAAGCCGTTGGTCTTGATGTCGGTGGTGTTGATTTCTTAACTAAAGATATTAGTCGTTCATATTTAGATATCGGTGGCGGTATTTGTGAAGTAAATGCAGCTCCTGGTTTCCGTATGCATACACATCCAACAGAAGGTACTCCGCGTGATGCTGCTGGTGCGGTTATGGATATGTTATTCCCAGATCCAACTAAAGCACGTATTCCTACGGTTGCAATTACTGGTACAAATGGTAAGACAACGACTTCTCGTATGGTTGCTCATTTGTGGAAACAAGCTGGTAAAGTTGTAGGTTTAACTACTACTGATGGTATTTATATCAATGGTAAGATTGTTGTTAAAGGTGATACAACTGGTCCTGTGTCTGCGCAAATGGTTTTACAAGATCCAAATACTGAGATTGCTGTATTAGAAACAGCGCGTGGTGGGTTATTACGTAGCGGTTTGGGTTATGAATTCTGTAATGTGGGTGCATGTTTGAATGTAACTGCCGATCACATTGATATCACTGAAGGTAGTGGTTTAGCAGATTTAGCTAAAGTTAAACGTATTATTACTGATGCTGCTCGTAATACAGCCGTGTTAAATGCTGATGATATTGAATGTTTGAAAATGGCATCTACAACTGAAGCAGAGAATATTTTCTACGTGACAATGAATCCACAACACACATTAGTGCGCGAGCATATCCGCTTGGGTGGTAAAGCTGTTATTATCGAAAAAGGTATTAATGGTGACATGATTACTATTTTTGATAACCAAGTGCATATTCCTGTATTATGGACACACTTGATTCCTGCAACTATGGAAGGTAAAGCAGTTCATAACGTACAAAATGCAATGTTTGCTGTTGCGATTGCGTATAGCATGGGCATGTCATTAGATGATGTTCGCAATGGTTTACGTACATTTGTAAATAGTTATCACCAAACTCCTGGTCGTATGAATTTCTACGATGAGCATCCGTTCAAAGTATTATTAGACTATGGTCATAATCCTGCTGCGATTTCTATGGTATGCAAATTTGTTGATCAAACAGTTGTATCTGGTCGTAAGACTGCGGTATTTGCACTGCCTGGTGATCGTACTAATGAATTGATTGAAGAAAGCGTAAAATTATTACCAGCTCACTTCACACATTTTATTTTGAAACAAGATGATAATCGTCGTGGTCGTAAAGACGGTGAAGTGCCAGATTTAATTCGTTCATTACTAATTAAACATGGTGCAAAAGCAGAAAATATTAGCATTATTCTTAGTGAAGAAGAAGCCATTGACTCTGCGCTTAAAGATGCTCACGAAGGTGATTTCTTGGTTGTCTTTGCAGATAAAGTTAGTCGTTGTTGGAAGCAAATTACTTCATATAAATCAGATGGTAATGTACGAGTGAAAGATATTGATACTCGCTCAGAAGATCACCTGTTGGATCGCGTTGAAGTAGACATGGTTTCAAGCATGATTAGCCAAGCTACAATGCGTAGTGATAAACGTGGTGTTATCATTGAAGTAGAAGAAGAACTTAACGATTAAGGAAATATAACATGTTTCAAAAAGATACCTTAGCTATTCGGGTGTTGGCTGGAACAAATGTGTTTTTCTCTGGAGTGGGTGCTATTGCTGAATTAGTTACCCGCTCACCGCAAAAGCTTGAGTTTGCTCAAGCTTTTGCTTCTGAATTACGCAAAGTCCTAGATGCTCTGGAATGGGATGATGTCCCTGTATTTAATAAAATCTATAGTCGTGGTATGATTTTTGCGATTCCTACCGAATTTGATTATACCTATGCAGGCTGTAAGATTTTATCTGTTACTTTTGATATTGTTGCGGCTCGATTTAATAATCAGCCAGAATTAGATTTCGATGAAGAAATTGATTATCTAAAATATGTGATATCACGTGAGCGTTACATTACATTGCGTAATATTTATAATGAAGCTCAAGAGCGTGGGCTAAATGTTTACTATCACGATGAAAAAATAACTGTTGGTAGTGGTAAAGGTGCATTTACGGCTGATGTCGGCGATATTGGCTTTGATGATGTCCCGTGGGATAGTATTTACGATATACCTAGCGTATTAGTAACCGGTACCAATGGTAAAACTACTACAGTGCGTTTGACTAGTTTCATTTCACAACATGCGGGTAAAGTAGTTGGTTATTGCTCGACTGATTGGGTGATGATTAATGGCAATGTTATGTCGCAAGGTGATTTATCTGGTCCAAATGGTAATCGTGCGGTTATGACCAATCCAGAAGTTGATGTAGCGGTGTTGGAAGTTGCTCGTGGTGGTATAGTTAAGCGTGGTTTGGCAACATCACACGTTAATGGTGCTGTAGTTACCAACGTTTCAGAAGATCATTTGGGTGTAAATGGTATTGATAGCGTGTATGATTTAGCCAATGCTAAATTTGTTGTTCACCATGCAGTTCGCGCTGATGGTATCAATATTTTTAATTTAGATGATGCGATTACCCGTGAATTTGTTGGTTCATACAATGAAAATGTTCATGCATTAGTAAGTCAAAAACTGAGCTATGATGAAGTAAAACCATATTTGCGGAATCCTGCGGATTTAGCGTGTCTAGTAGAAGATGGTCAGTTTTGTGTTTATAAAGATGGTGTGAAATACGTTATTGCAGCAGTTAATGACGTTGATCTTACCTATAATGGGATAGCTAAACATAATATTGAAAATGTGCTAGTAGCAATTGCATTAAGTATTTCGCTTGGTCGCACTTATGCTGAAATCTCAGCTGGTTTATTAGCGTTTCGTAATTCAGTACATAATCATGGACGCTTTAATCTTTTTGATGTTAAAAGTAACACGATTATGGTCGATTATGGTCATAATTTGGCATCAATTGATAACATGCTTAAATTTGCACGCTCAATCGCTAAACCTGAATCAAAAACTACTGTTTTATTAGGTTTCTCTGGCGATCGTAAATTTATGGTTGATAGTGTAACCAAGAGTGTTGTAGATAATAAAATCGACTATGTTATTTTAAAATTATTTACTTCGCACTTGCGTGGTGCAGATGTTGGTGAATTAGTTGAAATGTTACGTAGCAGCTTGATACGTCACGGTTTTCCTGAAACCAATATCATCGCAACTGTTGATACTGAGGTTGAGGCTCTTGATTTGATTCTTGGTAATCTGGGACATGATAACATTTATGTGTTACTGTGTCAAGATGAAGCAGCAGAAATTATTGAAAAAATAAATAAATTTACTGAGTAAAAAACCCTTTTAGTAGGGTTTTTTTACTTATATGGATAAAATTTGATACAATATATGCTTATATTCGCATTGTTATAGTAGAGTTTTGTCTAAGTAGAAAAAATTGTACTGCAACATTGTTTATTGAAGCTAAGTAAACAACAAAAGGAATTATATCTAATGAGTATGGAACATAAAACGCGCCGTGGCTTTATTATACCTATTGGTGGTCGTGAAGAAAAAGATGTAAACCCACGTATTCTGGAAAGATTTGTTGAATTATGTGGTGGCAAAGAGGCGGTTATTTCCGTTATTCCTACTGCATCAAATTTAGAAGATACTGGCGATCGTTATGTGGAAATCTTCCGCCGTTTGGGTGTGAAAAAAATTTACAACAATAATATTACTAATCGTGTTGATGCAAATAATGAAATTTTTACTAAACAACTTGGTGAATCGACTGGTATTTTTATGACTGGTGGTAATCAATTGTTGTTATCAACTATTTTGGGTGGTACAGTTGTTGCCAAAATGATTCGTAAACGTAATTCTGAAGGTGTGCCAGTAGCTGGTACTTCGGCTGGTGCTGCGTTTATTCCTGAACACATGATTGTTTCAGGTGATTCTGGTCTTATACCACGTGTTGGTGGTGTTACGATTGCACCAGGATTAGGATTAACGAATAAAATTATGATTGATCAGCACTTTTCACAACGTAATCGTTTAGGACGTCTATTGACGGCATTGTCTTATAACCCTTATAAGACAGGTATCGGTGTTGATGAAGATACTGCTGCAATTATTGATTGCGATGGTAATTTTTCTGCTATTGGTAGTGGTGCATTGACAGTTGTTGATATGTCAAAAGTAGAATTTTCTTCTGTGGCTAATACTGCTCCTGGTGAAGCAATTAGTTTAGTTGGAGTTAAAATTCACACCCTCTTGGATGGTGACTATTATGATACCAAGAATCATTTAGTAATTCAAAAGAGATAGTAGATGAAACGAATTATTATTCATGGTGGATGTGGTGCTCGTGAAGAGCCAAATACTCCATTTGAAGCGTATCATGAAAATTTGTTACCGATTATCCAAGCTGCCTATGCTGAATTAGAGAAAAGTAATGATGCAGTTCAGGCTGCATTATTAGCCGCTAAAATGCTTGAAGATAATCCTATCTTTAATGCAGGTACTGGATCTCGTGTGCAGCAAGATGGACAAATTCGCATGTCTGCATCTTATATGGATAGTATAAAAAATAAATTTTCTGGGGTAATTAATATCCAGAATGTTCAGTATCCCTCGCAAGTTGCATATTTATTACAGCAACAGCATCATAGTATTTTGAGTGGTGAGCATGCAACCAATCACGCATACCAAAAATTGCAGTTGCGCCCATACAATCCTATGACCGATAAGCGTTGGAATGAGTATTTAGAGCTCAAAAGAGGATTGACTGGCACTATTGGTGTTGTCACACTGGATGATAATGGTGTAATTTGCGCCATTACTTCAACTGGTGGTGCGGGTTTTGAAGTTCCTGGACGAGTTGGCGACAGTCCTACCGTTGCAGGTAATTTTGCTTCGCAAGTCATGGGTATTTCATGTACTGGAATTGGTGAAGAGATTGTAAATAAAGCGGTTGCTGCCAAAATACATACTCGAGTAGCCGATGGTATGGATTTAGCGCAAGCTGTTGAGCGAACTATTGCTGAGAGTGATGCTACTGGGGATTATGTTGGCTTAATCGCGATTGATTCTCAGGGTAATGTTTGTACTGGTACAACCAAGATTGCCCAGACACTTTATGCTAGTTATGATGGTTCTGAATATAAAACATTTCTCAATGATTTATAATTAGAATTTACATCTTCTGATAAAAATGCCCATTATTTATAATGGGCATTTTGTGTTATTTACTCATTTGCATGTACTAGGTCTTTCACCAAGATACGGTTTGGATGTAGACTCTGACGAATACGTTCACTGATTGGTAGTGGCGTTCCAGAAATATAGTCAGCAATGATTTCACCACATAACGGTGCAGTTAGCATTCCTTTGCTTCCATGTCCGATATTAACGTACAAATTAGGTAAGTAATTGCATTGATACCCAAAGCGTGCATTACGATCTTTAGCGAGTTTAGCGAAATTAAAGTTAAATTGTGTGGCATCTGTAATTGGTCCTACTATGGGTAGGTAGTCATAGCTACTTGCACGAATACCAACCTTACCATCTAACTCTGATATGTCTAGGCAATCAGCCAGTTGTGGGATTATTTCACCCAACATAGTTAAATTTTCCTGATGTTCGTGAGTCGTTATATCAGGAGATAAGTCTTTGAAATTAAATGTAGCGCCAAAGGTAAATTTATCACCTTTATTCGGTGTAATATATCCATTACCACAAATAACCGTCTTTATTTCAGTCTGTTTTGTAGCTATGCTGATTTGACCTCTAATCTTACGTATTTTTATGTATCCAGTTTGCGCAAATTGTTGTATACTATTAGCATTACAAACTACAACCTTATCAAATAAAAAACTGTCATTTTCAGTGTAAACATGCCAATAATTATTGAGGTGTTCTAATTTAATTACATTCTGATTAGTTAACACTGCTATATTGGGGTGAGAAAGTAATTTATTAATTAGTGCTGGTGGATTTAACCATAGTCCTTTTGGAAAAAAGACGCTATTCTCACTATATTTAGCAAGATTGCCTGATAATTCGCTAACTTGTTGTGGATTAATCTTTTGAATGAATTCAGGTGGGAAATTGCCTTGTAATAATTGTTGATTCCTTTTTGCTTGCCTGCTATTATGTGCTAATTGAATCAAACCACAAGGTTGAAATTCCTCTGGGGAAGAAAGTAGCTTATTTACTAAAAAATTACTATAGCGATATGATGATGAGCTTAATTCCATCGTGTCGTTAGGAAATATACTCCACGTTCCATAGAGCATCCCCTGATAATTTCCGCTGGCTGCCATGGCAACATCGGGCATCTTTTCCAATACAGTTACTTTATATCCTCTTAGTGCTAAACTGTAAGCAGTACTAGCGCCACTGATACCAGCACCTATGATAACAATGCTCTTAATTGGTGATGCTTCTTGTCTTTTACGGTGTAAATATGGTTTATATAGTACATAGTTATTTACTATGGTTGTAGGTGTATTTGTCAAACTTCCATAAATCATTTCTCTTTTTCTACCAAATCCCTTATCCTTATGGACAGTAAAACCATATTTCTCTAAATTTCGTCGTACCTGTCCAGATGATGTATAAGTGGCAAAAGTAGTGTGATTGGCTCTACTAAGACGTGCAACATTGCGAATAATATTTTCATCCCAAATATCTTGATTCTTACTTGGGCTAAATCCATCAAGAAACCATGCATCAGCAACAAAATCTAATTGCGGCAAACATTCATTAGCATCTGCAATAATTAGCGTTAAGAAAATATTTTTAGCGATGCGTATGCGATGATATCCAGATAATAACAGGTAATATTGTTCCAATAGTTGCTGACTAATCTCATTATATTCAGGAAAATTTTGTAATATTGTTTGTAATGCATCAGGGCTAAGGGGATTTTTTTCAATACTAACGTAATGAAGTTGATGATTATGGTGAGCCGTTTGTTGCCATAATTTAGCGCTGACCAGAAAATTAATACCAGCCCCAAATCCCGTCTCGGCAATAACAAAGTTTTTATCCGCGGGTAAATCATAGAATCTCTGTGCGAGATTATTATGTTCGATAAATACATAATTAGATTCTAGTATAGCAGACTCATCAGAATAGTAGATATCCTGATGAAGCGTTGAGTATGGTGTATTTGATTTCCATTCAATATCGGTATAATAGTTATTTTTCATTATTATTCACTATTGCTAAATTGGCTAGTTCATCTGCACGTTCATTATAAAAATTACCACTATGTCCTTTCACCCATTGCCACTCAATATGGTGCTGGTTAACTAGTTGATGAAGTTCTTGCCAGAGGTCTGGGTTTTTAACGTTTTTCCAATTTTTCTTTATCCAACCATCTATCCATTCAGTTATTCCTTGTTTTACATATTTAGAGTCGGTATAGATAATAATTTCGCAAGAGCGTTTAAGTATTTTTAGTGCTTCAATGACAGCAGTTAATTCCATTCGGTTATTAGTAGTCTCTTTCGCATAACCATTCAGCTCTTTAATTGTTTCGCCATAAATTAGAATGGCACCCCAGCCACCAGCTCCAGGGTTTCCTTTACATGCACCATCAGTATAGATAATTAATTTTTGCGACATGGTGCTACTACTTGGGGAGTGGATAAATTTAAAAGCGTTACTTTAGGTTGTATATTGTTAGGCATTATTTCTTTCTTTTGTAAAATAAGGGCAAATGAATTAGCTAATGTAGGAAACCAACGATCACCAACTTTATTTAGCCAGTTATATTTTTTTATAGTCGCAGCATTCTTAAATGGCGGGCAATAGCTAAAGAATTTACCACCAATAATATTAAAACCCACTTCTGCAATATCGTCTTTTAATGTATTTAACTTTAATGGATGAATAGATTTTAATGCTGGAATGCGTTTAGCACGAATGCCAATCCAACTGGCTTGATTAAATACTGTAATTACAACCTTACCATTGGGCGCAAGTACGCGGTACATTTCTTGTATTAGATAAAGGTAATTATCCTGATATTCTAATAAATGCGGGCAGATGATAAGATCAATGCTATTATCTTTAAATGGGAGTGAATCACAGTTAATAAATAGATCTTTATGATTACTATAGTGGTTTACTATTTTATTACCGTTCAAAAAATTAATATTATTTAAAAATAGTTGAATAGAGTATTTACCAAAAATGTTTTTAACGCAATTATGGAGAAAATTGCGCTCAAGGCGGAGTATTTCTCTGCCAATTGGGGTATGTAAGAACCAATATTCCAAATGTTTG
>RXKA01000200.1:204-410 GCA_003962985.1 Pseudomonadota bacterium | reverse complement strand
GGTGATTTTTTTTGTTTTCGCGTGTATTTACTAACCACTCTAACCTTTTATATGATAAAAACAGCCGAATTCGTGTCCCCAGGACATCCAGACAAAATATGTGACCGTATCGCCGACACACTACTCGATGCGTATTTGACGCACGATCCGCTTGCACGTGTTGCTCTCGAGGTGATGGGTGGGCACAACTTGATCACACTCAACGG
>RXKA01000200.1:0-154 GCA_003962985.1 Pseudomonadota bacterium | reverse complement strand
GAAACTATTGTAAAAAGTATTGTTGGTGAAGACTATAAAGTTATCGTCAACCTTTCAAAGCAAAGTCCAGAAATCGCTCGCGGAGTTGATACGGGAGGAGCGGGGGATCAAGGTATCATGAAGGGTTACGCTACGAGTGAGACTTCTAACTCTA
>RXKA01000068.1:2645-2796 GCA_003962985.1 Pseudomonadota bacterium | reverse complement strand
AGTTAAGAAAGCTGAATATATTTTAAATAAAGCGGATTTTTTAGAGGCTGAAAACTGGGATCTTATGCTAGGTCCAGGGTTTTGGTCAAGATTTTTAGATGCAATTGGTGAAAATGAGTTAGATATTAAATCTCAATTATATATTAAGATA
>RXKA01000068.1:1082-2595 GCA_003962985.1 Pseudomonadota bacterium | reverse complement strand
TATTTTTATAATGATTAAAAAACATATTAGCTTCCCCACTCGCGCCATAAGCAATGTTATGTTTAGATTTCAATAAATTTTTAACAATTTCAGAGTCATACCTAGTATTATACGCCACCTGTAGATTTGCAAACTCTTTCACATATGATTTATTAGAAAATACTTGACATGGAGAATTTTTCCTAAAGCAAGCACGAATTAAACCACCATGAAATGGAAGAATTTGGTGTTCAATATAATTGAACCCAATGATTCTTAAACAATTTTTTAAAGAGGAAATAGTATGCGAAACTAAATGCTCGATATAAAAATCGTTAAATCTATTTAGTGCCAGCGCCGATTCTAAATCTTTAACTTCAATCCAAAAATCACCACCATCTTTAAGGGCTAAATATATAGCTTGAAAAGCATTTTCTAGTTCTGGAAAATGAGCTAAACAATTAGAAGCACTAAATACATCAAGCTCTCCTTCTAAATTACAGGCTTTTATTAAATTGGTACTTAATGGTCTATTTAAAAGAGTCGAATTAAAAGGTCTGTTTTCGCGTGCGGCTTTTAAAGCAATGTCAGATGGATCAATACAAATTTTATACCAATTATTGGGTAATTGATTTACTAATACATTGTCATTACTCCCTGCCTCTGCATAAATAATTCTTTTATTTCCATATTTACTGACTAATAAATCTTTAAATCCAGAGAAATGTTTAACTAAAGCTGGAATAGTAGATGAAGCATAATTATAGTTAGAATATAATTCTTTTGGATCAACGCTTTCTACGCAAAAATGAGTATGACAACTTTTACACTCTACTAATGTAATAGGAGATACATTTTGGTTTAAAGACTCAGACAAGGAGGCGGAAAAATTTCCAGCTAATGGAACTGGGTCGAGAGATAGCCGCTGTTCGAATTGTGAGGACGAACAACACGGACATTTTTTAAGAATATTCATGAAATATATCTATAAAACCAAATCTATAATCATCAGTTTTTGATTCAGCGACAGTTAGAGTAGAGAATATCATTACTTTAGCAATTGGAGTTAAATTGAATAATCCATTAGCATATCCGGGTGGAATGTATAATATCTTTGGACGGTGTTCTGAAAGACAGAATTTTTTACCATCACTAATAGTCAAACACGGAGATGACTTTTCAAAAGTTGTTAAAGGAATTGCGGTTATTTCAAACATTCCATGAGTTACATAAAAATATTTACCTTCAAGTAAATGTCCGTGCATTCCTCTTTTTGTATTCGGAGTATCGTGAACGATTTCATAAAATCGTTTTATGGTTTTGAAATCGAAAGCATTACAATAATTCAATATGCCGCGCCTATCAACATGGCTGCCGCATTCGATTAATATTGGTCGTTCAGATGTACTAGACATAAAGATTTTTATCGTTGAGCAGTTTAATCCATTGTTCGTTATAATGAATTGGACTATTATACGAGTATGGAATTTGAGTTTGAAAATAATTTATAATTGAATTTGTTACATATTTGAGA
>RXKA01000068.1:0-1032 GCA_003962985.1 Pseudomonadota bacterium | reverse complement strand
ATATTTAAAAGTTTTGTGGAAAATATCTGCAATTTCATCTATTGTATAATTCCCCTCACATAAATTATAAATTGAGAATTTAGTTCTTAAATCTGAATTATCAATAGCTTTAACTATAGCTTTAGCAGCATCAGAAACAAATAATAATGGTCGATATTGTCCACCATTAAAAACTGTAATTTCTTTTTTTGACATACAATCAATAGCAAATTTATTTACTACAAGATCAAATCTTTGCCTATTTGATAGGCTATAACCATAAAGCGTACCGAGTCTAAGGATTAGAGTATTAGGTCTATCTTTAAGAATTTGTTCACCTTTTAATTTTATTTCAGCGTATGGGGAAAGAGGATTAGTATTAGAAGATTCAGTTAGAATATCGCTTCCTCCAGAATCACCATATACAGAGCAAGAAGAGGTCCAAATTAGAAATCCTTTATAATTATCTTTAAGATACTGTAATGGAATAAGTTCTGTATCTTCAGCTATTTTAGGATTAATTTTGCTTGCACCATCACCAACAATCGCCGCAACATTAATTATAGAATCATATTGATTGATATCAATCTTTTGAAGATCAGTCCTAACGTCTGAACCAACAAAATATAATGAAGAAAATAAATCATTACCATAATACTTCTTATCAATAATATCAACTTTATATTTGTGAGACATTAATAATCCATCAAAAATCCACTGACCCAAATAGCCAGCGCCTCCAAGTAATAGTATTTTCTTTTTATCCATTATAGTAAGTTAATGATATTCGTTGCTATAGATTCCTTATTAAGCAAAGCATAATATTTGGAAGATAATGAATGAATGTATTTTTGTAACTCTTTATTTCTATCTATTTCAAGAATTTTATTCATGATATCCCAAGGGTTTGAAGAAGTCAATATCTCTTCGGGGTGAAACTCAATGAATGTAGGATTATCATTGGTTAAAACGGCTATGCCACCAGTGACCATAAACTCAATGGGCGGAAGTCCAATACCTTCAAAACTAGAAGGATAGACCATCCATTTATGA
>RXKA01000136.1 GCA_003962985.1 Pseudomonadota bacterium | reverse complement strand
CTGCACGTGCAATTTTCGAAAAATATGGACTAACGGTTCAGTAATAACAACAGCCAACTATAATAGTTGGCTGTCTTTCTTATAAACTCACAGAATTAATTAGTAAGTTAATTTTTCTAAGGCTTCGATATCCACAGGAACATCATAATCGATATTGTCAAAACCAAAACCATTTAATTCTAAGAATTCATCTAAGAATCCTTGGAAATCTGACACGTCAAATAGATTCTCATCAGAAATAGTTGCCATGCCTTGTTCTACTTCGGCTTGCACTGCTGCATCCATTTCCCAGTTATCTGGACGAACACGACCCGAATCATCAACGATACGTTTGTCACCATATACCATTTCACGTAGGAAGCGGTTAATTTGAGCAATACAATTCTCGTGAGTACCATTTTTCTTCATTACTTTGTAAAGGATACTACAGTAAATTGGGAATAATGGAATATATGCACTAGCTTTAGTTACCAATGCTTTAGCAACCGCTACAAAACCCTGTCCATTCAATGAATTTAATTCTTCTTGAATTTCTTTAGCTTTTTGCTCTAAGTCACGTTTAGCTGCACCAATCGTACCACCTTCGTAGATGTCATACATCGCACGTGGACCTTCGTATGAATAAGCAGTTGTTACACAACCTTCAGCTAAGACATCAGCATCTTTCAGTGCTTCAATCCATAGTTTCCAGTCTTCACCACCCATTACTTTAACGGTATTAGCAATCTCTTCTTTAGATGCTTTTTCCATTTTGCTCATGGTCAATTTTTGTGCGGCTAAATCAATAGTAGGAGCATTCACTTCATGGTCAATATTTTTCAATACTGAGTTATAAGTTTTACCATCTTTTGGATCGGTACGACGACCTGAAGCCAAAGAATAAACGATTAAATCAATTTTGCCACCAAATTTTTCTTTTACGTATTTGATTACATCTTGTTTAATCTGTGTACTGAATGCATCACCAACAAAGTTTTTAGCAATCAAGCCATCTTGTTGAGCAAATTCTTTAAACCAAATATTGTTCCACCAGCCAGCAGTACCAACACGTTTGTCCGAAACGCCAAGCTCGAATGAAACACCAATTGTATCCGCGCCAGAACCAAAGGCAGTTGAAATACGTGTTGCTAAACCATAACCAGATGAAGCACCAATAATTAAAACTTTTTTTGGACCTTCATATTTACCTTGTTGTTTTACAAACTCGATTTGGCGCGCCACAGCTTCTTTACAACCCAATGGATGAGGATTTTTTGACACTGCACCTTTAAATTCAGGTTTAATTACCATTTTGGTAATTTTTTCTTTAGGAGGAATAACTGTTGCAACACCTGTTGCTACTAGTGTATTATTTTGGTTATAACAATTTACACGAATTAGTGCGATATTGAAAGATTTTTTCTCTTGAATTTCAATCACTTCAGATTGAATAATGATTGTATCATCTTCATAAACATCAATCAAAAACTCAGTTTCTTGTCCCAAATAGATAGTACCAAAACCAGGCATTTTTGCACCTAGAGAAGCAGAAATCAACCCTTGCAAAAATACATTTGGCACTAATGATTTTTTTTGACCAACTAAATTCATGTAGAATTTATTAACTGTCATTGGATTAAAATCACCAGTAACACTCACGAAATTATGAATATCACTCTCACTAATTGTTCTTGTATAATACGAAATATCACCAACTTTTAATGTCATATCAATGCTCCTAAAGAATACGCGGTAACTTAACAGTAACTTCACCAGTTACAACTTCTTCGTTGTTCTGATTTGTACAAATTGTTGCTATACGCGCAGTATCTTCAGTTTTTTCCAAAACTTCAAGATTTACCGTAATTGTGTCGTTAAATAACACTGGTTTTTTAAATGCTACTGACTGTTTTTTAACCACTGTACCAGCACCAGGAGTTTTCATTGTCAAAGCACCACTAATTAACCCTGCAATAATCATACCATGTGCAATACGTTGCTTAAACATAGATTTATTGCCGTAAATTTCATTCAAATGTGCGGGGTTGAAATCACCAGAAATACCAGCAAATTCATATACATCAAATGGCTCAATAGTTTTACTAAAAGTTGCTTTTTGCCCGACTTCACATGCTACAGGCTTAAAAATTTCTTTTGGATCTAACATCATTCTCAAACACCCTCTTATTATTAAAATCTCATAGGAATTTTATACATTTAAGATTCAAACCAAATAACTAATCTTACGACTAAAATATTCTATTACAATCTAAATTTAAACATATTTAACGCTATGCGTGGCGATTATAGCCTACTATGAGCACAATTTTCAAGTGGTTTTTTTGCTGTGCAGCATAAAATCATTATCAAAATAAATCTTATTTAGTATTAACTACAAATGTAACAAATGGTTAACCTCATAATTATGCATAATATTTTTACCCTATAGTTACTAGCAATAATTAAAAATAACAGCGCCTACATTAAATCCACGGCTAGGCTGATTGTGGATAATTTCATAAAAATAATCACAGAATTAGCAATAAAAATGCCCCAAGTTATCTAAACTATTTAGATTACGTAGAGCATTCTATTTGGATAATAGCCCTATCAATTAATTGCTAACTGTCCTAGTATTATTATCCTTAAATAATAGGATAAAGGCAATTGCTACAAAAATACTATAACCTGCAAATGCTAACATAATACCATGCCAATCTTTTACCCCATTGGTCGTAAAAAAGGTATCAATTAACCAGCCACTTGTATAGCTACCAATAATCGCAGCAACTCCGATTACCATTACTTGATACAAACCTTGTGCGCTTGAACGCATCACAACAGGCGCAGTTTTTTCAATATACAATGAACCAGAAAGGTTGAAGAAATCAAATGCCATACCACGAATCAACATCGCTGCAATAATCAAAGCTAATCCATTGCCAGGATTACCATAAGCAAGTAAGAGCCAACATGTTACCCATGCAAAAATACTAAATACCATAATATTCCGAATTCCTATTCTTTTCAATAAAAATGGAACCATCAAGACAAATGCAGCTTCAGATAATTGCCCCAATGAAATAACTATCGCTGGATATTTTAAAACTGGACTAGCAGCATATTGAGGAATTTTAGCAAAATCATGAAGATAACCATCAAAATAGGCACTACTTAATTGCAAACACACGCCGATTAAAATTGAGAACATAAAGAAGATTGCGATATTTGCGGATTTAAAGAGTTTTATTGCATCAAATCCCAGTACTTCAAGCCATGATTTATCTTGATTACTTTTAGCAGGTGGACATTTTGGCAACGTGAATGCAAATAATCCAAGACAAAGTGAACATGCTGATGAAATATAAAATTGCCATGGTGAAGACTCTAGTCCCAGTAAACTAGTACTCCACATCCCAGCCGCAAAGCCAATTGTGCCAAAAGCACGTAATGGCGGATATTCTTTTAAGATATCCATACCAGCATTTTCCATTACCGCATACGATAACGAAAATGTCATTGAAACTGTCGGCATATAAAAACACATATTTAGGAGCATCAACCAAAATAACTCAGCAGGAGTTTGCATTAGTGGCACGCATGCCATACATACGGCACAAGCCAAATGGGCAAACCCATACATGCGTTCGGCATTAATCCATTTATCAGCAATAAATCCAGCAACAGCAGGCATAAATAATGCCGCCCACCCTGTTGTTGAAAAAATTGCGCCAAATTGTGAAGCCGTCCAATGTTTAGTATTAAAACAATATGCGCCAATAGTAACTAACCATGTTCCCCATGCTAAAAACTCTAAAAATTGCATTAAACCAATTTTGACCTTCAAATTCATTTTTCATACTCCAAATATAGACATTAATTAATCAGTGGTAAGAATAAAACTTACGGCTTCATATGGCTGTAAGGTCAAACGATTATGCTGTGGATAATTGGGCTGATAGTTATAAGTTAATAACTGCCAGTTAGCGGTAGCTAATTGGGATGGAACCTCAAAATCTTGTTTGCTCGCACTAAAATTGGCTACCACCAATAAATGTTGATGCTTGTAGGTTCTAACATAAGCAAAAAGATGGGAATCATCTTCAGCAAGTAAGTCAAAATCCCCATAGGTAATAATTGGTAATTCTTTACGCAATTGAATTAAATGTTTATAAAAGTGCCAAATTGAATTCTGGTTACTCATATCATCCGCGATATTAATCTCAGGATAATTTGTATTTAACTTAATCCATGGTGTATGTGAAGAAAAGCCTGCATTCTCCCCTGCACTCCATTGGACTGGCGTACGGGCATTATCACGCCCTTTGGTATTTATCGCATGAAAAATCTTCTCGCGACTCCAATCTGGATGACTATTAAACTCATTATAGAAATTAATAATTTCGACATCACGAAACTCGCTATAGTCATCAAATTGGCAATTCGTCATACCAATTTCTTCACCCTGATAAATAAATGGCGTACCCTGCATTAGATGCAGTACGGTAGCTAACATTTTAGCACTCTCAACCCGATACTCTAGATCATTCCCCCAACGCGATACAGGACGTGGCTGATCATGGTTACTAAAATACAATGAATTCCAGCCACCATTATGCAAACCTTGTTGCCATTTTTTAAAAACTTGCTTAAATTTTACAAAATCTTGTACTTGATAATGAAGGCGGGTTTTACCATCAATTTGGTCTAAGATAACATGCTCAAACGGAATCGTCATATCTAGTTGATCGTGGTTACTAGTATAGTTAATCGCATCACCGACAGTGGCGCACAGTGTCTCACCTATTGCAATCGTGTTGGGATAATTGGCAAAAGTTCTTTCATGAATAATTTTTAATAATTCATGGGTACGCTCAGATGCTAATTTTTGTTCAAAAGGTTTTTTACCAATAAAGTCAATTACATCCATCCGAAATCCAGCAATTCCTTTGGCTAACCAAAAATTCATTAATTGGCAGACCTCATCCAAAATTTTTGGATTATCCCAATTTAAGTCAGGTTGGCGCTTACTAAATAAATGATAATAATACTGTCCTGATTGTTCATCTAACGTCCATGCATATGGTAAGAAAAATGATTCTTGATCGGTTGGGCGACCACCATCGACTGGATCATGCCAAATATAATAATCACGATAAGGATTATCACGACCTTTTTTAGCCTCCAAAAACCACGGATGTTCATCACTAGTATGATTGACAACCAAGTCCAAAATAATCCCAATATTGCGTTGTTTGGCTTCGTCAATCAATCGTTGCAAATCATCATTGCTACCAAAAATAGGATCAACTTGATAATAATCTGCGATGTCGTAACCCATATCATCCATTGGCGATTTAAAAATTGGTGATAACCAAATTAATTCAATTCCTAATTCTTGTAAATAATCTAGTTTACTAATGATACCACCGATATCACCAACCCCATCACCATTACTATCACAAAATGAGCGCGGCCAAACTTGATAAATGGTTTTTTGTTTAAACCAATCATGATTACTATTAGACATCATTATCTCCTTCTTCAATGCTAAAATGTAAACGTTTACATCATTATAATCCGCATTAGAAGAAGGTGTCAATATATTTAAGATAAAAATAAATATCAATTAGTTACGTTTGTTATTTGACGGGCATTTGACAGCTGTTGCCAATTATCACAGAATAAGGAAAAAGTTGACGCTGGCAGAGCTGTTGATGATTTAGAATCGCAACCATAGATTTGAGTAACTCGATACCAATTTGATAAATGGGAATGGAAATCGTGGTTAATTGTGGCTGTGCCATCTTTGCCGCATAAGTTTCATTAAAGCAAACAATCGATAAATCATGTGGTACGTGCATTCCCAGTGAATTAGCAACCATTATTAATTGACGCGCACTAATATCACTTTTACAGACTACTGCAGTTACCTGTGGTTGATGAAGTAAGAACTCTTTAACTTCACGTCCAAATTCATCTAAATTCTCAGCGGTTTCACAGATAAAATCAGCATTAACTACTATGCCCGCATTATTTAAAGCTAGCTTATAGCCCTGCAAGCGTTCCTGATTATAAATATAATCAGTTGATGAATTTATCATTGCAATATGACGATGTCCCAAGTTAATTAAATAGTTAACTAGCTCTTGAGCTGCTGCAACATTATCAATATCTAACGTATAAATTTGCTGCTGTTCATCATTGTCGTCAGTATTACCATGTAAAATAAATGGAATTTCGGCATTTATTAAAGTCTGGATAAAGATATCCTCAACTTTACTGCTTAATAAGATATAGCCATCCACCCGTTGACTACGGTATAATGAGACTAATTCGTCACATCCCTCAGAATCACGCTCACAAGTTAGAATTTGGATAAAATAACCCAAATCTTTCGCCGACTTAACTAAACCACGCAACACTTCCGATAAATATGGTGAAAAAAAAGAATCCTCAGTATTACGATTTAGAATAACGCCAATATTTTTAATTTTATGATGCATCCCCTGCGCAATTATACTGGGATAGTAGCCTAGTTTCTTGACAGCATCCTCAACGATAGCTCGAGTTGCTGGAGCAACCTTATCTGGTGTTGCCAATACTCGTGAAACCGTTGCCGTGGATACCTTGGCATAGCTGGCGATATCTTTGATAGTAATTTTAGCCATAATTTCAAATTTACTTATTTGTCGAAAAAGTTATTATGACGGATTTGCTTTAATTTTGCAAAAAGAAATCTGTGTTTATCGGTTAATTTAATAATCCAATATCCATAAGTGACCTGATAATCAAGTTAATTATGACTAGAGCCCATAGTTATCATGCTTAATTTTGGGGATTCACTTCCAACCAACGTAGTTTGTCAATTAACGCTTTAGTAGAACTATGATTGACCACAAAAAGTGGACATAATTGGGATAAAATAATTTTGCTAACATTAGCACGGGAGCAATTCAATTGTAACGCAATTTCATTTTGGGTCATGTTTAGTAATAAACAATTAACAACTTGCTGTTGTAACGTATTCAAGAAATCAAAATTGAGCGTAGCTCCTATATTAGGTGTATTGACAGAATTCACCAATTGAGTAGGAATAAAATGATGATAGCCATCAGCAATTAATTTATCTTTTAGTATACTGGCAGAATATCCTACGCTATTAAATTTAGGACACAAATTTTCACCAATTATCTTGGCAACAAAGCTACGACTTATCTGCAAGTAGGATGCTATGTCATCTTGGGTATGTCCGATTAATAAAAGAAAAATAATTAGCTGTTCACGTTCAGATAAGTCAATCATTGTGGTATTAACTAGGCTCACGATATTAATGCCATAGCGTTTAATTAATTGATTACTATAATTGATCATGGCTGAATAACTGGAATTTGTAGTTATATTATTAGAAAAACTAACTACCCCACCCAAATGTGGCTCTTTATAATCAAGGTATAAATTGTCCCCCATCAAAATAAGTGAAATTAATTGTTGTGGCGATTTATAATGTAATTCAGTTATTCGTGGGTGATTATTATGTTGGTGCTGCCAACTTAATTCAAAAATAGATTTACCGTATAATTGTTCAATTGTATTAAATCCATAATAATTAATCACATAATCATTGGCATTGATAATATTAGCATCGCTATCGTATTTAATAAATACATTATGCTTATGCTTTAAATCAGTAGTTATGTTGGTAAGGTTCATGGTTGCTTAAATTTATATGTTAGTTAGTTGCTTGCTCGTGCAGTAAGGATATCCGAAGAGAGTAACAAAAATCAAGTAACAAATTTGTTACTATTCCATTTGGCTATCTAGTGTCTATAATCACGCTCTCAAAATAATATTAGTAAATCACTAAAAAGGAAATTTATGACTCAGAAAATTAAACTCACTGCATTGATAATGTTATCTCTTTATAGTTTAACAGGTTGTAATAGTGGCGGTTCAACTACCAGCGCACCATATGTTAAACCAACTTACAATCTAAGTGATAGCGCACAATTGGAAATGATTAGTAGTGGCTGTACTGGACCAACAGTGGTTGTCTCAGAATCAAGTGCTTTTTCTCTATTTAGTTGTAATGCTGAATCATCAACACTGAATTTATCTATTAAGTTTAATTCGCAACCATCGGCATATATTAAAATACCTGAGAGTAACACCCTCCCAGCTAATCTTGCCCTAACAACTAATGGCGCAACCTGCACCAACTCACCAAGTGATACATACAGTTGTAATTTTAACATCACAGCAAGCAATACCACAACTAACTCAATGATAGAATTACCACTAAATGGCTCTCTTGGCAAAGAATATTTTATCGTAATCAAGTTTGAGTAACTATTGACTATTGATAATTAGCTTCTTTAATGAAGTGTTAAATAAGGTTGGTTTATGGTGTATTTCTCACCATAAACCAGTCTATGAATCTGTTTTATTCTCGGACACAAAAAATAATTACTTAAATTATATCAATTCAAATCAGCGTGTTAATATAAATTTCCATATTACAAAGTATAATAACAGGTTCAGTAAAATAAATTTATTATAGAAGCTCGAAAAAATTCCGTACAGAAAGCAGAACCAAATATGGCATTCCTGACTTCAAATAAAGAAAATGTCAAGCCCCCATAATTAGTACCAACCTAAATTAGACATTCTCCATATACCTCATTTCATATTGCATAGGTGTTAACCCATCCAACCGGTTGTGTAGTCGTTCATTGTTATACTCATCCATCCAGAGC
>RXKA01000019.1 GCA_003962985.1 Pseudomonadota bacterium | reverse complement strand
GCACAGCCAGTTGGCTTGACTCATGATGGGCAAGGCAATGTTAATGGTGTTAAATTTATTAAAACTACATTAATCACTCAAGAAAGTGGTAAACAAGTTTTGGAGCATCTACAGGGAAGTGAATTTATCATCAATGCTGACATTGTAATTACTGCATTTGGTTTTAAACCAGAAGCAATGACATGGATCAATAAGTTTGTTGGACGTGATAACCATGGTCGCATTAAGCTTCAGGATAAAGTTCAACAACGAGCAAATAATAACATCTATTCAGGTGGTGATATAGTTCGTGGTGCATCATTGGTGGTCAATGCTATTGCTGATGGTATGCAAGCAGCACGTGCGATAATCAAAAAAATAATGTGATAATTAACTGATTTAATTTTAGGGACATCTATTATGAATATTTTTATTAATTCATTTTGGGTTGCATTATCTGCTATTTTAGTCTTACTTATGAATTTTGGCTTGGGATTTTTCTATTCTGGGTTAGTCTCTGGTCGTAATGCGGTAAATACAATTAAAATGAGTATTGTTACTCTTGGCGTTGTACCGATTTTATGGTGGGCTGTTGGTTATTCACTTTCTTTCTCTGGTTCTGGAGCATTTGTTGGGGATTTGCAAGAAGCCTTTTTTAACCACATCGGTATTAACGATGTTGTCAGTGGTACACATTTTTTAACGCTTTCTTTTATTTGTTTTCAAGCCATGTTTGCTAGTATTGCTCCTGCGATAATTTCAGGTTCTGGCGTTGAGCGATTAAGATACAGTTCATACTTGATTTTCATCATCTTATGGGTGCTATTAGTTTATTGTACTTTGGCACATACGGTGTGGAGCTCAAACGGTTGGGGAATGCATTTTGGTGCGTTTGATTTTGCGGGCGGAATAGTTGTTCATGCTGGTGCTGGATTTTCAGGGTTAGCACTGGCGATGGTACTAAAACCGCGGAAGTCAAATGCATATACACATGGCAAACACAATCTACCATTGATGGTATTAGGATGCGGTTTGTTATGGTTTGGTTGGTTTGGTTTTAATGCAGGATCTGCTCTTGAGCTTTCAAGTTTAACTATCTTAGCTTTTGCTAATACTTTATTTGCAACTTCTTCAGCCATGGTTATGTGGGTGTTGTGTGAGTACTTGACCAATAAGCCAAGAACCATAACTGGTTTATGTAATGCGTTAATTATTGGTTTAGTTGCAATTACTCCTTCTGCTGGATATGTGACAATTAGCTCTGCTGTTGCTATTGGTGCTATTGTATCGTTTTTATCTTATTTTATTACTATTTGGTATAATCGTTACAAGCATAAACTTGATGATTCATTAGATGTTTTTACTTGTCATGGTATCCCTGGTTTCCTTGGTGGTATTTTGGTTGGTGTATTTGCATGTAGTAGTGTAAATCCAGCAGTACCCAACGGTTTAATTTACGGTAGTTCTAGTTTATTAGGTAAACAAGTTATTGTGACAGTGCTTGGTGCGGGATTCAGTTTCTTTGCAACTTATCTAATATTACTAGTTATGAGTCGTACCATTGGTATTCGAGTGCAAGAAGATCATGAGGAACATGGTTTAGATGTAGCGAGTGGCGAGAAAGCCTATAATTAGAGGATTATATTTATATGCCTGTAAAAATTCCGAATAACTTACCTGCAACAGAGATATTAACCGCGGAAAATATCTTTGTGATGGATGAACAACGAGCGGTAAGTCAAGATATTCGTCCATTAAAAATTGTCATTCTAAATTTAATGCCGAATAAAATTATTACCGAGACACAGATTTTACGTTTGCTTGGTAATTCTCCATTGCAAGTAGAGATGGTATTTTTGCATACAACTACTTATGCATCAAAGAATATTGCGAGTGAGCATCTTGAAAATTTTTATGTTAGCTTTACAGAAATTAAAGATTACAAATTTGATGGATTGATTATTACTGGCGCTCCTATTGAGTTGATGGAGTTTGAGGACGTTGAATATTGGTCTGAACTTTGTGAGATTATGGAGTGGAGTAAGCATAATGTGTTTTCAACAATGCATATTTGCTGGGGCGCTCAGGCTGGCTTGTACTATCATTATGGTATACCTAAACATGAGTTAACAAGCAAAATGTTTGGGGTTTTTCCGCATACTGCTAATGTGCCAAAGAGTAAATTATTGCGTGGTTTTGATGATTTATTTTGGGTTCCTCATTCACGACATACTGCTAATCTACGTGAAGATATCATTCAACATGATGAATTAGTTATACTTTCTGAGTCGGTAGAGTCTGGTGTTTATTTGGTTGCAACACATAATTACCGCCAAATTTTTATTACTGGACACTCTGAATATGATACTCATACACTAAATGATGAATATGTTCGTGATATCAATAAGGGCTTGGCAATAGATGTACCACAAAATTATTACCCAGATAATAATCCAGCAAATCAACCGCGAGCGATTTGGCGTGGTCATGCAAACCTCTTATTCACCAATTGGTTGAATTATTGTGTTTATCAAGAAACTCCATTCAGTTTATCGAGTTTGAATTAAAAATACCCACTAGGTGGGTATTTTTAATTCAATATATGACAACTAACCATGTGTTGATTAATGAGTCGGCACTGTGGGCGCTCAGAATGGCATTTATCAATTGCTTGTGGGCAACGAGTGTTAAATACGCATCCTTGTGGTGGTTTTAGTGGTGATGGTAAATCGCCATCCAACAATTGAACCTGTTTATTCTTCTCTATATTTGGATTAGCAACTGGTACTGCCGATAGTAGCGCTTGCGTATACGGATGGAGTGGTGTTGCATAGATAGACTTTTTATCACCAAGTTCCATTATGTTACCTAAATACATTACCAAAATACGGTTACAAATATGCTTAACAATTCCTAAATCATGTGAAATAAAGATAATGGTTAATTTTAACTTTTGTTGTAGTTCTTGCAAGAGGTTAATTATTTGCGCTTTAATAGAAACATCCAAGGCACTTACCGATTCATCACAAATTAATACTTTAGGTTCAAGAATTAAGGCGCGTGCAATTCCAATTCTTTGACATTGACCACCAGAAAACTCCTGTGGGTAACGATTAATTTGGTTATGTGATAGTCCGACTAATTTCATCGTAGCTAAGACTTTGTCCATTACCGCGGTTTTTTTCATCTCTGGATAAAGAGTTTCTAGTGGTTCGGCAATAATTTCTGCCACAGTCATTCGCGGGTCAAGCGCAGCAACGGGATCCTGAAAAATAAATTGCATTTGTTTATGGACTTCATTCCATTCTTTACTATTGGCTGTTGCTAGGTCAATATTATTGAACAGGGCACTACCCGAGGTGATTTTGTTTAGCCCGCATAGCCCACGTGCTAATGAGGATTTGCCACAACCAGATTCACCGACGATACCAATTGTTTCACCTTCAAAGACATCAAAATTAATTCCATCCACCGCATGAACCGTTTGTTTAGGTTTAAACAATCCACCTGCTATATTAAAATGAATTTTTAAATCACGAATTTCTAGAATTTTTTTCATTATAGTTTTACTCCTAGTTCTTGAGTACACTTAACCACATGACGAGGATTTACTCGTTGTAATGGAATTATTTCACTACAATTATTACTTGTTAATTGACAGCGTGCTTGGAATGGGCAGCCTTTAGGCAATTGTAGTAAGTTTGGTGGTTCACCTGGTATCGTGCGTAATTTCTCTACTTCATGGTCAATACTTGGGATTGATTCTAGCAATGCTTTGGTATATGGATGTTGTGGGTTAGTAAAGATTTCATGAATACTCGCTGTTTCCATCAACCAACCACCATACATCACGTTAACGCGGTCACATAGGTTGGCAACAACGCCCATGTCGTGGGTAATAAATATAATCGCCATCTTGAACTCTTGACGTAATTCCTTAAGCAGTTCCAATATTTGAGCCTGTACAGTCACATCTAACGCAGTAGTTGGTTCATCGGCGATTAATAACTTAGGACGTGTTAAGAGCATCATCGCTATCATTACGCGCTGACGCATCCCACCAGAAAATTCATGTGGATATAAATGGATACGGTTTTTTGCATCAGGGATTTTTACCCGCTCTAACATCCTAATCGATTCATGCAATGCCTCTTTATAAGAGAGCTTTTTGTGCAAGATTAAGATTTCTGTCATTTGTGCACTGATTTTCAAATATGGGTTTAAAGAGGTCATGGGATCTTGAAATATCATAGCAATTTGGTTACCGCGGATTTTGTTTAATTTATTGGTACTTAATCCAACTAATTCTTGTCCAAGAAATTTTACCGATCCATAAGTTCGACCATTGCTTGCCAGTAATCCCATTAATGCCAGCATTGTTTGGCTTTTTCCTGATCCTGATTCTCCGACGATACCAACAATTTCACCATCATAAATTTTGAATGACAAGCCATTAACTGCTTTAACTATACCATCTTGGACTTTGAATTCAACATTTAGATTGCGGACGTCTAAAATTGGCACTTTTTTTTCACTCATTTGTAACTCCTAACGAGGATCTAAGGCATCACGCAAACCATTAGCTAGGAATGCAAATGACAACAAAGTAATAATCATCAAACTAGCAGGGAAGAGTAATAGCCACCACGCTTGCATATTTTGTGAACCATCGGCAATTAATAATCCCCAAGAAGTCATAGGTTCGGTAACACCTAATCCAAAAAAGCTTAGTACAGCAGAAAGAACAATCATATTTGGAACAGTTAGGGCAGCATAAACAATTACAACACCTAATAGATTAGGAATGACATGACGTGAGATGATTTTGAAATTACTAACGCCAGAAATCATGGCAGCTTCAACATATTCTTTATGTTTGATACTTAACGTTTGTCCACGCACAATCCGCGACATATCCAACCATGAAATAGCCGCAATTGCGATAAATGATAGTGCCATGCTATTGCCAAAGAGGGTGATGAGTAAAATACAGAAGAATAAAAATGGAATACCATATAATACATCGACTATACGCATCATGATGGTATCAACTCGACCACCGATATAACCAGCAATGGCACCATAGAAAATACCAACTAATAATACGACAAATGCAGCCGCAAATGCGATGCCAAATGTGATTCTGCCACCAATAAAACAACGGACAAATAAATCGCGACCTAAACTATCTGTACCAAATAAGTGTCCACTACTAGGAGATTGCATGATTTCCCCCCAATTAGTTTTATCATAAGCGACACTACTAAAAATTGGCACACAAATACATAAAATAGTGAGTGCAAGAATGATGAATGCACTAGTCATTGCCAGCTTATTTTTAGACAAACGTCCGAAGACACTTAACCAAAAGCCTTTAGTTTTTGGGGTTTCTAGATTGAGATTTTTAGCTTTGATAAACATATCATACGACCTTATTGTTTAATTTTTGGATCAAGGAGAATGTATAATAAATCGACAATAATATTGAAAACAATTGTCAATGTACTGCCAAGAATAGTAATTGCCATAATCATATTATAATCACGATTGGTTGCAGCATTCGTAGTTAGTACACCTAGCCCAGGTAGGGTAAAGATTTGCTCTGTTACCACTGCACCAACAAGGACACCAGCAAACATTGGACCTAAGAGTGATATTACAGGTAATAATGCTGGTTTAATTGCGTGTTTGAATAAAATAGTTTTGGTAGGTAAACCTTTGGCTTTGGCAGTGCGAATATAGTTAGAACTTAATACCTCAATAATACTACCACGCATTACGAATGCAATGGTTGGCGCATATGCTAGAATTAATACTACTACTGGTAAAAATAAATGCATAAAATCACCATCACCCCAACCACCCGCAGGAAAAACTCTTAATGTCACAGCAAATATTAATACTGCTAGTGGTCCAGTCACCATGGTTGGTACTGCGGTAAAGAAGATATTGCCAGAAACTACCATCTTATCAAACCATGAATTTTTATGTAATCCAGCGTATGCACCCAACAAAATACCAATCGGAACCGCAACCGACATAGTGTAAATACTGATTCTCAAGGTAACCCAGAATCCACCCATATTATCAGGAAAAAGTAGGCTATTAATTGATTGTCCAAGATATTTCATTGAAATACCAAAATTACCATGAATTAAATCATTCAGATACATAATATATTGCTGCCAAAGCGGTAAATCAAGGCGATATTGTGCCATGAGTGATTTGAGAGCTTCAGCTGAAAGTGCGCGTTCACCATCAAATGGATTGCCTGGTGTCATATGTACGAGGAAAAAAACTAGGGTTATAATTGCAAGTAATGTTGGTATCGAGACCAAAATTCTTTTTATTGCAAATTTTATCATCTATAATTCCTTTAAATTTTACAGCTAGATAATATAGTTAATAGAGAGATTATAATTAGAATTTATACCATTTACTCTGTACATGATCAAAATAATTATGATCGGCATCATATCCTTTTACTCGAGGATTCACCAACCTATGCCATGTATACTGATACAGCGGAATAATCGCATAATCATCCTGAGCTAGTTGGAGCGCTTGACGGATTAATTTAATTCGTTCTTCAGGATTATTGGTATTTTGTGCCTTATCAATAAGTTTATTGTATTCATAGTTACAATATTTGGAATTATTTTGTGGGCTCTTGCAATAATAAAGCATTGTGTAGGTATTTACAGAATTGTAGTCAGCATTCCAACCATCACGAGCGATATCATAATCAGCTTTTTTCCGATCTTGAAGGAAGGTTTTCCATTCTTGATTGCTTTGTGTTACTTTTATGCTTTGTGTACCAAAAGTTTCTTGCCACATAGCAGCAATCGCAATTTTTTTATTACCATCATTAGTATTATAAGAAATTGCAATCTCTAATGGGTGGCTTTCGCTATAACCAGCTTTTGCAAATAAATCTTTTGCCATCGCCAACTGTTGTGCACGTGGTAATTTTGCCCACGAGTATCCTAACCCTGCAAATTTACCGTCTTCAATAGTTGGTGTTACATAAGAATACAATGCAGTTTGTCCTTGACCAAGAATATGCTTAACGATTACTTCGCGATCTACTGCCATTGAGAGTGCTTGACGTAAGTTTTTATTATTAGCATATTGAGGTAGTACCATATTAAAGTCATAGAACGACATCGCTTCTAAAGGAAATTGGTGTAATTGCTTACCAAGTCTTTGTTGAATGTCTTTGTATTGATCAACAGGAATTGAATAGGTGATATCCACCCCATTGGTATCATATTGACTAAGCGAGGCATTTGTATCAACCAATGGTAAAAAATTAACATTTTTAATCTTCACGTTGTTAGCATCGTAGTAATTAGGGTTCTTGGTCAGTAACATATGCCCTTGGACAACCCATTCTTTGATCGTGTATGCACCAGAAGTAACCATGTGATCAGGGTTCGTCCACTGATTGCCAAATTTAGTCAGGTTTGCTTTGGAAACAATCCCAACATTGGGTTGTGTACAGATTTGGATAAAAGCCGTGTCTGGGTGTTCTAGTGTTATTTGAATAGTTTGTTTGTCGAGCGCGGTTACTCCAAGAGTTTCAACTTTTGCTTTACCGTCGATAATAGCTTGTCCGTTAACAATATTGCTAACCAAGATATTATAAGGTGAGCTAACTTTTGGGTCGGCTAAGCGTTGCCATGTGAATACAATGTCTTCAGCTGTAATTGGTGAACCGTCAGAAAATTTTAGACCTTTACGCAAGTGGAATGTATATACTTTACCATCTTTGGATACTGACCATTTTTGCGCAATTCCAGGTATTGGTTGGTTATTTTGATTAAAATCAACCAATGGTGAGAATAAATCATAAATTACGCGTGCGCTAGTAACATCTTGAGTTAAAGCTGGATCAATGGTTGGCACGTCACTCCCTAAATCTACATTTATGGTGTCCGAACTTTGCGGTTTAACTTGTGCTTGTTCATGATTAGATTTGGAACATGCTACTAGTATGCCACTACCGATTATTAATGCCAATAACGAAATTATATATTTTTGTTTCATAAACCTAATTACTCAAAAAATTAATTAAAGCGATACCATTTACTATATACATTATCCAGATGGTTAGTTTCGGGAGTGTATCCAATTACACTTGGCTTGATAACGCGGAAATATGTATATTGATAAAGAGGTATAATTGAATAATTGTCCATCGCTTTTTGTAATGCTTGGCGAGTTAGTGCCATTCGTTGGCTTTCTGCTCCAGATTGTTGTGCTTGATGAATTAAACTGTCAAATTCAGGTGTGCATGAGTGGGCATTATTTTGTGGATTATTACATTCATATAAATTAGTATAAGTATCAACACTATTGTAGTCAGCAATCCATGCATCGCGAGCAATATCGTAATCTGCTTTATGGCGTGTCTGTAAGAAAGTTTTCCATTCTTGGTTACTAGCATTAACAATTATACTTTTTACGCCGAAAGTTTGTTGCCACATTGAACTAATCGCTAAAGCAACTTTTTTATGCAGATCATTAGTGTTGTAATTAATCGTGATTTGTAACGGATGGCTATCATCATAACCTGCAGCTTTGAATAGTTGCTTTGCTTCAGCAATCTGTTTCTCGCGTGGTAATTTTGACCATGAATAATCTAATCCAGCAAATTTACCATCTTCAATAGTATTGGTTACGTATGAATAAAGAGGAACCTGTCCTTGACCAAGGACATCTTTAACTAATATATTTCTATCTACTGCCATCGA
>RXKA01000065.1:8594-8698 GCA_003962985.1 Pseudomonadota bacterium | reverse complement strand
ATCCGGTAAAAACATCTGTTTTTCTTCGTCGAAAAGTTGGCTGATTGTCCTAACTGCAATTTTATTATTCGCTTTTAATTTATTATAAATATCATAAGCGCATT
>RXKA01000065.1:0-8432 GCA_003962985.1 Pseudomonadota bacterium | reverse complement strand
CACAAATAAAATAGCAGTGTTTACCTTGCATCTTTTGAAAGCGTACCCAAATATCTGCTTGAATATGCTCAACCATGTGCCCTAAATGAATATCACCATTTGCATATGGCAAGGCACACGTTACAATCGTAGTTTTAGTCATTCAATCACCTCTTGTTAGACTGCAAGACAACTTGCAGAATTTATATCTTATATTTTTAGTAAATTATTATGTTAAAATTTATGCTTTAAAACTATATCAAATTAACATAGATCGCTATTACTAGCAGGAAATAACCATCATGATAAATAATTCTAATCAACCTAATATTATAGCACACCGTGTTAAACAAGGTCTTAAACGCATCCCAAACATCAAAAATATTATCGCGGTAACATCAGGTAAAGGTGGTGTTGGTAAATCAACTACGGCATTTAATTTAGCGTTAGGATTAGCTAATCAGGGATTAAAAATAGGAATATTGGATGCCGATATTTATGGCCCATCTCTTCCATTACTAATTGGTGCAACTGATTATAAGCCAGAAGTTAGTCCCAATAATCGCTTTGTACCACTAGAAAAATTTGGCATGAAAGCAATGTCTTTTGGATTTTTAGTTGATAGCAACCAAGCAACAATTTGGCGTGGCGCTATCGTTAATAAAGCATTAGAGCAGATGCTATTTGATACTGAGTGGGGTGATTTAGATATCCTAGTAATTGATATGCCACCTGGAACTGGCGACATTCATCTAACTATCGGGCAGAAAATGCCAATTACCGCAACAATTGTAGTAACTACACCACAAGATATTGCCCTTATTGATGTTGGAAAAAGTATTGCTATGTTCGAGAAATTAGCTATTCCATGTCTAGGAGTAGTTGAAAATATGGCGCTCCATATTTGCTCAAATTGCGGACACCTTGAACATACGTTTGGACAAGGTGCAAATGAAAAACTTAAACAGCGTTATCAACTTGATTTGCTCGCACAACTCCCACTTAACTCACTGATTTGTGAATTAAGTGATGCGGGTAACCCACTTGATTTACATCCACAGTTGCGTGAAATCTATACTCAATTAGCGATCCAAACTCTCGGCAAATTAAGTCAACTACCGAAAGACTACGCAACTTTAATACCGAACATACAAGTAGTCAAATAAGCTACAAGTTGACAGATTTCATCATCCGTTTAGGGCATAATTCAACTATGCCCTGATTAAGCTGTAATTCAGCAACACCCATAAAACGATTTTGATGATAAACCCGAACTCCTTTACCAACTAACACATGATCTGGTTTAATATCAGTTAATTTACATTTATTACCATTTGAAACCGCAGCTAATAATTTATCACTAATTTCGAATATTGCTAAATCTTGACATAATACATCAACAGGTAAGATATTTAATTCTTGCCAATTGGCTATCTCAATTAATTCATTTAATTCATAGGCTGCATCAATGTTAAATAAATTACTATGGGTTCGGCGTAACCCTGTAAGTGAAGCCCCACAACCTAAGCTATTACCAATATCTTCAGCCAGTGTCCGAATATACGTCCCCTTACTTACCCGTGCACGAAATTGAATTTGCTCAAGTGTCGGGTCATAAGATAGCAACTCTAACTCATGAATAGTAACATTTCTACTTGGACGTTCAATCGAGATACCTGCTCTTGCATATTCATACAATGGTCGACCATTATGTTTTAGTGCTGAATACATCGGTGGAACTTGTGTTATTTCACCACGAAACTGGCTAATAACTTGTTCAATCGTAGCTAAATTAGTCGTTACTACATTAGTTGCGACAATATTACCTTCAGCATCACCACTATCGGTAATCACACCTAATTGTGCAGTTGCAATATACTCTTTATCACCATCAAGTAGGTAACTCGCAAATTTAGTTGCTTCACCTAAGCAAACAGGTAATAAGCCAGTTGCTAATGGATCTAAAGTACCAGTATGTCCAACTTTTTCCGCATTAAGTACGTATTTAACACGTTGGATCGCACTATTACTAGATAACCCAAGCGGTTTATCTAATAATAACACGCCATTAATTTGATTGCGAATCTTCTTCATCATTATCCTGATCAACAAACTCGTCACTAACCTTGCTAATCAAACTTAAAATATGACTACCGCGCTCAAGAGAGGTATCAAAAATAAAACGTAAATCAGGAACTGTATAGGTAGTTAACCCTTTTGATAACTCAGAGCGAATAAAGCCTTTAGCACTAGCCAAGGCTTTTTGAATACCTTGTAATTTACTATTGTCTAATACGGAATAATAAATTTTTGCAACTGAATAATCATTCGTAACTTCAACTTCATTCACGGTAACCCAGTTGATACGTGGGTCTTTAACCTTATTACGTAAAATATTCATAATATCTTTATGGATTTGGTCTGCCATTCGAGTGGCACGATTACTACTTTTCTTCATTCTTTATCTTATATCCTATATTAATGAGAAACACTATATTATTAAATCCAAGCCTATCCATGGCTATTAATTTATATACTGTCTACTCTCTTAATCTAAACGAACAAACTGCCATCGTTAAATGGCAGTTTTCAAATCATGATTAATCAAGTGTACGCTGAACTTCTGATATTTCAAATGCTTCAACAATATCACCTTCTTTAACATCATTGTAGTCTTTAATTGTTATACCACATTCATAACCTGCTTTAACTTCTTTTACATCATCTTTAAAACGGCGTAATCCACTAAATTCACCAGTATGAACTACCATACTATCGCGAATAATACGAATTTTAGAATTACGTTTCACAACTCCATCTAATACCATACAACCAGCAATGATTGTTTTACTAATTGTAAATACTTGACGAATCTCAAGATTACCCGTAATCACTTCACGTTTCTCTGGCGATAATAGTCCAGATAATGCAGCCTTAACATCATCAATGATTTCATAAATAATATTGTAATAACGAATTTCAATGCTATTATTTTCGGCTTGTTTCTTAGCATTACCATCGGCACGCACATTGAAACCAAAGACAATTGCATTTGACGCTATTGCTAAATTGATATCTGATTCATTAATACCACCAACGGCAGCATGAACTACTGATACCTTAACTTCTTCAGTTGACAAACGTTGTAACGAATGAGTTAATGCCTCGTATGAACCTTGTACATCTGATTTAATAATAATATTTAATGTTTTAACATCAATACCATTACCGGCTGCAAATAAACTATCTAGTTTAGCTGCTTGTTGACGCATCATTTTTTCTTGTTTTTGTTTTTCGTCGCGGAATGATGCAATTTCACGTGCTTTACGTTCATCTTTTACCACGATTAAATCATCACCAGCACTTGGAATATCTGCTAGACCTAAAATCTCAACAGGTATAGAAGGACCAGCAGATTCAACATGCTTACCACGTTCATCAATCATGGCACGCACTTTACCATAACTAGTACCCGCCAAGACGATATCACCTTTACGTAATGTACCAGATTGAACTAGAACTGTCACAACCGCACCGCGACCTTTATCTAGTTTAGACTCAATCACTACGGCTTTGGCTGGACCATCTGCTTGTGCTTGTAATTCTAATACTTCATCTTGTAATAATACCGCTTGTAGTAAATCATCGATACCCATGCCTGTTTTTGCTGAGACAGGAACACAGATTACATCGCCACCCCAATCTTCAGGAACAACTTCATGTACGGTCAATGCTTGCTTAACTCGCTCTGGATCAGCACCTTGTTTATCCATTTTATTCATAGCAACAACAATTGGAACACCTGCTGAACGAGAATGATTAATTGCTTCAATTGTTTGTGGCATGATACCATCATCAGCTGCAACTACCAAAATTACGATATCCGTCAACTGCGCACCACGAGCACGTAATGCTGTAAACGCTTCATGACCAGGAGTATCTAAGAATGTCACCATTCCGTTATCTGTTTCGACATGATAGGCACCAATATGCTGAGTAATACCACCAGCTTCACCAGCCGCAACTTTTGCTTTACGAATATAATCAAGCAATGATGTTTTACCATGATCCACATGTCCCATTACAGTTACAACTGGAGCACGATGAACTTTTTTAGCATCGCTATGTTCTACCACATCATCCAAGAAACTCTCAGGATCATTCGCTTTAGCAGCTATTGCTGTATGACCTAGTTCTTCAACCACCAACATTGCAGTATCCTGATCGATGGATTGATTGATCGTAACCATCATACCCATTTTCATCAAACGTTTCACTACCTCGGCAGCTTTTACTGACATCTTATGTGCCAAATCAGCTACGGTTATTGCTTCTGGTACCTGAATTTCTAAAATTTGTTGTTTCACCGGTTTTTGGAACTCTTGAATTTTTAAAGCTTTGTGTGCTTGTTTTGATTTTTCATGTTTTTTATGCGATTTATGATGTGTATGAACTGCTGGCTTTGCAGGAGCATCTTCAATAACCACTAAACCTGTTACTTCCTCATCACTCACCGCATCTTCTAAGCTAGAATCTTCTTTACCAATAACTTTCATTTTATTAGTCTTCTTAACCGCTTTTAGTGTCGGTGCTGCCTTAGGAGATTTGTCTTCTACAGCTACAAACTTAGGTTTCTCTTTAGGCTTAACCACTACCGCATCGTTAGTTTGTTCAACAACTGGCGCAACAATTTCGCGTGTCTCTTCAACAACTACAGGTACTACCTCAGGAGCCACAGGAGTAGCGACTTCCATTGCTACAACTACAGGTTCAATAGCTACTTCTTCTTTGTCTGCAACATGTTCTACTTCATGAGTATCTTCATTTGCTACAAAAGACTCATCGCTAGCTGTAGTTTTATGTAATACTTTACGACGTTTTACTTCAACTTTAATTCCGTGAGCATCAACATCTTCACTTGATTTATGTTCATCAGCATCGGTAGTAGCTTTCTTCTTACCTAAAGAAAGTTTCTTAGGTTTTTCAGTAGTACCACCATTATTCAAAAATGCTAAAAATTTAGCTTCATCGTCTGCTGATAAAGAATCATTTAAAGTTTTATTTATTCCTGCTTGTGCTAATTTAGCAACTAAAGCACTAGGTGCTATATTTAATTTTATGGCAAATTCTTTTACCGTCATACTAACTTATCCTTGAAAATATCCGCACACTTCGCGTGCTTTCATGATTAATTTATTAGCGGTATCCAAATCAATGCTAATCATATCCATCAACTCATCGCCAGCTAATTCAGCAAAGTCATCAATACTCATTATATTGTGCTCCACTAGCTGTAATAAAACCTCTGGCGAGAACTTAACCACACTAGCTAAATCATCGGCCAATTTATCCATTTTATCTTTATAAATGATTGTTTTTGACAATAATTTATTTTTTGCGCGCTCTTGCAATTCTTTAGCAACATCTTCATCGAAATCTTCAATTACCAATAAATCTGCTAATTCAACATATGCTACTTCTTCCAAAGAACTAAAGCCATTATCAACTAGTAATTCAGAAATATCATCATCAACATCCAATGTTTCATTAAACATTGCCATTAAATCTGCTCGCTCATTTTGTTTTTTATCTTTAGCTTGTGTTTTACCATAGATATCAATAGTACAATTTGTTAACATACTTGCTAAGCGTACATTGATACCGTCAGGACCAATTGCTGAACCTAATTTATCATCTTCAACAATCACATCAATACGGCGCTTCTCTTCATCAACAACTAAGCTATCAATTTCAGCTGGTGCTAGTGCATTTAATGCATACTTAGCCAAATCATCGCTAAACTCAATGATATCAATTTTTTCACCAAATAACTCTTTAGTCACACTGTCAATACGTTGATTTCTAAAACCAATCACAGCACCTTTAGCATCAATCCGTGAATCATGACTAATAATTGCTACTTTAGAACGATTACCAGGGTCACGAGCAATTGCTTTAATCTCAACGCGACCATTAGCGATTTCAGGTACATTATTTTCTAATAATTTAGCTAAAAACCCATTACTTGCGCGAGAAATCGACAAACGTCCATTTTTGATTACTGGGTTAGCCTTATCAAAGAAACCTTTAACCATATCACCAGGTTTCAAGACTTCTTTATTAATTAGGTCTGGACGCAAAATAATTGCTTCAACTTTACCACAATCAATTACAGCATTACCACGCTCAAATTTACGTACTTTACCAATAATAATTCCGTTATTACGTGACAAATACTCATTAAGAACTTGATCACGTTCAGCATCTTTAATCTTCTGAGCAATAATATTACGCGCCGTTTGTGCCGATACACGACCTAAATCAATATTATCTAACTCTTCTTCAACTACATCGCCGATTTTTAAACCAGTACCAAAACGATCTGGATCTGCTTCAACATCAGATAACGACAACTCTTTGTCATCATCGTAAAAATCAACATCACTCATTACCGTCCATTTACGAATGGTACGGAACTTGCCTGAGTGGCGATCGATATGAACTTCAATATCTGGAAACTCACCATCAAAACTTCTTTTCGTTGCAAATGCCAATGCTTTTTCTAAACTATCAAATACTATTTCTTTATCTAAATTTTTTTCTTTAGCTAAGACATCTACCAACATCAAAACTTCTTTACTCATTTATAACCTCGCAAAACTATTTTTTCTTTGGTTCATACACTAATCGCGCACGACTAATATCGGGGAATTCCACACTAAATAAATTACCATTTTCTAGTTGGATAGTAATTTTTTCGCCATCAACAGAATTAATATGCCCTAAAAATACTTTTTGACCATCAAATAATTCAAATGTTTTTATTCTAACTAAACGACCATTAAAGCGCTGATAATCGCCAAGCTTTTTCAATGGACGCTCAAGACCTGGTGAAGAAATTTCTAGGCGATTATAATCCACTTCTTCAGCGAGAAATACTTTTCCTAAATGATTAGATACTTCTGCACAATCTTCTACGCTTAATCCATCAGCCTTGTCAATAAACACACGGATAATCTTCGCAGGAGTAATTTCTACATCTACTAATTCATACCCTAACCCAGGTACTGTTGTTTCAAGTATATCATGAATCTTCATTTTTTACCTAACAAAAAAGTGAGCCTTAAAAGGCTCACTATTATCATATTATCTTACCAAGATTATAACACTATAATGCCATAAATTGCAAATCTAATCTATGCTAACATAGTAACTTACATTTTAGCGTAAGTAGGTATGTGCATCAAAAATTTCTTTGATTTGATTAAATAAACTAATTTGCTCAGCTTTAGATGTTTTGAGTGTGGTTAAAGATTTCTTAAAGCAATCCAACATTTCAATCACATCATAACCAACATGTTCTAATGAATCACTATTAGCAAATCCGTCATGCACATTTTCAACTTCAAAACGCCCTTTACCATCTAAGCATACATCCACTGTCGTAACGCGCCCAAAGAGATTATGCATATTACCCATAATCTCTTGATATGCACCAACTAAGAACACCCCTAACAGATACGGTTTTTTAGGATTATAAGCAGGTAACTTCAATGATGGTTCATTACCTTGATGGTCCATATAGTTGGTGATAATCCCATCTGAATCACATGTTATATCTTCAATCACGGCACGCAAAACAGGTTCATTGTTTAGCTGTGAGAGTGGAATAACGGGAAATAGTTGCGAAATAGCCCAACTATCAGGCATACTCTGGAATAACGAAAAATTAGCAATTATTTTTTTGGCTAGATCTTCATCTAAAATATCATATAGTTCGCGATGCGAGCGTTTAACTGGATTTAAACGTTTAATAATTTCCAGTTTAATATGGGAAAATAATTGCTCAGCCAAAGCACGCTTTTCAAGAGACAAATCACCTGCTGAAAAACGATTATGTAAGCTTTCAATTGCAATTACACTTGAAGAATAAATTTCGTTAATCGGCAATTTATCAAATGAATCCAACATATCATCAAGCTCAACTAAGTCTTCATCTTTTGTCTTACCGATATCAGGAACTTCTTCACCAACCACACTTTCTATTTCAACAATATTGGTTACAAACACTGCGTGATGAGCGGTAGTTGCTCTTCCTGATTCCGTATAAATTTGCGGTAATGGCACATCATTTTTCTCAGCCAGCAATTTAACTTTTGATAGGATAGTGTGCGCGTACTCACCCAAAGAATAATTAGTCGAATTAAAACTACGTGTACGGCTACCCTCATAATCAACCGCTAATCCACCACCAGTATCAATAATCTGAATGTTAACACCCATTTTATATAACTGAACATACACCTGCGCTAGTTCGTTGATATAATGTTCAATATCTTTAACATTGGCAATTTGTGAACCTTGGTGACAATGAATTAAATGCAAACAATCAAGTAACTCATTTTCACGAAGTAATTTTAATAACTCCAAAATCTGGGTAGTACTTAAACCAA
>RXKA01000061.1 GCA_003962985.1 Pseudomonadota bacterium | reverse complement strand
AAAGTTTGTAAACCATTATGGGTAGATTTCAAACCTCCATTACTTGCCACAGAGCTCTTCACAACAGTTACTTCTGGGGCTGGTAATTTATCACGGTTAGCTAGTTGTGATAAACCTAATGATCCATAATATAACTTATTAAATTCATTCTCTAATCCTGTTAATGATAACCCACCACTAGAGTTTATCGTCATTTTGAAGACTGAACTCCCTTTCTTTGCACCAAATTTACCTACATTACCTAAATATGGATCATTCGTTTCTAGCGCTGTGCGTAACCACGGTGTTGTTATTTTAGATAGACTAATTGTGACTAAACTATTTTTATCCAAACCTTTTTGATTATCTTCTTTGAATTTCAACTGTGTTGTCGCCATTATCGAATTATTATTATCATCTTGTATAACATCAGTATTAGCTGCAATCGGTGAATCAGGATGATTTTTATTCCAAGCTGTAGCCTCTTCTGGCGTTACCGCATCCAGACTTAATTGTGCAATACCAGTATTAAATGTACCATAACCTGGTTCACTAAATATACCATCTAATAACGGTTGAAATACAAACCAATCTACAGCAATAAAAGCTGCTTCTGCTGCAACAGCTCCAACCTTCATCCATTTAGCCTTAGATATTAATTTTTTAGAAAACATTAATTCATCATAAGTTGTAACCCTAGAATTTAATTTTGATACTCGATTTAGTTCACGCATCTCTTTAACTAAACTGCGGTCTTTACCAACAACCTCACCAAAGCTCTTTGGTTTCACACCCCAAGCAGTTTTGTACTCCTCTTGCATCACCGACCATTGTTTAAGCTGTAGACCTTCTGGTCCTTCTGGTAATCGTTCCTGCCAACCTTTTAATCCATACCTCTCCCATACATGCGGATCTGCTCGATTAGGTATAATAGAATTACCATTTGTATCAACTAACTTTAAACGAGTTGCTGAATTTGTATCATTAACAAGCTCTAGTTTAAAATTCTTCACAAAGTCGCGAATCTCAGCATTACCTATATCGCGATTTGTACCTGTTTGAATTAAAACATCTGAATTACCAAAAAATTTCTTCTTCATATAATCCAAATCATGCTGGGCTTGCAATATTCCTGCATATGAGTTATCCCGACTTAAATATATGGCACGCCATTTATTATAATCACGTGCATACAAACTAAAAAGTTCTTGTGTTTGCGAAGTAACTGTTTCATTATATAATTGTTCTGCTGAGACCCATAGTTTAGAACTAATAGCGCCCCATGCAAATATATCGGCAGCCGCCATCGTTGGAGCATCAAAACTTAGACGCTTAGCCCATAACTCACTATCATAAAGACCTGCAACTTTTTCTGCATCGTGTTGTGGACGTTTCATATCATTAAATATCGCAGAATAAGTATTAAACACACGTACATCATTTACCATTTTAAAATACATGTACTCATCTTGTGATGCATCATAGACACTAAAATAACACTTCTCAGTGCTAGTATCCAACTCACGATATGCTCCAGTGCCAAATTTGAATTGTGTCTGTTCTAATGATTCGGGTAAATATACCCCAAGATTCATTGGATCTAATTTATTTTTATCTGGATCATTATCAGATAACAACTTAGTTCCGGTGTGATATCCAGCATAAATATCTGATTCAAACTGTGTACTGAATTGACGCACATCACCATCACAACCCAAGAAACGAACATCATTAGCAGAATTATTATCGATCGCAAACCTAATATCTGAGTTATAACCAATAGCATCACTACCTGTGATTGCTGCCCATAAGTTCTTTTCATCATTCACATTGTGCAAATTTTGTGCTGATTGAGCGATCTTACCTGAATTAGATACTGTAGATTTATTATCAGCATTTTCACCGACACAACCGACCAACATTACACTGCCACATAGTCCAGCTAACGTAAATTTTAGTTTATTTACATTAAATACTTTCATTACTTTTCCTTTTTAAAGCTATGCTGTTGATGAGAATTAAAATAAATTTATCCGCTTGTTTTAAATATTCTTTGTAGCCTTTATGCAAAGATGATTCAAATTTTGCTTATCTTTATTTGAATTTGTCACTACACAATTCCAGAAAAATTATTGTAAATCTCAAAGTTATATTTTTTATGTCGTGATTATAATCATTATCAAATTAGAAAGTTGTCCACTTTTGTTTCACTTTTACGAGTAATCTTTTTTAAGAATCCCAATCCTCACTTTTTATAGCTGAATAAGTAATTCAAGCTGAGTAAATTGTTCTTAAACAGATTCTTCGGAATTATGCGAGTAGAAGTACGCGAATGATAGATAGCGAACTAAATGCGCTAGGTAACGTTGGAATAACGTTAGGAATTGAAGTACAATTGATAACCAATTAATAAAAAAGCCCTCATAAATGAGGGCAAGAACTGGTGGTCAAATCACCACCCGAAATGGAGAAGGTTAATCCTGATTTTTATATTAACATGCGTTAGGTTACTGTCATCTCTAATTTAACATGAAATAACTCAAGCAATAAAATTATTCTACTAGTAACCATATACTCAAATAAGTAAGACTTTACTATTTAGATTGCCATAACATTTGATGTAGATCATATGTTACAGAAGTTTTAGCATATGCAGAAGATGCAC
The DNA here is from genome assembly GCA_003962985.1 of Pseudomonadota bacterium. Classification (GTDB taxonomy): domain Bacteria; phylum Pseudomonadota; class Gammaproteobacteria; order Burkholderiales; family UBA11063; genus Aquella. Next base: position 6,182 of record RXKA01000061.1, on the reverse strand, counting down.
TATCTTCATGAGGATTAGCATAACTAGACATATCCCCATTTAAATTCATTTGATAAGCATCTATTGAAGCATATAAACGAACCACATGTTCAAAATCATAGCTAACACTACCGTCTTCTGGATTATTGAATATAATCTTGCAAGAATAACCGTTAGTCGGATCACTGCTACCAGAATAAGCAACCTTTGAAAAACCTTGTTCAAAAGGTAACGCAGTTGCAGTACTAACTACTGAACTATAGGTAGTAAATGTTGTGTTTAATTTCGCTTTGTGATAGAACAAAGCACCTCCAACATCACAATTGACAACTTGTTTTTGTGAATCAAATTTAGCCTCTCTTTGACAACTACGCTCAAGGGTATCCTGTAAATTTATATTTAATATAGCATTACTATTTACAGATACTCCATTATACTGAATTCCTTTAAACACAATTTGGTATTCTCCAGAAGGATCTTTTAATAACTTACCATTAATAAATGATGGTTGAATCGAAATAATATTTCTACCGTTTATCAGAGGCACATTTCTGCTCACAAATTTATTATCCGACTTAGAATATATATCATAGCGTAACTTGGAATTATAGTTTTGTACATTCACGATAATATTGTAGTTTAAATTCAATTCAGGTATTCCATAATTTGGATTACCAGAAGTACCAAACTCTACTCTACTACCGCCACATCCGTTAAAATTTTTCGCAGCTTTGTTATCTGGACCGTCAAACCAATTATCGCTACCCAACGCTGGGAAATTAGTAGGCCAATATACTGATTTATTCGCACTCAACGGCCATTTTGGCTGTACTGGCGCATACTGTAAATTGCCCACACTTGAATTTGATGATACACCACTGTTCGTTGAGGTTGTCGCATTTGCACTAACTGTGCCACACAAGATACTAAGCAACATCATGCTTTTTAATAAATTTACTTTCTTCATTTTAATAACTTTCCTTTAACATTTATTTACTTATGTACACCACGTGCTTTACTTAAATCATCTGGGTAAAGTACATAATCTTGATTCAAAATATAAGATATTTTATCTTCAACTAATGATTGACCATACTTAGACCAATAACGTCCATCCATAGAAGCATCTTCAATCCTTGCTATACTATCAGATTTCAATGGATAAGTTGCCCAGTTTTGACCATATGGAATCATGAAAACCAAAGAGAATGGTAATGGTCTAGCTAATTCATTGGCATAATCATCACCAAGACTGAATGTACAACGTAATGTTACAGGAAAATCCATAGTGCAAACTTGCTCACGATTACTATTTATCCATGCAAATAACTGGTCTGTAATATCATGCTGTACCATTGTACCACCACGAATAGAATCTAACTCATTAAAAACAAATGGTTTCATCAATGATTTCTTTTGAACTGGATATAAGTTAATCTTGTCTTCTTCCAAACCTCTAATTCCTGATAAAGATTTAGTGATACGATAAAGGACACGTTTTCCAGAACCTTTTCTTACTTCTGCATCAGAAAAATTCACCCCTAAAGTTCCCAATACTTGTTTGACAGGTTTATCATATAAAGGCGCATTATAGGTCGCTACCAGCATTGCAGCAATAGGCTTCTTCAACCCAATTAATTCTTCTGGATTATTGGCTGAAATAGTTACATTACAATGATGAGATAATAACATTCCATCACTAACCATACCACTTGTAGGGCTTTCGGTATCTGGAGTTGCAAAACATTCCGTATCTGGAGTAATTTTCAATGAGCTCAGTAACTCTTCTTGAGAGCTATATTTGCCTATATTGCCATAGCTATAAAGTAGACGATACTCTTTGTCACCATTAATCTGAACTACGCTATGAGTTAAGTAAAATTTAGGATCATATTCCAAACTAAGTTTAAAGTTATTAATTGGTACACCGTATGACAATATGCCGCTACCCAAGTTGGATATTCCGATACTCAAATCTTCATACCATTCAGCAGGACCAGCTCCCTGAGCGATTATTCCGTTTGAACTTACGTTAATCGGCTGTAACAATCCTGGTGAGAAAATTACACGCTTAGCATATGTGATTGGATTAGCATCATGATCTTGGTTATAATTTAATACTAACCGATTTGTACCACCTTGAATAGTATCTTGCGAAACTAGACCAGTTCTGAAACTTAGTGGCATAGTACAAGTATTACCATGTTTCAATGTAATGTCATGTTGACAGCTAGTTAGTTGAGAATAGTAAACACCCTCTGATGAAGCATAATTACTTGATACTCTCATATTGAATAGCGTATCATCATATTTATTGAGAGGCTCAGTACCTACATTTGAAACCGAAAAAGCATCCAATTTGTCGGCAGGAAAATTAATGCCACTTTGTTTAGCTTCCAATGGATAGTTAATCATAACGACATCTGACAACGAGTCATCTTTGAATAAAGTATTTGCGGTGGTAATATTCAATGCTGGAACATTTTGAACAGTCGCACTAATGTTTTTTGCGACATATACAACATCTAAATTATTAGTTTTTGAATCTGTACCGTCAGAAAGTTCAAAATGGATATTCTGAGACATACTATTAAATGCTTCCCCTGAATATGCAAACTTAATTTTACACTCTTTACCTTTAGTTTTTCCTGTTGCGATTAAATTATCACAATTTGAAGTATCTATTTCAGTAAGATAACCAACCTTAGAAGTTGAAGTACCTAAATCGTTATAAAGCTCTGATACATGGTAAGTTTTCGGCATATCTTTATTAAATTTAAGAACTAAGTTTCCTAATACATCGCGAACTACCCATACATGCTTACCAGAATATCCAACTATAAAAGATGAGGATAGTTTATTATCTGATTGAACAGCACAAACTCCATTGTCAGATGAACAGGTTGTTTTAGGTTCTGTCAAACCACCTTTTACTCGCGGATTATATAATGCTTGATCATATGGATCTATCCCCTCAACTTTTTTTCCATCACCTGCAAAACTATTAAACTGACCTTGTAAATTATTCAGTGAACTTTGATTGGTTTCTGTAGAACCATCATGACCATAACAACCAAATAACATTGCACTAACTAGTGGCAATAGAATTTGTTTTTTCTTCATTAATTTATTCCTCTAAATTATTTAACTATGGCGAGATTATATAAGTTAGTTTCTATAAAAGTTGTCCACTTTTGTTTCACTTTTAAACAAATAGTGGCTATCTAAATAGCCACTATTCTCAATGTCACAATAATACTAGAAATTACCAAGAATCATTAATACGAATACTTAAATCACCAGTATCAAATTCTTGCGGGTCACTTCCATCTGAAGGGTATGCTGTTATCTTAACTTGATACTCTCCTAGTTTAGATACTTTACTAAATTTATAATCTATCTGACAGTCGGCACCGCTCGCTAAACCAGCACTACAACTATCTGATACTACAGTACTTCCTGTTGGTAAGCCACTAACAACCACCTTAGAGTATCTACTATTCGTTGTATTATGCATGAAGACACGATATGTACCTGTGCTTCCTTGCTCTACATCAAATAATTGTGGCTCAGTAATTAAATGATAGTTAATATAGAGCGGAACATACGTCGTCTGGCTACCTGCATCAGCAATCAACAACTTACCCTTACTTCGTTGACCAGAGAGCGTAGCTGAATCGCTAACCGCCAAATTCATTTCACATGGCATCCCTGTTTTAATGAACGCATTACAGTTAAACTGCGTTAACAATGTTGGTAAATCAGAAGAGCTATTTAAGTTCTGAAATAACTTCTTCGAACGAGCCATCACAAATTTACTTGCTGGTTCAGATTCATTATTATTCATTTCCTCAGGAACAAATTTTGCCGCATAACCACTAGTAGACAATACCTCACTCCCCAGCATAGTTTTAGGTATCATAACACTTAATCTAGCTGGACTACCTGAGTTTACGAAAAGACCACTCAGACCACCAAAGTTTTGTAACCCTTGTGTAGAAACTCCTAAGCGACCATTATTCGCAACTGATGTATTAATTATCTTAACCTCTGGAGCTGGTAATTCTTCGCGATTGGCTAGTTCAGTAAGACCCATTTTGCTGTATAACAATTTATTATATTGATCATTAAAATCACCAAACCTCTTCACATCTACAGGATCACTTATGTGCATGGCAAAGACTGAGCTACCTTTTTTATCATTTGTCTTACCAACTCCCCCCAACCACGGATCATTATTGGTACTATCAACGCGCAACCATGGTGTTGTAACTTTAGATAGACTAATATTTACTTGCTGATTAGTATCTATACCATCTTTATTATTTGGTTTTAATGATAATCGAACATTTTGTAAGATACTATTACCGTTTGTCTGAATCACATCAGTATTTGCCGAGATATGTTGTTCTACGGGATGAGTTTGATTCCATTTATCAACATCTTCACTAGTAATCTCGCCAATATTTAACAAAGCAATACCAGTATTAAAAGTTCCATACCCTGGATTATTGAAGATCATCTCAAGACATGGTTGAATTACAAACCAATCCAATACTAACACTCCAAAATCAGCAGCAGCAGTTACAAAACCTTTAGCCCACCGACTATAAGAAACTAAACGTGCGTCCTCAGCTAAAAACTTGCTATTGAATAGTGCACGATTTTCTTCATATAATCGAAAAATAGCTCTTTGATCTGCCTTAATTATGTTATTACCAGAAAGGATGTTAATAAATTTTTTTGAGTTATTCGTGCCAAATGCATTGATCACCTCTTGAACTTGGTATTTTCCCGTTACACTATTTAACTCAATTAACTCAAAATCCTTATATCCAGCTCGTTGTAATGCGGATAATTCATCCGCCGTAAATATTTTGTTAGATATGATAGAATCTTTAATTGCTTTATTATTTAGAGAAAATCCTCGTTTTTGTCTCATCTTTCTTCCAGCTACAGAAAATTCTTCATAAAAATATGCACGCAAGGAATTATCATCACCTAGTTCAATAACAACATTTTTATATAGCCCTTTTACTACATCATCTGAGACATTTCGTAAATCAATGCCAAGAGATTTATAAAACTCTCTTACGCCCTTAATTCTTTCTGCTTCAGGTATACTGACACCGTGTAAAGCAGTGTATTTTTCGTATAGTCTTTCAACTACTTCTGCTAGTACTTCGTTATATCGCTCTGTAAAAACCTCTAGTTCCAATTTTTCCGATGTTATACCTAAATCTGCTGCAAGTATACCAATTGTAGTTGGGCCAATGGTATTTAGCATTGTTGCATAATCAGTAATTGCACGAACTGCCCAGAAATTATTATCATATTGCTTTACCATTTCTTCAGCATCTTTGCGCGGACGTTCCATATCATTAAATACCGCAGAGTAGGTATTAAACTTACGTACATCATTTACCATCTTGAAATACATATATACATCTTGCTTACTATCATAAATACGGAAATAACATTGTTCCTTACGATCATCATTATGATATGCCGCCGTTCCAAATTTAAATTGATAATTCTGCAATGACTCAGAATCATAAATCCCCATATCTGCAGGATCTATGATATTTTTACGCGGATCATGATCTGAAACACTTTTAGTAGGGGTTGCAAATCCAGCTGGGATAATCGATTCAAATTGGGTACTAAACTGTACTACATTACCATCACACCCCATAAATTCTATATCGCTATTCAAATTGTTTTCAATAGCAAATCTTACATCAGAATTATAACCAACACCATCACTACCAGTGATCGCTGCCCATAAATTCTTTTCATCATTGACATCTTTTAGGTTCTGAGCCGAATTAGTTGCGGCAGCAGAATTAGTTACTGTAGATTTATTATCTGCACTTTCACCTACACAGCCGACTAGCATCATACTACCAAATAGTCCAGCTAATGTAAATTTCAATTTGTTTACATTAAACACTTTCATTATCTCTTCCTTCTAATCTACATTCTTAATAACTCGATTGTAATCACTATTTAATAAAAAAATTGTCTACTTTTATTTCACTTTTAAACAAATAGTGGCTATCTAAATAGCCACTATTCTCAATGTCACAATAATGCTAGAAACTACCAAGAGTCATTAATACGCACACTTAAGTCGCTTGTATCCATTTCTTTTGGCGCACTTCCATCTGAAGGATATGCTGTTATCTTAACTTTATACTCAC
>RXKA01000143.1 GCA_003962985.1 Pseudomonadota bacterium | reverse complement strand
CTGGTATCGATAGACCAAGGTTGAGTTTCATTTGCGAAATCTTCTGGCATAACGACAGTTGTTACACTTGTACCTTCGTCAAGCCACATAAAAAGCTCTTTACTTGTTACGTCATTATCAGCAGCATTTTGCCCAGCGACACTATCTGATGGGCTAATGTTAGTTACGTAGGTTCCATTGTCATATCTACTTTGAACGTTAAAAGTTATTCTTGAGTCAAATGGTTCGACAATCTCCTGTAACCCCTTTAGATGATATTGTTTTGCAACATTAACTTGCTCACGACGAATAACGGTAGAGAGTCCTTCTAGTTTCTTTTTATTTTTTGGTAAAATTGCTTTTGAAGATGCCATAATCTATATTATAATTTATCTTTAAATAAGATGCATGTTTAGGGTATTTGTATAAAAACGAGTTGACATATTGTAGTAACATGTTATAATATTAGAAATATATATATATATATATGTTAGGAAGGTAGATATGCATCGTTATTTTACTATTTTAGCTACGCCTCATATTAATTTTAATCAACGTGTTCTTGTAACACCAACAAAACCTAGATTCCACAACAACTGGGAATGGAGATACGACTTTCCAGAGATTAAACAAAAATTTTATCAACTTTTTATATTTTTTTATAAAAAGGTATTACTATTCCTTGTTTCAAAGGCACGTCTGGAAGATTTTGCTTGCCATTACGAGCCACACATGACACAAGTTGATACTGAAGATATAGAAGATTTTATTTTTAAAAATTTAAGAGACAACCAAAAAATTAGTTATTTATACACAAATAAATCTACTATTATCTTCGGACCTGACATTAGACCGAAGTTGATGAAAGTAGTAAATTCGTTCCAATTTTCTGGTAATTTTAGATTTCAAGCGAACATACAAGGCGAAAATATTTTATTTTTTTATGAAATCCCAATGATATATTTGCCAACAATTTCTGGTATTCATATTGTTCCAGATTTAACAGGAAAGTGGTCAGAGTCGTTACAACGTGTTGAACCAACTTCTTATGCAAAGTTAAGACGATATTAAATAAAAAAGCGCCAGTTTTGGCGCTTTTTATTGTTACTGTCCTAGTAAATGCTTTGAAAGCAACCCGTAATCGTCTTCATTGATAAAACCCGTATAAAACAAATATAAAAAGTCCAAATGTAGTGGGTCATTAAAATCAATAAAAGGGTGGTTTGATGCAATAGCTGGGTTAATTTTCATAATAGCCAACCACCGATTATCCTTCGGTAAGCCACCGTAAACCTTCAAAGCACCTTCCGCTAGACCATTAATAATCAATGCACTGTTAAAGTCATACATTTTCTTAGCCGTTGCAAGTTGCTCTTGCGAAGTCATGTTGTCCTTGACACGCCCTTGTGAATCAACATTAATATTATTGAAAGATAAAATAACAATTTGTTGTGCTGTAAATGGGGTTAAAGGTTTAATAAACTGAACCTTTACACCACTAGACAACGTAACAACATTCGCAGGTTCAACTTCGGCAACTGCGGTAGCTTTTTCAACAACAACTTCATCTTCTAAATCAAATTTTGGCATCTAAAATCTCCTATTTTTTCTTACTTCTTTTTTCTGATTCAATTTGAACCGCATCCTCTTGGTGTGATTCCATCAAACGATTTAACCGATATAACCCTATTGTCGTTGCTTTCTCTCTTAATGAGTATTCACAACGATACCACTTAATCCAGTCTAAACCTAAATCTTTACACGCTTTTAACTCATCTAAAGGGTTTACAAGTTGGCAACCCTCTATAATAATCGGATGAGTTTCGACCCCTGTTTTTACAGAGTTTTTTATGTTTGCTTCTTTAATGTCATATCCATCTCTTGTTACAATCAATGAATTAAATATATCCAAAACGGCCAACTCATGCAAAATAGCGTTTTGGGTCAAACGAAGTTTATCAATCCAAGATTCCCCCAAGGCAAAATAGCGAAGGAAAGAAACTTCTTCTTTGACTTCATGATTGTAGAAGAATTGATTTCTTAAGTATCTTTTCTTTTCAACCCAGTATTTGTTTTGAAGTAACCGCTTATCAAATTCTATCGCATGTTCAAGTATCGCATCGAACGCTAAGTTGTTCATCTGCAACTGGTAAATTGTAACTGCATCTTGATAAACAGGAGAAAAGGTATTTTCGGTTTCCCTACCATCGTCCAGTTCGACAATCGGAGGTTGAGGGACAGGAATCTTAAGTTTTGATAGATATTCAAAAACCAAAACATTTGGGATTTGCTTTACAAAAACTGTGATTCCTGAGTCCAATAATATTTCCATGAAATCTATCATAACATGGTTTATTGAGAATGTCAAGGGGTAAATAAAAAAGAGAGATATTTCTATCTCTCTTAGTTCGGTTTATAATCAGACGTTATCTCTCGTTTCCGCACACCGAAAAAGCAGAACTTTTAGTGGATAACGTTATAAGTTTATAATAACACAGAATCAACAATCTGTCAAGCCTTTTTTACAAACTAAATAAAACAAACCCTTCACCTTCACAATCCCACATTAAAGATGGATTCGTTGCATCTTCAAGAGAGATAGGTGTTTCGAGTTTTCTCCCTGCAATCGTAATGACGTTATGATTAAATTCACAAATCTCAATCGTTGTTACGGCATAATTTGAAGGTAATATTGTATCAAGTTGTTGCCAGTTTTTACCGCCATCAACTGTTTGCCAAAAATACACAGAGTTACCAACAATTGAGGAAGCGTATCCTATATCTTCATTAAAGAAAGCGAACTTTGTAATTGTTCCACGGATACCTTTGATTTTAGATAATCTTCCGTTTACGAATAAAACACCACCAGTTGAACCAGTGGATGCAATAAACGAACAATTACTTATCATTGCAACAGAATAAACGTTACCTGCGTTGGGGATTGTTAAAGATTCGATGCTATTATTGATTGTCCCGATATAAATTCTACCGCTTTCCGAACCTGCAATAAAGTTCTCTCCATCAATTGAATGAATAGAATAAATATCTTTTGAAATATCTAATTGGGTATTGATTAGCCTTTTAAGAATCCCAAATTCAGATATAAAAATTCTTCCGTTAGTTCCTGTGTAGAACGTCGCATTATATTTTGTAAAAGCTGTAATTAATAAGCTACCAACAATTGAAGACTTAGGAAAGATGTCCATGCTATTATCAATAATTGAAGGTATTGTTCTGCCTGCACTTGCATTCAATCCAAGGTAGTAAAAGTTTGTACTATCTGACACAATATTTGTATTAACAAACTGATTACAACCTATTGAATCACATATATTAATAGGTTTTACCCGCCAAGTACGACCGTTATCAAGTGTATAAATCACTCTTAATAAACTACATTCATCACCACATTTAACCAGTTGAACAAAATATTTTCCTGTCATACCAGCACAAAGATTGCATCTTGCATCGTTACAAAAAACAAAAGAATCTATAATAGGTCCAGCAGAAATTATATCACTTTTTTGCTCAATAAAAGATGGCTTTGGAACCTCAAAAAACTTTTCAAAACTGAAACTTACCGTTTCCGTGATTGGCGCTACTTCGGTTTGTGTCGCAGACATTACAGAATCAATAGAGTAACTATTAATTGAAACACCCTTAAAAATTAAGGCTTTATCAAACAAAGAAAAATCACTTGGTTTAGTCGAACATTTCCCTATGTGTACTTGCATGTCAAAGTTGCATCTACTATTAAAGTATTTGCCAAGTGTGCTACTATTAAGAGTGAAATTTGTCTTTAATGAGCTTGTTCCTGGTTGTACTGCCCCTGCCATCTGTGCAAGGACTTCAAACGTATCATAATGGGTTGCGCTCGGTATATATTCTTTTGTAGGTTCAGATTTATTCAAGCTTACATTATCTAAAGTAATACAAGAGTGGTAATCGAAGTTACGTTCACATGCAGACGATAAGTCTTGAATAAATAATCTTGTTTCATCATTGATTACAATGTTGCTTTTGTTTCTTTTTAGCCGACTCATAGTTCCCCTTAACAAGTATAAATCCATATAAATTCTGGCGACGTTGCCGAACCAGAACCAATATTGTATAAGATTGTGCGGTTATTGAATGGTCCATTCGCAGTAATCCATGTGTTAACCTCAGAATCTAAAGGTGTTGATGGGTCGGCAAATGCTACATCAGGAATCGCAAAACGAACATCACATTCTGTTTTTGGTTCAATTTTTACTGTTTGCGTGTATGCTTTTGCGACACTATTACTATCTGTTACAGTCAAAGTAATTATGTAATTTCCTGGTAATGTAAATGTTGCTGTGGTTGATGCAGCCGTTGGTGTTCCGAAAGTTACGGCAGCAGGTCCAGAACCAGTCCATTGATACGTTAGCGAAGTTCCAACTTGAGTAGAAGTAGACCCTGTTCCATCAAAAGTAGCAGTTAGTCCACTCGTTATGTATGAAAATAAAGCAACTGGGGATGGGAAATAATTAATTCTTACCCACGTGTTAACTCCTGGTTTCCAAACGTAAACTACATTATTTGTTGTATCAAAATAATAATTTGCTAACGTCTGATGTGTCGGTGTAACCCCTGGAACACCAGCACCAAAATAAGAGTTGCCACTGATTCTATATTGCCCATCAGCAACTATCTCGACAGTAATACCAGCATTATCAGATAGTGTAACGCTCGTGCCACTAACTACATCAAAATCGTTACCATAGTCATCTGTAAATGTTATTGAAAGGTTGGATTTAAAGTCAATTCCAGTTAGTTCATCGATGGTAATATCAATAGAACCATCTGAACTTGTTAGTGTCAACTCTTCGTTGCAACACACGGTAATTGAATCTGTCTCGTTCGTAAAAGATAAACAACACTCAGCTTGCGATTTCCAGTCAGCCAGAACGCAAGGGTCATCACCAGTTAAAATGTAAATTTCACCAGATGCGCCAACGAAAATAGCGCCAGGGTTTGCAGCAGATAAACAATCAATACTGCAATCGGGTGCGTTTAAAGTTTCAGAATAAAAACTATTTGAACAACAATTTGCCATAAGATTCTCCTATATTAGATTAATCTTATTCTATAGTAAAGTAAATCAGAACATAAATCAAAAAACAATTACCAGATACTCTATTTAAGAATAATATCTAAAAAATGATATAATAATCTTTTGGAGGATAATTATGTATAAAGTATTTTTACCGATTGCTATCTATGTTTTCGTATCAGTTAGTCAAGAGGCAGCGTGTCTTTGGATATTAGATATTAATAACCAACGACCACAAATGATTGAAAGTGTAGAATTAACAAATGCAGCACAGTGGCACGCTGAATATATCGAAGCAAATAACTATTTTTCACACTGTACAAAAGAAGGTGATTGCCCGAATCGAATCATAAAAAGATTTGGCTGTGACCATCCATATAATGAAAATGGCAATGCAGTCCAGTCTTTAGTAAGAGGAACAGCGGATGCGAGGTCAGCATATAATGCGTTGATTGCGTCACCAAGTCATAGACAACATTTACATGGATTAAATGAGATGACAAAAAAACAAATATATTATGGAGTAGGCTTTAGTGGGTTAACATTTGTTTTTTTGTCGTCTGAACGTTGTTAAATCGTTTTTAGATAATAAATTATATTATATCCAATTTGATTATTACCATTTAATGTTAATGTAAGCGGTATATTTTCACCTACGTGCCACACGAACCCTTGCTGAATCGGTGCTTGACCCCCTGCACCTTTATCTTTTGCAAGAAAGCGCCACTTGGTAGTTGCGCCAAATTTTAAAATAATTAAAGTTTCTACCGCAGATTCATTCTGAACTTCAGCAGCAACAATAACAACTTCTTGTCCAGAACCAGGAGCGGCAATTAATGTATTATCACCACTAACTGATGCAGTTCCAGTTGCAAATAACAACGTTTTTTCCTCAACATCGACAGTCAACGCACCAGAACCGTCTGTAACTTGAACCGGCCCATACGGGACAACAATATCGTGAATTCCTCTATTCATAAATATCTCCTTTTGATATTTTAATCAGTATCTAATGTATATCATAATTTTCTTATAACAACAAGGATAATATGTTTGACAGATTTAGCCTTGTGTTGTATCATATGTATATTATGAAAAAATTAATTTTACTATCCATCTTAATTATCTTGTTCGTTGGTGTGTTGTCATTTAATACCAACTCGAATGCATCGGCCATCGAATTAACACCATTCGTTCCAACTAACACTCCCGTAAACACACCGACACGAACACCAACAATCTTTATTCAACCTTGGCGCACACCGACACGAACACCAACCATAACACCACACCCAGACTGCGGAGTTTTGATTTATTGCGAAACCCCAACGGGAAATTCATAAAAACGACTTGACAGTAGATTTAAATTGTGGTATTATCTAAATCATAACGTTATCCACTAAAAGTTACGCTTTTTCCGATTGTACGTAGGCGAGAGATAACGATGATTCATAAAATCGGAATAAAAAAGAGAGGGTTAATTCCCTCTCTTTTTATTTACTTTAGATTATTAAAAATCAGTCAACCCAAAGTGTAAACGTTAGAACTTCCTGAGCAACAGGGGTGTAAGCGTTTTTCACAACAACAACCCCATACAATGTTCTTGAAGCTACTTTAGTGCGAATCGGCACTTCTTGAAAACCATTTACAGCTTTTCCAAAATAAACTGCGTTTCCACCTGCGCCGCTGGTTGCATCTCCATCAATACCCGTATCAAACCGGATAATACCAACTAGATTTGCCAACTCCGCATCCGTTGGTGTAAAAGCTGCATTATCAGCGTCTAACGCTGGTGCCGTGTGGAATAGCCACAAATCGAATTGACCTTTAGTTGATTGGTTTGCACTGTCCACTAATGTGGCTTGCACAATCTTATTAGACCCATCGTTGGCACGTACAACGTTTGCAAAACTTAAAGCAGCGGGTGTACCATTCGCCCAAACGTCATTTGCCGCATATTGTGTTGTATCGTTTGGTCTAGTGACACTTGCTGAAACTTTCTTGAAACTCATCTTAAATCTCCTTAAGTGATAAGAGGGGGGTATCACCCCCTCATTCTGTTAAAATTACGCTGGTGTTCCTAAAGCGTGGAAACCGGCTGTTGAATCAGCACCAAAGATGTTCACACGATTAACATCGTAAGGGCATACCAAAACGTCGTTCAACGCTGAAGAAGTTGGGAACGCTTTCTTGCTGTTAGGTTGTTTTAACCAACTTGCGCCACCATCAATTGATTGATAAAGAACGTTGTTCTTCAACATCCAAAGGACATGAGTAGTTGACATCGCCAAATCTTTAACAGCGTTTGCGCCACCTGGAACAGCTAACAATGACCATGTGCCACCAGAATTATCAGTAGCGTATACGTCGCCATCTCCATAACCTACCAGCCATTTCTTTTCAGAAATAGGCAATACAGCAGTTACAGTAACAGCACTTTGCGCACTTGGACCAGTAACAGATACAAAGTCTTCACCATTTGCAGTGAACAGCAACGCATTATTTGTTCCACCAACCAAAGCAATATCTTCATATGGATTAAAGTTTACAACTGTATAATCCTCAGAAGTGAAAGAGCCTGTGTAAGTATCTTCAAACCCACTTGCAGGTGAACGAACCACACCTACGAAACCATTCGAGCCAACGACCAACCCATAACCTACACCATTTGCCAAATCAGCAGGAACTTCAGCACCAGCAGAAGCAGCGGTTGACGCAGGTGCAACTTCAGCTAACGTGTCCTCTTTTGTTGCGCTGATGATTGCAGATGTAGCAGTGTTGTATGTCCAAACGTAACCTGCCAAGTATCCCAAACCGATAGTAGCAGTACCCCAGGCGTCATCACTCAAAGCCCAAGTCACACCACCATTTTCGGACATAATCAAGTCGCCATCAGCATCGATTGCGAACATTACTTCACAACCTGTTGATGTGTTGTTACATCCGATACCACAGCTTTGTACGTCCGCATAGACAGCATCGATAATTGCAGATGCCAATGCAGTGTTTACTGTGTCGGTTTCGCTATAAGATAGAGGAACCACTTCGTAATACTTTCCAGCAGAAATATCAATAGTTTCATTAATTTCCGCACGGTCGCCTGATGCCAAAACAGATAGAGGGTCAGTTCCGTATGAGCTTACAGCAACGTCTTCAAAAATCATAACTTTGTCATAACTATTGAAGTCCGTTGGTCTTGCGCACAAACCGAAATGCAAATGCAAATCGAAAGAACAACCTTGTGTTGCCAGTTTACGGAAGTAAGAAAGTTCGTTGCGGTTCATACGAGTCGTAAGAGTTGTAGTCAGACGACTAATTTCACCTGGAACGCTATCTACTTCAATAAACGCACCGTAGCGATATGGGTCAGGACATTCGATACGGGTAACTTCACCAAAATCCTGACTTAAAGCATCCACCCCTGCACATGGATAATACTTATAAGATGGTGCCGCTCTTAATACACCCGCTTCAAACAAAAACATACGAGCTAAATCATTACGAGCCAATGTACTAGCCATTTTTAATCTCCTTGAATCTTTTCAATTTCTTCTAAATATTGACGAATTGTCCGAGAAAATAATCGTTGAACATCGATTTTATCTGCGCTTTGGTAGTGCAATAACATCACGCCATAATTTTTATTCAACAATTCAATAAACAAAGGGGCATTTGCCACAAACTTTACAGGTACGCCCATTTCGATGTTTGATACATCTCCACCTGGAACGTAAACAATATCGTTTCCTTCGTTTGATTCTAAATTAAAATACTGATTCATTTCTGAATATATCCTTTATATATTTCTAACTCA
>RXKA01000172.1:9141-10499 GCA_003962985.1 Pseudomonadota bacterium | reverse complement strand
GCAGCAATATGCGCTGCTGCAAGTGCTGTAATTTCGCCATGATCATAACTTGGTGAAACTTCAACTACATCTGCACCAATTAAGTTTAATTTACCCAAATTACGAATAATTGATAATCCTTGCGCTGAACTAAGTCCCCCAGGAACTGGAGTTCCAGTACCAGGTGCAAAAGCAGGATCCAAACTATCGATATCATAGGTTAAATAAACCAGATTATCACCAACAATCTCGCGAATCCTTTCAACAACTTTTTGCCAACCATGATCATGAACATACTGAGCATCTAATATATTAGTACCCATAAAATCATCATTCCATGTACGAATACCAATTTGTACCGATTTAGCAGGATCTACTATGCCATTTTTAATGGCTTTATAAAACATTGTTCCATGATTTAATGAATACTCTTCATCATCTGGCCAAGTATCACAGTGTGCATCAAAATGAATTAATGAAATTCCTTTACCGTATTTCTCTGCCATGGCTAATAAAATTGGATATGTAATATAATGATCACCACCAAAAGTTAGTGGAAACACATCATATTCCAACATATTGGTAATATGATCTTTTATTGTATCACGAATCGTCATTGGGTTATGTGGATCTAAAAAGCAATCACCATAATCAACAACAGCTAATTTCTCAAATGGATCAAAACCCCATGGATATGGCAATAGTTCGGCTAATTGTACTGAAGCTTCGCGAATTGCACGAGGACCTAAACGAGCACCACTACGATATGTAACTGCCAAATCGAATGGAACACCACTGATCGCAATATCCACTCCAGCTAGATCTTTGCTGTAATTTCTCCGCATGAAGCTGGTAACACCACCATACGTCATTTCAAAATTAGAACCCTTTAGTTCTTTACGTGTAATTGCTGCGTCAACCATTACAGACATGATAAACCTCCATTCAATTCGAGCAAGAAAAAGTAAAACGCGTGAATTTTACCACTGCTACAATCTATCATTGTAGCTTATTTACTAAAAATTTATTCCCAACTTCAGCAATATTAACTAACTGTTGAATAACCCACTCTTGTGATTCTTTTAATTCAATACACATCAATTCAGCAACCAATGCTGCAGACTCTAAAGCAGCTGTTGCATTTAAAAACATCGCTCTCGTTCTACGCAATAATACATCTTCAACGGTGCGTGCCAATTCATAACGTACCTGATAAACTATCTCAGCTTGATAATAAGGTAAATCTGGGTGAATTTTGGCAAAATTATTCAATTCGCGCTGAATTGCGATGATTTTATGCGCATTAGAACCATATACAGATAATGGATATTCGGCGTCTTCTTGGCTATAACCATACAAATGCAACTCCTTACTCACGC
>RXKA01000172.1:8947-9091 GCA_003962985.1 Pseudomonadota bacterium | reverse complement strand
CAATTAAATTTTTGCTCAAGAAAATTAATAGTGTCCTCACCCATACGACGATAGATTGTCCACTTACCACCAACAATCGTAATTAAACCATTTTTAGATAACCGTAACTCATGTTTACGAGATATCTTGGCTGTATTTTGACTA
>RXKA01000172.1:0-8897 GCA_003962985.1 Pseudomonadota bacterium | reverse complement strand
TCTGTGCTAATGGCTCGAGGGTTGGGCTATCAACTTTTACATCGGTAGTACCAACTACAATTTTATCATGCCATGGTAAAATAAATAATACCCGACCATCACTGGTTTCTGGAACCAAAATTGCGTGCTCAGAATTAAAAACTTCTTTATCAAACACCAAGTGTGTACCCTGCGCTGCAGCTACCATCTGATGTTTTTGGGCAGGCTCCGCTAAATCCAATAAACTATCGCTAAGCGTACCTGTTGCATTAATAATTGCTCGTGCTGAATAATAAAATTGACTATCATCAAGTAGATTAGTTCCCGTAACCGCAGCTAACCTACCATTTACTTCATGAAGTTCGCTGACCTGATGATAGTTTCGAGCATCTCCACCTAACTGCTGAAAGGTTTTAACTAAACTGATTAGCATCCGAGTATCATCAAACTGCCCATCAAGATAAATAGCACCGCCTTTAATTATGCTTGAATTTAAGTCAGGAGCCTCCTGTAAGGTTTGTTCACGCGATAATATCTTACTTTTACCTAACCCTAACTTACCACCCAAAAAATCATAGAGTGTTGTACCAATAAAATACTTTACCCGTTCAATACTATTTTGCATCGGAATCAGATAAGTTTGTCGTCTCGCTAAGTGCGGTGCATTTTTTAGAAAATAATAGCGCTCTTCCAACCCTTCTTTAACTAAAGCAAAATCAAGATTAGCTAAATATCGAATTCCACCATGCACCAACTTGGTTGATTTTGATGAAGTACCTTTACCAAAATCATGCCCCTCTAATAACAAAGTCTTATAACCACGGCTAACCGACTCTAGTGCACAACCTAATCCAGTAGCGCCACCACCGATAATAATTACATCATAATCATATTTCATATTATTCCTTAATCCACCCCAAGCTACGCGTTACCGCACGATGCCAATATTCTAATAACTCTTCGCGTAATTCTTTTTTCATTTGGGGCTCAAAAATACGTTCAACCTTCCAAACTTGTTCCAATTCGTCGGTTGAATGCCAAAAACCAACTGCCAACCCGGCTAAATATGCGGCGCCTAAAGCAGTTAACTCCAAACATGTTGGACGCTCAACAATACAATCTAGCACATCTGCCTGAAACTGCATTAGGAAGTTATTACGACACGCACCACCATCAACACGTAATGCAGTTAATCCAAGTCCTGAATCTGATTTCATCGCTTGCACTACGTCTGAGACTTGAAAGGCAATCGATTCCAAGGTGGCGCGAGCAATGTGTGCTTGGGTAGTTCCACGTGTAATACCAAATAGAGCACCACGTGCATACTGATCCCAATGTGGAGCACCTAAACCTGCAAATGCAGGTACCATATAAACACCCCCATTATCAGGAACTTCTGTGGCTAGTTTTTCAATTTCTGCTGATTCATCAATAAATCGTATGCCATCACGCACCCATTGAACTGCAGCGCCAGCAATAAATACCGATCCTTCTAAGCAGTAATTACGTTTACCATCAATTTGCCAACCTGTCGTTGTTAAAAGATTATTTTTTGATTCAAGTGCTTTATCCCCTGTATTTTTGAGTAAGAAGCAACCTGTTCCATAAGTATTTTTCACCATCCCAGGTTTAATACATAAATTACCAAAAGTAGCAGCCTGTTGATCTCCTGCGATCCCCGCAACAGGTATACGTGAGCTAAACAAACCTGAACTAGCTTCACCAATAACACCTGATGATGACACTACAGTTGGTAAAATATTTGATGGGATATCAAGAATTTTTAATAATTCTTCATCCCATTTGCCTGTATGAATATTGAATAACAAAGTACGCGATGCATTTGATTCATCCGTAACATGGGCACGCCGATTGGTAAGATTCCAAGTAATCCATGTATCAACTGTTCCGAAAGCTAATTTATTTTCATTAGCCAGATTACGTGCATTAGCCACATGATCCAAAATCCATTTTAATTTGGTACCAGAAAAATAGGCATCCAACACCAAGCCCGTCCGTTGTTTAAATAAATCAGCATAACCATTTGCCTTTAATTCATCAACAATATCAGATGTTCGACGGTCTTGCCATACAATGGCATTATAAATCGGAATACCTGTTTCGGTATTCCAAACAATTGTCGTTTCTCGTTGATTAGCTATTCCAATTGCGGCAATATCATCTGCTTGCGCACCGATTGAACTCATTGCCAATTTTGCGGTTGTCAATTGAGTTAACCAAATTTCCATCGGGTCATGTTCAACTAGACCAGGTTCAGGAAAGATTTGCGTAAATTCAAGTTGTTTGCTACTACAAATATTTCCATCATGATCAAATAAAATCGCACGTGAACTCGTTGTTCCCTGATCTAGTGCTAATATATATTTTTTCATTATTTACCTCTTTTTAGAATAGTTAATTCATACAACCAAGCTCCTAATGGAGCACCCAATAGTGAACCAAAAACAGGTGCAGCCCACACCCAACTACCATCAGTTAGTCCATTGTTCTTAAAACCTAAAATTGCAGTTAATAATCGTGGACTAAAATCACGAGCTGGATTCATCGCATAACCATGCATTGCGCCAAATGACATGCCAATGCCAACAATTAAGGCACTAACCGCAAATGGAGCTAAAAAACTGGCTTTTTCATGTAAAAAATGATCCCCTATTGAGAAGATACCAAACATTAGTACCGCAGTAGCAATTACTTCAGCTAAAAACCCAGGCAGAAAACTATCTTTGATAGCAGGAAAAGTTGAGAAAATTCCTGCTGAATGAGCTAATAATGGATCAACTTCGACAAACTTGGCATAAAAAAAGATATATACAATCAATGCACCAAGAAACCCACCCAACATTTGTGCGCTAATATAAAGTGGAATTTTATTTGCGGGTGTACGCTTAGTTACTACCAAAGCAAGTGTTACGGCTGGATTAAGATGCGCGCCACTAATTCGTGCACTTACTAAAATCCCAAGAAAAACCCCAATTCCCCAACCAAAAGTTATATTGGTATATCCGCCTAGATTAAATAAAGTTACCATCGCATTTACGCCATTACCAAATAACAAGATAAATGCAGTTCCAATTAACTCCGCAAAAAATATTTGACGATTGGTATAGTGTTGCATAAAAATTCTCCACAAATTAATTAGATGACATGATTAACTTATTTTGGCAATACTTAGCTCATTTTTTTGCTGTAGTACGTTAATTAACATTAAAATAAGAGCACAATATTTACACAATAACAACAGCTGCAATAAAATCGCATGATTTTTGAAAAAGAATAAAAACAACCCTTGAAGTAGGTTGGGAATTTCAAGGAGATAAAATTGATATAATTTGGTTTTACCAGAAAAAAGCACTAATGCAGATAATAAATATAAATCATACTGTGGAGAATAAACCCGATCAGTTAATAAAAACATGATCATGACAACTACTATCTTAGTATCCAACGTTAAGTCACGATATTTAGTCATTAAAATAGCATAACCACTAGCAAACAAGATTAGGCTAATTTTACCCACCAGTCCACCATAGCCAAGTGGGTTTAGTAAAACGTACAACAACCATGTCCAAGAGCCATCTTGTATTGTGCGTGAATAATTATTTTGAATTTGCCAGCTATACGGAAAAATCCATGCATCCCAATTAACTATCATTAATGGCAAATTCATTAATAACCAGCTTAACACAAAAATTAGCAATAATCGCAAACCATGTTTTTTATCAACGCTAAGCAAGTAGACTGGTAACACAAAAATAGGAAACACTTTTAAGGTCGTGCCGAGCGCCAAGGCAATAATGGCTAAAAAATGGTCATTTCTTTGCCAACAATAAAAAGCCAATAACATTGTCAAGATGGGAAAAATATCTAGATTCCAGAAATTGTAAAATAAAAAAGATGGCGCGAGTAGCCAAAAGCAAAGAATTTTTCTGGTTGGAATTGTTAGTTTCAATAAAATAATTGATATGAGTAATGTAATAATTAGAAAAATAACCGCCATTATCGCCATGTAATAAGCAAAATTATCTTTTAACTCAGGAATTAGAAATAGACCACGAAAAATTAACTGGATACCTGCAGGATATTCACTAGGATAGGGAAAATTATGATTTAGATAATTACTCCAGCAATACCAAATATCGCCAAAGTAAGTACTAAAATGATTGTACATCCAATATAGAATGTCAAAGTTGCAACGTAATAAATATTGAGGAATAAATCCTAAAATAGAAATTATAACAATTAAATAACTATATCTAGAATTCACTCGTTGATTCATCTATTATAACCCTTTTGACACCTTGTATTTACTCCACCATTGTAGCATAAAACTAAAATTATTTTGTAGTAATTAACTCTTGCATGGCGTATAGTTACATGCTATAATACTGTCCTTACGTGGGACATTAGCTCAGGGGTTAGAGCAGCGGACTCATAATCCGTTGGTCGTAGGTTCAATTCCTACATGTCCCACCATTTCAAATATCATATCACCTCGCAAACCCTTATAAATCAACGAAAGCATAATAAACTCAGGCATTAGAGCGTTGCTTACATAGTTGTTTATATATGTGTAAACATGTTTAAATATGTTTATATGTGTGTAAAAAAAGACATAAATAAAAGTACAACTAACTATAAGCTAAATTCAGCACTCTAAACTACAATCAACATAATTCACGCGACAAACTCGTAGAAGTAGATATGTTTTTTCATACACAACAACTGTGGGGATTCATCAAACTAGAGATAAATCACCCACCAAATTATCATAATAAATACTTATTTAATCAAACAGTTTAATGACAGATTATGATTGCATGAAATAGCGATAATTACGGTCTATAAATTCGACATATTTCGTATGTACCTCACTATTTGGTAAATAGGTATCAATTAAACTATGACCAGTTTTATCATTATTATTGTATGGAATATTAGTGTTGGCTGGCAATACCCCGTTTGGTAATAGTCGCGATAAATTATTAATTACCATATCATTTTTTGACGTAATATAGTTATCATTTTGTATAAAATATTGAGTAAAGGATTTATAATCATCTGATTTATCTAAAACGCCAAGCTCTTTCGGCATTGGAGATGCAAAGCCAAAAATTGTAATCTTGTTCAGAGGAAAACCACCACTAACAACATAGTTATATAACCCATTAGCATAAGCATTACCTTGACTATGTGGAAGCAAAATAACTGCCACCTGATTTTGAGCGATCAGTGCAGGATCAATTAACTGTTGAAAACCATCAACCACCTTTTGTAGATTTTTACCACCCTTACTCACCAACGTATTTTGATAATCGTGAAGAATTGAGGCTTGAAATTGTTCATATTCTGGACTACCATTAGCATAATTCAAATGAGCTGCGTTTAATTTTTCTACAGTATATTCAGTAAAACTTTGATTAATAACCTCGGCACTCATTTTTTGTTTGAACATATCAGACACACCGTTAAATAATGAACTAATAATTCCCTGAGAATCACTACGCGATGGGTTATAAACTAAATTCCAGATAAAATCATCCTGTGACGCAATCGATGCGGCATTTTGTTGGAGGGCAATTAGTCCCAGTTGAGCTGAGCTTGGAGTTGTGTTTATTCCATTTATATGAATATTATAAACCGCTGGCACCGCATTTGCTATTGGCAATAGTGAGCAAGCACTGAACATGAATAATATTTTCTTCATTAATAATTTCCTTCTTGACAACGTGATTTAATTTGCTTTGTAGTTAAATTTGGACCGATAAATTTATATGCGAGAAAACTCTCGATACGCTCCATCTGTATAACGCCAGACTCTGTTGCATGGCGAAGATCATTCATATGCTCGGTAATTTGCCGAGTTTGGTCAAATCCTAACGCATCCACCATACAATTTAATGGAATATTTTGTTCAATTGCATAACGAGTAGCATCTTGCTCGTTAGCTGCGTTATACAACTGCTCTTGAATTTGTGCATAGCGCAATGCTGCATAGATAGCGGGTAAATTATCACTAGGAATTACTTCCTGCAAATACTCCAAAACAGGTGGTGAAATGCCAAAATCATTATTCATCGCTTTAGGCTTAAGTTGATCCTTGGGATTTATTAAAACTTGATTAGTCACAAATTTTGAAAATCCTTGATTGGATAAAATTGGTAAAGTTAAATTTGATTCATCTTTATTAACTTGAGCCTCATTCTTAACTGGTTGGTGATTAATTAACATTAATATGACGATGAGAACTATAATTGCGCATAACCCGAAAAAGATTAGTCTTTTGAAGTTTGACATATAAAATTTGTTACCTAGATAAAACAAGTGGAGCGCGATTATATTCAAGATGAATAAAAGAAGTAAATAGCTATTTGTGCATATATCATTGTCTATGAATGCATAAATCCAAATCATCTTTCATATCAACATCATAAACAGGTCTTTAGCATTAAGAATACGATAAATATACTTGATAAGGCAAAGAGATAGATATGATGTTATAATCACGTACTTAATTTATATGGATAAATGTGATGCTAGAAATTGAAAAGATTAATGAAATTGGTAATTTAGCGGATAGTTTACGTAGTCAATTAAATGAGCTACGGGGGTTTCTTTGACTATACAGGTAAGTCAGCACAACTCGCAAAAGTGAATGAAGAACTAGAGAACCCTGATATCTGGAATAACCCTGAGCAGGCTCAAGACTTAAGCCGTCAAAAGAAACAACTTGAAGGAGTGGTTACAACTCTAGACAATCTAGATAGCACAATTGAATCGGGTCATGAATTATTTTCAATGGCTAAAGAAGAAAATGATGAAGATACCATTTTATTAGTTGAAAATGATTTACTCGCAGCAAAAGCTGAATTGGACAAACTTGAATTTCGTAGAATGTTTTCACATCCAATGGATCCTAACAATTGTTTTATCGATATCCAATCAGGTAGTGGCGGTACAGAAGCACAGGATTGGGCGGATATGCTCTTTAGAATGTATTTACGCTATGCTGATAAGAAAGGTTTCACTGCTGAGATCTTAGAAGAACAATCTGGAGAGATTGCAGGGATAAAAAATGCTACCATAAAAGTATCAGGCGAATACGCGTTTGGTTATTTAAGAACCGAAACAGGCGTTCATCGTTTAGTACGTAACTCTCCATTTGATTCAAATAATAAACGCCATACTTCATTTGCTAGTGTATTTATCTACCCTGAAGTTGATGATAATATTCAAATAGAAATTAACCCTGCAGATGTACGTGTCGATACTTACCGCGCATCTGGTGCTGGTGGACAACATATTAATAAAACAGATTCCGCGGTACGCTTAACTCATATACCAACTAATACGGTAGTTCAATGTCAAAATGATCGCTCACAACATAAAAATCGTGATGAGGCATGGAAAATGTTACGTGCCAAGTTATATGAACTAGAATTACGCAAAAAAATGGAAGAGCAACAAAAGCTAGAAGATACTAAAACTGACATTGGTTGGGGACATCAAATTCGTTCATACGTATTTGACCAATCAAGAATTAAAGATTTACGCACCAATGTTGAAATCGGTAATATTCGCGGCGTTATGGACGGTGATTTAGATCCGTTTATCGAAGCTAGTTTAAAAATGGGTGTTTAAACAAATGTCGTTAAAGTCAATTACTCGTATTTGTTTAACAATATTACCTTTGGGGGTAGTTCTTAGTG
Source organism: Pseudomonadota bacterium (assembly GCA_003962985.1). Classification (GTDB taxonomy): domain Bacteria; phylum Pseudomonadota; class Gammaproteobacteria; order Burkholderiales; family UBA11063; genus Aquella. The sequence goes on along the minus strand of RXKA01000172.1, from coordinate 1,191 downwards.
GCTGCCCTTCTTTTGCTACAGTATTACCAGAGATAGCTCCCTCATTAGTCCCAAGTGTAAATTTAACTAGCGTCAATGTTAATACCAATCAAATTAGTTGTTATCCTAGCAGCACATTTAGTTCGTCATACTGCTCTATCCCGTTAAGTAAATTTGTAGGTATCGTTAGTGGCTATGCTGATCCATACAATGTTAATCTACTACTGGCTTATGATGTGAATAATAAGCAATCGTTCTTTTTTGATCATGTTAATCACAGACAAGAAATTGAATCTCTTAACCAATACTTTATAGCAGAGTATCCATCTGCAAATAATTTTGCATTATTACCACTAAGTGTACAAGATTTATATATCAAAATCCGTGAAGATTACATTCCCCATCATAATTATAAAAAATTGTATCATAGCTATATTTACCTATATACTATCAGCGCACTCCATTCTGCAACCAATAAATGTAAAACACCTGCATTTAATAATATTAATTTGTACAAAAATACCAACTTATCCGAATCAGCAGTGTTACAACGCGCGATGCTATATAAAGCATTTACAATTCAATATTCCAATGCCGTTTTATATCACATAGCAAATAAAGTTGATAGCACTTATGATAGTGAAATAGATTTATATAATGCAATTTATGAACAAGTGCTCAAAATTAATCCAAATCAATTGCAAAATATAGCACAGGATATTTATGCGAAAACCAATATGTACGCACCACAATTTGAGTCATCATTCTTTACCTTATCTGGAACTAATTTTGGTGATTTAGGTAATTTTGCATGTACTCAATATGGTGGACTATGGACTCGTTATGATTATGAATATTTTGGAAGAAACTTATCTGGAATCGATATACGGGTTAAATTTAAGCAACATGATACAATTGCCAACACCAATGACAATGAAACTCAAATTACAGATGGGATATAAATAGTGATATTTTTACTCTATTTATACCCCATTAATAAATAGAGTATTACCCTCTGATATTGGTACGAATAAAATGAGTGAACGTATCAACCACCAGTGAATTCTTATTACGTTTGATTAGATAAATCGGTAGTTCTACAAAGTAACATTCTGGTAGCACTTTAACTAGTTTATTTTGCGTTAAATATTCACTAAAAATCTCATCCCAACCCCATACTATCATCTCACAACTAGTAGCTAATTCTGCAGC
>RXKA01000129.1 GCA_003962985.1 Pseudomonadota bacterium | reverse complement strand
CTCCACCAATTATACTAATAACAATAGTTAATAATGGTGAAGATTTCTTCTTATAACGAGGATAATAATCGCGTTGATTACGTGAGATAGGATGTTCATCATATTGATGATTGCTGTAATTATTACGCATATTATTGGGAGTTCTTCTTGATCTCATAATAATTCCAAATCAATTTATTAATAAAAAAATCTTGTTCACTAAGAACAAGATTTTACCTCAATCTAAATCGTCGACTAAATAAATAGTTTTATGATTTAATCATTTGTGGCCAATATTAGTCCCAACCAATATCAGCCATACCTTTACTTAATATCAACAAAGCTAGCATCATAAACAGCTGGTTTACCTGCTGTAGCGGATGGTACACAAGTAAATGTTGATGTTGGATCATCAAATGGATATGAATAACAAGTTGGACAACCACGCTTCAACCAATTAATTGTTGGTAAAACATTATCTTGCCAATTTTGGTTATTCGTTACTAATGTAAATCCACTACTACCACGCGTATATTGTGACCATAGTGTACCACCACATGCCAATAATGAACTACCTGCAGAACCTGATGGCGCTGGATTTTGGAATGAACTAAACGTATTAATCGTACATAATTGTAAATTAGTAACATAAATAGTAGGTTCACCTGCTACAGGATTTGCCCAAGAAGCATTTAAATTAAAAATCGACTCCGCTGGAGTTGTATTCGGTATAGCACCAAAACCCGCAATCGTATCTGCTGTTAACCATGCTACATGGTGTCCACAATACTGAGTGTATACCGAATTTGTGCCTTGATTAATTCCTGATTCACTACTATATACCGAATTTAAGCGATAACCACACACTAAGCCACCACTACAATTACTCTCAGCATTACATACAGTTGATGATGCATTATCCACCCAACGATAGAAACGTTGTGGATCATTAACGCTGCCATTAAATGGATATACAGAATTTTGATCAGGAAGCATCTTCCAACTTGCCGCAGGCAAACCGCTAGTAGTGTTACTAGGCCAATTTAGCATACTTTCCAACGAACCAGCCACACCACAAATATAAGCGTTATTCGATGTCTGAATCAATGTACTACTACTTTCTGGACCAAAAGATAGACCGAAGTTAACTCCGTTGATTATTGACACATCATAATAATCAGGATTGTTGTTTTCTTGGAATGTTAATTCGCCAAGCGTCACGACACCACCTGGTGCAGCACCTGTTCCTGGAGCGCAAGCTAGACCAGTACCATTGCCACAGCTACCAACTTGACAAATCCCACTCTCGCTACATCTCATACGACCAAAGAAATTACCACTCCAAACTATCCCATTCGGGTCTCTACTTGAAGCAGAAATATTCACTATAGTAGAACCACCATGTGACTCGATTTTGTAACCATTAACAGGAACTAAAGCATCCCAAAAACAGAATAATTTAGTGGTACTCTCAACAACTGCACCACCTGGACGACAAGTTGAGCCAACAGGACATGCTGCACGAGGGTTACTCAATCCACACATTGATACGGCACCAGGAGTTAAATCATGAGTAGTACTAACTTGCTGTGTGTTAGCTGTTGGACTTACAAATGCATTAGCTCCACCTTGGGTAATACCCACCCAAATTGCTTGTGATTCTGAATTATTTGTAAATTTAATTGAACGAATAGGTAACTCCTGCTCTGATACAGTTAAAACCAGTGGTTCGATGCTACTAGGAATAGAACCAGTATGTGAGTTAATTATTGCTACAATTGAGCTGCTGAGATTTGGTTTTGTAGTCATTGATTTAACACCAAAACCACAGTTTAACTCAGACTCAATAGTGTTATTTAATGAACAGGTTACCGAATCCATAGTATTTTCGATGCCACTTTCATTAAATGCATAGAATTTAATTACACTTGGATTAGTTGAAGTTAAAGTAATTGTTGCACTACCACTTTCTGATGCATTTGACCAATTAACAAAAACAGGCGCATGCATACCAATAGGAACAATATTTCCACTTTGACTTGATACCACTATTTTTCCAGGAATCAACTGTGCTTGAGTTGCTGACACCACAAGATTAGGATAGGTAGGATTAGACAAAGTACTAGGTATAAACCCAGGCAATCCTGTAATTCCACCAGCTACACTACCAACTAGTGTTATATTTGGCGCTCCAGCACTAGATATCGTCCATGGAGGAATGCTACATTTGCTATTATGAGAAGTAATGCCATCACAAGCTTGAGCTGCATTAGGACTGATAGTAGCACCATCTACACTCTCAAGAGCAAAGTTCAATACTCCAGATGTAGAGCTTTCAATACCAGAACTACCGACAATACTAGCTTTAATCATAATTTGTCTACCTTTTGCGGAATACTGCACAGGAACGGGGCTTAAATTACTAAGCATCTGGCCATAGCTTTCGACTTCAAAGGTACCAAATACTACTGTTGGTTGCGATACAGTTGGAAGACTTAAAGTAGGGTAACCATTAGAACTAATATTAATGTTTGTATTACCTAACTGTAATCCATTAATTGTAACCATGCAAGTAGAATTTACTGCTGAACCACTAGATAAGGCACATTTAGAAGGATAAACACTAGCTACATCAGGATTAGATACATTAATACGAACAATTTGACCACGTACGCCAGAACTATCTTTTAAACTCACAAAAATTTTTTGTACACTACCATTCGTTACTTGAATGGAGTTTATCGATTTACTGCCATTATAACTAACAGATAAATAGCCATTGCTATGAGTAGTACTATTACCAGAACTACAATTTGCAACCACAATAGCACACCCAATTCCCAGTATTAATTTACCTAATCTACCTTTATTCATTAGCTGCATGATTCGTACCCTCCTAAATCAACTGCTTTTCACCTACATAACTGCATATTTTGATTATAGCACAATCAATATATCACTAGGTTAGAATAGCTATTACGTCTAATCTTTGTTGCCATTTTCTAGATTAATTCTGATACAAGATTCTGATATGAATATAAAATAATAATGCGACAATAAACAACTGAGATTAACTGACAATTACAATCAGTTAATCTAATGCTTACGAATGAAGAGAAAATATTGCCTGAAAAATTAGTTGTTTATCTTGATATAATTTACATAGCAAGTTTAATTAGTAAATTATTACTCATCCAATGGAATTGGTCTTATCTCTCGACATGGGCTACCAAAAGCTAACGTATTAGGGGCAATGCTTTTGGTTACAAGGCTACCTGCACCGATTACACTATTATCGCCAATTGTTACACCAGGCAAAATAATAACACCAGCACCGATCCAAACATTATCACCAATCACAATCGGGCTACTTATTAGTTTCCATGTCCGACGCTCCCGAGCACTCAATGGATGAGTAACAGTAACTAATTGTACGTTTGGAGCGATAAAGACATTATCACCGATAGTTACCTTATCAACATCTAGAATCGTCAAATTGAAATTACCAAAAAAACCTTTGCCGATAAAAATATTTTTTCCATTATCACAATGAAAATTTGATTCTATAATAACATCAGGATAAACACCACCTAGCAACTCGCGCAGAACTTCATAGCGCTCAGCCAGTTTATTAGAAGAAATTTGATTATATTTCAATGTTAACTCTTGAGCTCTACGACGAATTTCTGCTTCTTCAAGACTCATTCCATCAAATGGAATTTCTTCCAATTTTATTTGCTCTTCAGTTTTCATGTTCCAACTTTCATTATAATACTACGTTAATTCCACTCGATTAGCTTGCAAATCTCTGATCAAAGCAGATTTGATACCAAATTATTAGTTGATAACTCTTCTTGCATAGGCAAAATGATTCTTATACCAACCCTTAAATTCACGAATTTTTACCCCACTGGCATGATCATCAATGATATGTCCAGAATCAACATAAATAACTACGTGTGAAATTCTACTATCATCTTCTGTACGGATAAATAATAAATCTCCTGGTTGCAGTGATTCACCTTGAGATAGTTGCCGACCTGCAGTATTTGCTTGTTTAGTAATACCACTATTAATGGCTATACCAAGTCCATAATTATATACCCATGCCGTAAAATTTGAACAATCAAGTCCAACACCACTACCATCATTAAAGGCTGGAATATGGTGATGTTTATAAGGTAAACCAATATACTTCTCAGCTACTGCAATAATCCGTTGCTGCTGCCACTGTATGGGGTCACATGCGGATGGAATCTGTGGTGCTGAATAGTGCGTAGGTTTTGGACCCCAACTATCATTATAACTAGCACTTGAGTACTGCAATAAACTATCTCGGGAACTGAAGTCACTACGCACCGACTGTGAATAATCACACTCCTCAGCACCAGCCATAGCTACCGAAAATACACCTAACAAAAGCATAACTATAATTTTTCTATTTAACCTCATTAAACATCTCTCATCTCTCATTTTTCACTATACCTATCCAGCCACTAACTATCATAAAACCTAATTGACATAAAACTACTAAACTATATTGGTTGCCCACAGCTAGACTTATCAAAATCTTAACATAGGCAACTTCAATAGTTATAATTTATTAATTATGAGATTTTCACAACAATCGATTTTGAGGTTGGTGTTCTACTCCGCATATCCAAACTATCAAGAGGGATTAACACATTAGCCTCAGGAAAATAACTAGCTAAGCATTTACGTGGTATATCATAACTCACAATTCGCAAATTACTTAATTGCATATCAGGATATTTGGCATTAGAAACTGTGACCTCAGCACCATCGCTTAGACCATTATCTTTGATATCTTCTGGATTCATAAATAAAATCATCCGACCACCCTTAATACCACGATAACGATCATTCATACCTGACACCGTTGTATTAAATTGATCATGGCTACGAGTAGTCATTAATAAAAATTCGTCTGCGGCTAATTCACGATTACTTACAGTATGAGGTGTAAAATTTGCCTTTCCTGTTTTTGTCACAAATTTCCGTTCATCACGTACCGCATTATATAAATAGAACCACCCATCTGAATTAATTTTGTGATTAAAATCCTGAAAACCTGGAATAACATCGCTAATTAAGTCACGAATTGAGGCATAATCATCAACCAATTCTAACCAGTTAACTGGGGAATTAGGCAATAATCGAGTAGCCAAATTAGCAACAATTGCCACCTCACTTAATAGCTTATCCGAACAAGGTTCTAGTACACCAGAAGAGCGATGAACGATGCCCATTGAATTTTCCACTGTTACTAATTGTTCACCAGACTTTTGATAGTCTTTCTCGCTACGCGCAAGACATGGCAAAATTAGACTAACCTTACCAGGATATAAATGGGTGTGATTTAATTTAGTCGCAATATGCACAGTCAATTCAGCGTTTTGCAAAGCTCTTGCAGTATTGTGTGTATCTGGTGATGCCATTAATAAATTACCACCCAACGCAACCAATATTTTCATTGTCCCAGCATTGAGACCATTGATAACACTAATAGTATCCATGCCTACTTTAGTTGGTGCGCTAAAATTAAATTTTTCACTGAGATTTTTTAATAAATACGCAGGTGGATTTTCGGTAATTCCCATCGTCTTATCACCCTGTACATTACTATGTCCACGTACAGGACATACACCAGCTCCCTCACGACCGACGTGACCACCAAGTAACAATAGATTAACTAATTGTTGAATCGTAGCTACACCATCATGGTGCTGAGTTAGCCCCATTGCCCAACACGCAATCACTCGCTTAGAATTACAAAATATCTCCGCAGCTTCACGAATTAATTTTTCTTCAACACCCGATGCAGCAATTAATTCATTCAGATCTAATTGAACAATACTATCTTTAAAAGCAGCAAATCCTTGCGTCGCTTCATCAATAAACTGCTGATTAATTACCTGTGGTCTTGATTCTGCAATCTCAAATACCATTTTGATCATGGCACTAATTAATGCCATATCACCGTTAATTTTCACTTGCAGTAACAAATCACTTAATGCACTACCATTGCCAATAATACCGCTTAAATGCTGTGGATTCTTAAAGCGCATTAATCCAGCTTCAATTAACGGATTAATACTCACGATTTTGCAACCATTAGCAGCAGCTTTTTGTAAAGCTTTCAACATTCGTGGATGATTACTACCTGGATTTTGACCAAAAATAAAAATCGCATCTGCTTTACTAAAATCATTAACCGTCACCGTTCCCTTACCAACTCCAATGGTTTCGCTCAATGCTATCCCACTTGCCTCATGACATAAATCAGCGCTATCGGGCAAATTATTCGTACCATACATCCGTACCATTAATTGATAGAGGAATGCAGCCTCATTACTAGTACGTCCAGAAGTATAAAATGCAGCTTGCTCTTTATCTTCTAGTGTCGATAATTCGCTAGCAATTAAATCAAATGCATCATTCCAGCTAATAGCTTGATAGTGTGTATCACCAGCACGAATTATCATTGGCTCAGTTAACCTACCTGCCATTCCAAGATGATAATCATCCATTTGCTGTAGCTCTTGCAAACTATGAGCCGCAAAAAATTCACTATTCGCATGACCAGTGGTAATTTCTTCAGCAAGCGCCTTAATACCATTTTCGCAGATTTCTACCGCAAGCGCTTCTTCTGGCGCAGTTGGCCATGCACAACCAGGACAGTCAAAACCACCGATTTTATTCATGCTCTTGACTGCTTTGATTCCGGTTAGCATATCTGATTTATGCCAAATATGTTGTGCTGCATTCGTTAATGAGCGAACTCCACCAGCTGCGGTTTCTGGTTTGGCGATTTTTAGATTTTGTTCTTTTTTGGTCATGGTAAATACTCTTAAAATTAATTCATCAATTCAATGTATTGTGAATAACATTTAATTGATATGCAAAAGCTAATGAGATAAACAGATAGATAACTGAATAACTCAAAACTATTGATAATTTCTTAATGAAATAGTCAACTTAATTACTGTTTTGCAATAAGCTATCATCTAGCTGATTCGCTTTGATACGTGCAGGACGATTATATACTCGCTCGAGATAACTAGTAAATTCAGGTACTTCATCTAAAAGCTTAAATCGGGTATAAAAGCCGATATAAGATGCAACAATCACATCTGCAGCAGTAAATCTATCTCCAGCTACATATGGTGTATCACTAACAGCTTTAGCTAAAGTTTTAAATGTATCAATTGGATTCCCACAACCAAGAGATTTCTGATGTTCAGAAGTAATTTCCGCACCGACCAGTTTCAAACCTATCGCTTGCTCTAATGGACCGGCAACAAAAAACATCCAACGATAATAACGTGCTTTTTCATCTAATGTTTGTGGAGCTAGTTTTTTATTCGCAAATACATCCGCAAGGTAAGCACAAATCGCTGCAGTTTCAGTCACAAAGACATCGCCATGTTTAATTGCAGGAACTTTACCCATTGGATTTAATGCTAAATATTCAGAACTTTTAATTGAACTACCATACTGGAGAACTTCTGTTTCATAGGGAATAGCTAGTTCTTCCAACATCCAGCGTACAATGCGCCCACGAGACATCGGGTTAGTATAAAAAACTAATTTATCATTCATAATTGATCCTTTGATTAAAACATTGATTATTGCCAATTCAATTAATTAGGTGCTTGATTAAAATTCTGAATCATGTCACCCAATTGTTGTTTAAGATTCTTCTGAAAACGTGCCGAAGCATCCAGATCTAAGGACTCACGTGGCATAATTTGTGGTTGAGTGCTGTTCACATTATTTGCCGTAGCTTTAGTTTGCATAAATTGTGGATTATAAACATTACTTTCGCTATTCGCGTATACGCTACCGATAATCATCAGAATAAAAATAACTTTCTTCATATGATATTGCCCTAACATGATTTATATTGCATAATTATATGTTAAAATCCTTAAACACCAGATAAAATATTGATAATAGTCGAGATGAGAATATAATTGTTCAATCACCACATTAATAATCTAGATATGTTTGGTGATTTAATTTGTATTAGTTGGTCAGATATTCATATAAAAATTTTTATAAGTAATGGCAAAAATGAAAAATAATCACACCCAAGATCATATTCAAATAATATATGATGATTTAACTAGCGCGACCAAATTTGAATGTGGTAAGGGATTTGCTTGCATTATTGACTTTGCTGGGGAAAAAATCCTTTTTGACTTAGGTGGGGATTTTGAGAAATTCATACATAATTGTAACCAGTTAGCAATAGATCTTAACTTAATTAACCATGTAGTTATTTCACATCGTCATTGGGATCACTGTGCAGGACTTGATTCATTAATTACTAATTTGGCGGCTAATTGTCAAATTATCTTGCCTAGCTCATTTAGAAATAATATAGTGACTAATAACCGTAATATACGCTATATTGATCATGGATCTCTAAATGTAATACATCCGAGTGTTTTTACTCTAGGTCTTAAATCTCGCTGGTGGGGTATTCCAATAATTGAACAAGTATTAATTCTTCAGCATCATAAAGGGTTAATCATCTTAACTGGCTGTGCTCACGCTGGTATCATGCAAATTGTCAATAAAATAGAACAATCATTCAAAGATCAGATTTATCTTCTTATCGGTGGATTTCATTTAAGTTATCATAGCAAAGCTAAAATAACAACATTAATTAATCGATTAAACTCTAAAGAGATTGCCCAAGTCGCACCATGTCACTGCACTAGCATAAAAGGACGACAACTTTTTAAAAGTTTATTTCACAACCGCGTCTATGATGTTGGTAGTGGTACGGAAATCATGTTATAAACTTTTAATTAACCTGAGTCCTCACTTTTTTATTTTTGCTAAAAGTGAGAATAATAGATCTTTAACAAATAAGTAATTAAAAAATAAAAAAGGCATA
>RXKA01000132.1 GCA_003962985.1 Pseudomonadota bacterium | reverse complement strand
TTCAAATCCTACGTTAGATATCGGTGTGCCCAAGAATGGATTAATTGCTGGAACCAAGCCAGAGCTTGCAGCAATAAAATTCATATTTAATCCTTCAACCGTTACAGAAACAGTTGGAAATTGTCCTACCTGAGCATTTAGCGAATAATTAGTAATGAATCCGTTACCAATACCTACAGTATATGAAGTTGTAGTATTTGTTTGGTGAGCGTCTTCACCTTCGGCGGCTGTTCCAATGAAATAATTTTTATCATCGGTTTGTTTTTTTAGAATACCAGACAAACAACCAAGTAAAGTTCCAGAAGAAATAGAAAACCCTAAACTATCTTCATTTTCCATGTTTGCTAGATAATAAGAAAAATCTAAGCTAACAGTAGGAGGATTTGGGGCTACATAATCAATAGCGGCCAATTCACCTAATTGGTTAATTGGTTGGAGGTCGAAGTTAAAACTATAATTAACGTTTTGTACGCGATATAATTCTTTAATTAAATTATATCCTGTTATAGGTTTACTTAAAACTTTATTTCCAGATAGTAAAAAGTGACCACCAGTTGCAGGGGTTGGGCCTACATAAAGGGCCTGAGAAGCTGTTATTGTGCGAGAGCGGGGCATAGTTTAAATATATTAGGTTAAAAATGTTCTTTCTATTATATACACTATATTTACACTTTTTAACACCTTGGATAGCGGAAAAATTCAGTATGCAAATCTACTATACCAACATATATCTGAGTGTTTATTTTTCTAAGTTCAGATAAAATAACCGAACTTAGTCGTGTCATTGACACTTCTTTAATAAAAATAGATTTTCCTGTTCTTATTTTATCTGTAATAAATCCATTATAATTGAATGTACCATTTTTTAATCCCCCTAATACATTAAATGGCATTTCATTTAAATCAAATAATGGATAATATGTTTGTATTCTGTCTGTTATTAAACTAACCGTCGCATCCAGTTGGAATTGCGAATCTGCCATAATTATTAATCTAGTAATATTATTTGTAGCGTATTCACCACCAAAAGCAGACGGAGTATTTTCAGAGTCATCATTTCTTACATATATTACTGGAAAAGGCTGTTGGTTGGTTAAATTTCCAGTGGCCGTCAAAATATTATTTTTATTGTAAAATTTGTTTTGTATTAATAAATATTCATCGTTTTCGTTAATACTCTTTACGTCTATTTCTTTAGCGGCGTAATTTCCGCTAATTGGTACTTTAATTTCTCTATCAAATAAAGCTAACCCCTCCTCATAATTAATTCCCAAAAACCCATTTTGTCCAATTGTAGTATAATTACCATTTAAATATACTCCAGTTATTATATTAGCTCCGCTTATAGAAGAATCATATGCAAACTGTTTATATGGAGCTGCATACGCATAAATTCCATTATAATATTGATTTACAGGATAAAAGAGTGAACCTTTATTGTAATAAGCTTGTCCCTTATCTAATAATAGATTATCTAACCACAAAAGAGTGCTAGAAAAATAAAAATTATTATATTGTGGTTTCATTATTTTTTAAGCCTTTCACGAAATTTTTTCAAAATCGCAGTTAAATAAGGGGTTCCACTGAAAGATTCATCTCTAACTTTATTTTTCGCTTGAATACCTCCACCAGAACGGCTTCCGATAAAGGCTCCAACCAAAAACGCTTCCAATCCTTTTAATCCTTTTTCCACTTTAGTAATCCAGCTCCCGCTAGTATAATTAGGCATTGGTGCCGCATCTTCTAATTCTTTTTTAGTCGGCTCTTTTATTGGAAAAGAGATTTTAAAACCAATTCTTTTTGCTATAAATTCTGGATTATTTTCTAATTGTATTTCGTTTTTAAGAATTTCTCTAATTGGTTCTGTCGGTTTTTCGCCTTGTTCAAAACCAAAAAAAGCAAATAAATTTCCTTTGGATAATATTTTTCCTTCTTTTAATGGATCTCCCTCTAGTTCCTTTGTTACTTGATGGTTATCAAAATCTTCTAATAATTCATTTTTTGCAGCATTAAATTTACTTAGCGCCGCACCTTTAGCTAATCCAACGAATTGTTTTTTACTACCAACCAAATCTCGGTTTATATATTGAATATTAATTTTTGCCATTAGTTTTGCTTGATTATATCGAACTGATAGTAAATTAATCCCAAATAATTAACTACTTTTTCTTCGCTGTTTATGCCATAGTTTATATCATCAATAATTAATTTTTCAGTTTTTCCTGCTTTGATAAAATCTTTACAATCTTTTTGTACTTTAATATACGATACTGTTTCTGGAGTATTGGTTTGCAAAGCTTCTTTTAGCTGGAAACCTAACCGTCCCGGCCCGACTTTTAATCCATAAAAGACACCAGTGTTTGCAGTATAATTTACATCGGTTGTTAAATTAGATGTTTGATAACCCGGAAAACTAGGCAAAGAATTAGACGAAAATGATCGCAAATCTTCTTTAACAACAATAATTTGTCTTTTAAATGTATCGAAATGAGAAATCAAATCTCCCGTGCATGACGTTATTTCTGCTTGTGATAATAGCGAAGCCATAAATTAACAACAACCCCTTTTAACTATACAATTTTTCCAAGAACAAGAATAATAAGAATTATTGAACGACACTAAATTTCCGCCTTTTATTCCGTCAATTCCTTTACAATATTTATAATCATTTACTAATTGTTTTAAATCATTTTCCGCAGCATTTTTAACTAAAATATAAGTTTTAGCTATATCATTTCTACTTGTTCTTCTAATTTTACTTCCGTCAGAATCAACCTCAATTAGTGACGATACAGAAGCGGCTCCTAAATTATCTCTTATTAATTTCGCATAATAATAGATAACATAAAGTGTTTTGAGTATATCTTTTTCAGTATGACTTAAATCTGGAGTTATTTCATATGTTGTTTGATTTATTGTAAAATTTGTACAAGAATAAGCAGACAGGCGACCGAGATTAGTTCTTAGCCAAAAGGCTATCACTGGAATATTTATATCTTCCGGTTCACCCAATTCGGAATATAATTCTTGAGCAATATTTGCTACGTACATATTAACTCATCCTTTGATAACGCCCGGGTGATCCACTTGGAATTGCGTTTGGTTTAATATAATCGACATTATTATCTGGATTTGTTAATGATACATCATATTGGAACCAACCGGCCAATCCATCTCCCGGCGAAACACCATAAGAAGTATAAACGGCTTTTGCGTCATAATAACTTACACTTGCCCGCATTCCAGTAAATCCACGGAATACTTGAACACCATCGTTAATTGCAAAATATCCAGTTACACCACTAACAACTGTTACAGGAACACATCCGGTTGGTAATCCACTTGGAATCACAGTGTTGACGCCGGGATAAACATCCACATATCCATGCAATATTTTTCTACTAATTACCGGAACACTATAAGCATAAGCATATACTTGATATACTAATCTATCTACTGGTAAATTAGATGTTTCTGTCGCAGACAAAACTAATCTTACCTGTCCATTTATTCCGTCATGAACTGTAGCACCAAAACTAGCTAAATTGCTATTTGGCGGCGCATATTGATATTGAATATTACCGCTTAAAAGATAATTAGATAAATTTAATGGTCCACCTTCTGGAGATTGTTCTTGAATATAGACGTACTTATCGAAAGTTACGCCTTGTGTTATCTGAAAATTCTGGTTATAACTCATAAAATAGAAGTGTACTAATACTACTATTATATACACAAAAACCGCCGTGCGGCGGTTAGTGTAATTAGAGTTATTTTATAATAAATTATGGTTTTTTGAGAATCTCTTCTAATTGTTTAGCAACTTTAATATCTAAATTAAGGCTATTTCCATCAACTCCAAAATAATTATTTTTATATTTTAGAAATGCAGAAACAAGGCTTTTAATAATTAACTCTCTGCTATGAATTGGTTTAATTCCAATTTTGGTAGCGGCCAAATGAAGTTCTGGAGTGCTTAATCCCTCTAACTGAGTACGATAAACATTTTCATCTAGTGTACCATATTTTTGAAGTCCATCGTCTCCTAATAAAGCAGAAATACTATTAGGTTGTGTTAAATTACCATTTTTCTTTTGAAGTGTATTTGTTTTTCTTGGGCGTCCCATATAATTCCTTTTATTACTATTATAGTAATTTTGTCATATATAAAAACGAAAAAGCGGAAAGTTAATTCCGCTTCTTCTAAATTAAGCTATTCCAATTATAGAACTAAGCCTTGAATCATACGGGCGTCAGCGCATACGCGACCCTCAGTGACTTTCGCATAGAATCCGAATTTCTCTGATCTAGCTGGGAATTGGTCATCTGGATAGACAACTAATTGACCCTGAGAATCAGCGTTAATCTCAACTGGACGGAATAGACCATCACGAGATGCATCGAAACCAACAATGATTTCTTGGGTAGAGGTTGAGAATGTACCAGAGCTAGTACCATCGGCTTTAACGTAAGCGGTTGACCCAGCTACGGTAGCAAATACGTTATTGTATTTATAATTCTTACCAAGCTCATTTAGTTCATGGAGAGCAAATCCAAGGAAGCTAGAAGCTCCACCGGAAGCCCATAAGGACTCACGTTGAGCATCAGTAGCAGGAATGGAAGAGGTTCCAGAAGTTGCTTGACGAATATTTACTGGATTATAGCTGAGAGCGCGGAGAAGTTCCATTGCCTCTGGGGAGAGGTAAATGTCTGTTACACCACGACTTACAGTAGAATCAGGAGTACCGTTATCATACGAAGAATTAATCCGTTTGCTACGGGTAGCAAGAGTATTAAGATCATGAAGATTTAATACACCAGCGGTTTCAGTTTTGAAAATGTGCTGTTTAGATTTTGTAGTAGCGTTAGCTAATGCTTTAAGAATTACTAACCAACCATTAAGTTCAGTTCTTAATAGAACTTCATTAGCCATACGGGTCATGGCTTTAGAAATTACATCTAAACGAGATTGTTCAGCATATTTCTTATTGAAACTGATTGCAGTCTCAAGAGTATAGGTCTGAACTTTTAGTTCGGAAACTGAATGGGTGAAGTTGCTTGGTAAACCACCAGCAGAATTTTGACTCCAAATTTGGAATAGACCAGCGGCCTCGTCGAAATAGGTGTCAAAAGGAATGGACGCCTCAGTGTTTTGATCGAATGGAACATCACGGTAGATTCCGCCAAGAGTAGAAGCATTAAGAATTACTTCTTGAATTACTGGAGCGATAGCACCAGCAAAAGCTTCTCTAGCGTTTTCCCGGGTTTCTTTATTTTTAGAAACCATGTCCTTAATCATTGCGATCTGTTCGGGAGTTTTGTTAAATTTAATATTCATTATATTTTAAAAATTTAAAGTGTAATTATTATTTCTTATTTATTAGACAACATTGAGTTTAATGAATGCCCAACCATTGCTATCTTTTACAGATAGTGCAGTACCTACTTTAAGGTTAGCAGCAGATCCAGTAAAATTAGTTAATTCACCGGGAACTAATGTGCTAGCATATAGTGAGTCGCCGGGTAATACTGAACCAGAAATACCAGAATAATGAAATACACCTTCGGTTACAACTGGAGCATTCTGTCCAGAAATGAATACGTGCATTTCTTCGGCTTTGCGGGGACGATATTTGAGCTGTTCGCCATTTTCATCAACTTCTCGACCATCTTTTAATAAAATGCCGATAGGTTTATCGGTTGTTGCGGTAACGGGGGCGACTTGTGGAACGACTGTCCAACGCTCGCTTAAAGTTCCGGCAGGTTGATAGCCAACTGCGCCAGCAAGGGCGATGTCTTGGCCAAGGAATCCAGAACCAACGATTTTAACGACGGTTCCACGGTTTACAGGAAGTGATCCAGAATATGTGAAAAACGGAATTACTTCGTGCTCTGAATAGTCTCTAAGAGGTCTTAGTGTAGGCATATTATTTAGTTATAAATTTTAGTTAATTTGTAATTTGATTATTTTTTAGTTAATGTTTCGACATTAAAAGTTTTCTTATATTTAGAAACTAAGGATTCTTTATTTTCTTGCTCTTGGGAGTTAGGAATTATTGCCCCTTCAATTTCGGCTGAAGCAATAACTTTTTTTAGCTCTTTCTTTTCTTCTTCTTTAGTTTCTACTTTTACTTCCTCTTTAATTTCTACAGAAGCTTTTTTAGGAGATAAAAGTGTTTTCATTTTATTTTTATAAGCATTATATGCTTCGTCAGATACCTCTAGGGCAGAAATATCAGAAGCAATAACAGACATAGCTTCTTGTTTAATCTCGAATGAATTAGCAAAGTCATCCATTCTTGAGTTATAAATATCTTGTTTAGTTTTGGCAGCTTGTTCCGCTTTAATTGCCGCTACTTCAGCTTCAAGAGATGCATATTTATCTTTAAATGATTCTAAATCAGTTTTTAATTTAGCTTCAGCATCTTCTAGTGCTTTTACTTTGTTTTGTTCATCTTGGTATTTAGCATTAGCTTCAGATACAGCTTGTTCGTAAAGGCTAAAAACGTCTGACGCAGAGACGAGTTTAATATTCTCGTCATTTAAATCTTGTATTTTGTTAATTTTAGGCATAACAGTTTCTATATGAGTATTTACACAATTATTTTCTATTTTTGTAATAATTTCTTGTTTTTTTTCTATTTTTATATTTAAATCTTCGGATGAACACTGTTTTTTAGATATATCTTTATCATTTTCGGTTGTTTTATTTTCTTCTGATTGTTCTACTTCAGTATTTTCATTTTCTGACATTACGATACTTAAACCACTAACATAAGCGGCTGGATTTTTAACTAGCCCAATTCCAGCAGGTAATGTCATATATTCTTCGGAATCTGAAAATACACTAAAAACAAATTTATCACCTATTTTTCCGCTTCCTTTATTTTCTACTAAGTATTTTTCAAACTGATTTTTGTCTTCTCCACGATAAATAGTGGCATCTTTTAAATTAATCGTTGAACTAACGGCGATATCATAATTATTAGTAAATAATTCCCAGCTTGCAGAAATCGAAGCAAAACGTTTAGATTCTGGATCATTTGAATCTACTATTTTCTCTAATAATAATTCTGGCACCATATCAGCCCATAATAATACAGCTAAACATAAATTAACTGGTTTGTCAGAAAGCGCCGCTTGCTCTTGTGTTAATAATGGTTCAACTGAGCAATCAGAAATAGCAGTCATACCCAATCCAGCCATGGAAATATTTCTAAATCCATAATTACAAATTACACCAATACATTTATTTCTATCATGTTCTATATCTACTGGTTTCCATAGAAAGTTTTTAGCTATTTTAATTAGAGTTTTATTTGAAATCGCTTGATAATTACGATTCATTAAATCCCCAGTTGCAACATCCAATGTAATTCCAACTAAATCAATATTATTTTCCAAATTAACATTTTGTGGAAAAATATTCTGTAGTTGTTTTAATTGTTCTGCTTGACAATATTTAGCAGCTAATTCAGCATCAATAATTTCAGCTTTTGAAGTAGATGCAAATTTTAATTTATAATTAAACGATTTTTTCATTATTATTCTTTTATAGATGTATCTTCTTCTATTGCGAATGTTATACCGCTGCCACCGGGAGCACTTCCAGTATGAATTGTATATTGTGTGGCGCTATCAACAGTTACCCAATAACTTCCAGCGGAGCCCCACGATGTAACTGGGGTGAGACGAAGACAGGCCGCCCCTTCACTTGTTGTATCTGGGAATCCCGTCGGGGTTCCAATCGTAACTGCTTGAGTAGTAGCGCCCGATGCAACGGTAGCTGTTTTACGATGACGTGTTACGTAACCAATATTATCCATTATTCTCCAGTGCTCTACATCTGATCGCATATCTGCACCAGAAGGGAACAGATCAATTTTAGAAAAATCATTACCATTCATTATTAATGTACCAATAGCAGTAGTATTGTTGGTTGTACTTAGTAATTGGAAGCCATAAGTGTTTGTGTAAGAAGAAGAATATTTAGAGAATATATTTCCATTAACTATAAGATTTGTAACGTATGTAAATGGAGAATTTGTAGTTTCTCTATCAAATGTATAAATACCTCTAGCATTTGCGCGAATCTCATTGAAAGTATTATTACGGAATCCAACAGTACCCATGTAGCCAGTGAGTTTGAATACTGCTGATCCAGATTCTAGGGTTCCTACATAAGAACCGTCATTAAAGAAGATACGATCTACTATAGAGCCCTGCCATTGTCCCGGATTAATCAATCCAGATTTATTCCAAAAACCAGAAGTTCTAAGTGTTATAACACTATCTTCAGCCGCTAAAATTGATACTGGTCTGTGCTCAGGTTTTGAGCTGCTTTGAATAGCTGAAATTCCGCAATCAATTTTGACTCTTTTACAACCCTCTAACATAAGCCCAAGAGGTTGTGTACCATCATGGTCAGCAGAACCAATTGCTAAATTACCTTGAACATAAATATCTTCCAGAAAATCATTTCTGTATGGTTGAAAATTAGCCACAACGACCCCACCAGTACCATTTGTTAATGTAGATAAATCTACGAGTCCATCACTAGAGTAACCAGATCCAACCGCCCATGCTGTACCATTAGCAAAATATCTTGGCCAAGCGCCGACAATTGAGCCCCCCACAACTCTAATAACGCATTGTGCGCCAGTTCCTCCACCACCCGTAACTCCACAAATACTATAACCATTAGGATAACTTGTACCATTAGATACTACGGTATATTTATATATTTTATCACGTTGAGCAAAATCGCCAATATAAATACCTGCTTGACGTAATATCCCGGCAGTTCCGCTCATTCCGACACATGAAACCCGACGTATTTTATTACCTTCGGTCCATGGAACACTCATGTTGTCCACACCGATTTGAGCAAAGAAAGCGCGTCCACGGAGACTTTTAACAATAGGC
>RXKA01000107.1:9064-15588 GCA_003962985.1 Pseudomonadota bacterium | reverse complement strand
CTCTAAACTTTGCAAGTGTTTCTTCCCGTTGCGTTTTTAGTTCTTTAAGTGTTTTCATAATAATCTCCTAACTATAAGCTTTACCGAGTTTAACTTTTTTTTCTTTTGGTTGGTTAGTGTAAGTTCTAACGTTCTTGCCCCAAACGGTATTCCCCACAACCATATCAACGGATTTATTTTTAACTCTAATATTTTTTTGTTTATACATTTTACCTGCATATTTTGTAGATGGTATTCCATTCTGCATTTGTGGGGCAGATGTTACGATGTATCCTAGTTCGTTACCCCATTGTTGCAACCGAACATCTGCTATAAAGGCTTGTGTTTCAGGCACCACAATTCCAACCTCAAGGCCGAGAATATCTCCTTCAAAACGCCAGTACATGTATAAAGAGTGTGTCGGGATTGTGTTAAGCCACAATGCGTTATTCTCAACTGTTGCGGGACTTATTTTACCATCTTGCAGAAAGTAGCTTAATAAAACTGTTTTTACGATTCTTTTCCCACTTCTGTTATTTTTAGAAATGTTATAAATAAAGAACGGAAGAAATAATGCATTATAGATAAAGCTACATGACCATAAGAAATTATCAATCTTGCACTTCATTGTAAGTTCATTTTTGTTCATTGTAGACGCCTGCCTTAATTAAAATAGGTTTAATTTTATTGATATAAAATGCACCTTTTTTACCCTTACCAAAGATTTCTTCACATGTTTTATTCAAAGAGTTCGTGCTTGTGTATGTGAGTAGAACCTTATCCTCAAATGATAGTTCATCTTCTGTAGGTTGTTCTGCTTTTTCCATAAGTTTCTTTGAACTAAATTCCGTAACAACGCCAGAGGGTTCAATCTCTGTAAATTCTGGTAAAATATGCCAATCTTTTTTAACAAGTCTTAGTTTCTTGAAATCTAGCGCTGTATGCCACGCTTGGAACTTGTTGTCTGGTGAATCTGACCAACAAAATTCCCCTGTCTCTGCTAATTTGTCAAGGTAATACAACTTAACAGCATTTCCTATTCCACCGTTCAGCTTATAAGCGATATAAGTTTTGATAATCGCCTTAATTTCATTTGGGCAATCTGCAAGTGTTTGGTCAATGATGCAAAAGTGTATCCCTGTTGCTCTTGAAACTTTCATAAGGTTCGTTACAGCGGTTAATAACTTCTTATAAAGTTGTTGGTCAGTCATAGCGATTTTTTGCATGAGGTAACCAAACTCTTCAAGGATAACTAACACGTGTCTTATTTGACCACCTGATTCGTCAATACTTTTCCATTTATTTTCTTTTAAAATAGCAGACCGTCTGTTATGTTCCTTAGCGATTTCAGCAAATTGCAAATGAAAAATGTTTTCGTTTGTTTCTTGAACCTCAAAAAATTCGTTATATTCCGTCCAGTCCATTCCATCTTTAGCATCCAAACACAGAACAATAAATCCATCTGATACTGCATAAGATGCCACTAATAGCCCTGTAGAAGCTGTTTTCCCTACTCCTGGCGCACCGATAATAGCCAAATGAACTGACCGAGTAATATCAATTTTACAAATTTTTCCATCAATCTTACTTTGGCCCAAAATCCAACTATGCTTCTCTGATATTGCCCAGGCATCAGCGAGTTGCATGATTTCAAAATCTGTCTGTAGCACTTCTTCGTAATTTTTACCATCACTAGACTGTAAAATCTTTTCTTGTTTATCGTATCCACCAGCTAGAAACTTTCCAGTAGCGGCATACTTAAAACCTTGTCCGTCTCCTGTAACAGCAATTGCGGTTCTTGTTTTTTGTACATTTTTGTTGTAATCCAGTTGTCTATCTGGTCCGATGTCTGTTGTTACTGGTAGTTCCCCGATTTCTCCACTGTCGGCTACCCCGATAGCTGATGTAAACGTTTTATTTGGGTCAACTTGCCACGTAATTCCATTTGCTTTGTGTGTTTGTAAAGCGAACATTCCTTGAACTGGTCTTGCCCATGATTCTTTACGTTTATCGTAGTTGTGCCACATGACAAATAGAATAATAGACGGCATTGCTAGAAGGAAAACAATCCATCCATAATAGTAACCATTTGTTGTTGTTTGTCCACGTAAACGCTCTTCGACTGCTTTATTTAACAAAAGCAATCTTTCTTTATCGACTTCTAATTTTGTTAAATCAGCTTCAAATGAAGCTTTTCTTGCTAGTTCTGGGCCGACATAAGAAAAGTACTGTTGAACTACAAAGAACCCCAAAACAATAACAATAAATAATAGTAGAAGAAATGTAAATCCTTTTTTCATTTTTTAACTCGCTTAACACGGACGGCACGGTCTAATGTTGTAACAAAATCTTTTCTTCTTTTGAACTTAATTTTGCCAACTGGAACTTTATATACAAACATAAAACTAAAAATAGCCATGAGGCATCCGAAGAACATTGTATAATTAAAATCAAAGTCTCCGTTAGTCATGTTGAACATGACTAAATCAAACGTTGCTGTTGGAATAAAAATCATTATCCAAATGATAATTCCATTTATAATATTTTTCATTTTATTTTACCAAATGCAATAACCCCTAAAAACGATTTCTTTTCGATTCTCCATCGGCGCAACCCAACTGAGAACTCGGCAACCACCTTTCCGCTTTTTATCCAGTTGCGAATTGTTTTTTCTGAAAGATTCGCAAGACTGGCTGCTTCTTTAATTGTTAAATATTCTATCATTTTCCGCACCTTTCTAGTAAAATTTTGGGTAAAAACTCCCTATGCCTATATATCGCTAAATAAGCCTTAATCCTTCAAAAGATTTATTCAATTAATACTTACTGTATTATTAAGGCAGTAAGGTAAAAGAAAAGGCGTACATGTACGCCTTATTTATGTATGATGTAGTTTACGATGATTTCAGATAATCATATCATATATTTTTTATAAAGTCAACTCATTTATATAAAGTAGTCGTAAAGGAACAAAATTATTGTAATGAATATATTAATATATTTTACGACTTTATAGTGCATAAGATACTTATTATCGTAAACAATCCAAACCTTTTCTCGCCAGTAGTGATAACTTACGAACGAGATAAACCAAATTAGAAACAACAAATTAATAATCATAGATTCAACACCCCAACCAGTTGACAACACCATAAAAGTATTTTATCATATAGAAAAACAAATAGAAAGGCGTTAGAAGATGGCAAAACCCACTAAGCGGATTTTAACCTTTAAAAAAGCAGAAAATGACGTTACTTTTTGGATAGACGTAGCGACTTCTCAAACGGAACGTGATAAACTTATTGCGTTGATTTACGAAACTCTATCGATGTATCAAATAGAGTCTGTTGTTACCAAGAAAAATCTATCAACGTATATTGTTGTTGGGTTAGGGTTAATCAGTTATTATGAGGACGTATGTAACGATGTATTAGATGCATATACTGAATGGTATATGCATCGTAGGGCTACAATTTAGACGTTTGAAGGAACTCAAATGTTCCTGGTGCTTTAATTAAAACCCAATGATTATCTTTAACAGTTGCGGTATCATATTTGATTTCTGAAAAAATTGAAAGAGTTAATGTACCAACTACATCAAATTCAACTGATGAAACAAGATATTGTTTGTTGTCGATAAGTACTTTAAATTTTGAATTAATTCGTTTAGAGGATTCGTAATTCCCCATTTCAACTTGACGCCAAATTTTCTCACTGAAGAAACGTTCGACGTTAGTGCCTACGTTTCTAATAAATACTCCATAAGGTTTTGTTGTTACAACGTCACCTGATATATTTGCAGTTTCTAACTCTGCGGTGTCTGTATCAACGTATGTTACTGTAAAAGTTTTTACCATAAAAATTCCTCTTGCATCACGAAAAACATTTCAATTTTTTCTATAATTTCATCTGCGTTTTTAAACTTAGAGCGTATCCATTGTTCTGGTGGTGTGTTGCTTTTTTGCCGATTGCATGTTCTGCAAGATGGCACACGGTTATTAATGGACCCATTTATAATTAAATCTGAATCTACCGATTGTGCATCTACAGAGATATAATGTTCCATCTCTAATGAATTAGGAAACCCGTATTTACGAGTTAACTTACAACCGCAGTAACAGCACTTACCATCGAAATAGTGTAAAGCTAAAAGCTTGTCACCTTCGCCTATATTTGTGTATTCAACTAACGGTAACGGGTTTTCCATAATTCTTATTCTTAATATTTTCAAGACGGTCACTATCGATAGTAAATGTCAAGTCTTCTTTAACGACAGTTTCAAAATGATTCAAGATAGTTGTGAATGCTATTGTAAGCAGTGTTGCACAGACAAGTGGATTATCTATAATTTGAACAAGATTCAACGATTGTATCCATTTACTTTCGTCTGGTAAGGTGCCGTGTAGCGTAACTCGAAACCCTACCCACATTCTATCATCAAATTGTTTATACGCCTCAAAATTTACAAATTGGTGATGTAAGCACGCAAGCCCCCATGCGACAGCAATAAGGTGATGAGAACCAAAATCAGCATCATATTGTTCACCGTTACAGTAAGCATATAGATGACGTAGTGTTGAATTAATCAGCATACTATCAAATAATTGTCCCTTAGCCCAGTTAGGATAAGTAAATCCATTAACGCTTGGCCCATCAGGGTACTTAGCGGACCCTAAAGAATAATGTTCGGCAAGCTTTACCATCCCACGAATAGGTACACTTAAATCGTTTTGATTGCAATATTGTATAGTATCATTTACAATAGCAGGAGGAATATAACTCATACGAATTTTATTTCCGTTATACCTTGCACTTCCACTACCAATATCTTGAATAGGCATAATTACCCTTTCTTTAGATTTCTCAACATTTTTACTACGTTTTGTGGTAACTGTTGCATCGGCAAAGTTGGACTCTTATATCTTCTTGGCAATAAAATTTCTGAAGGGCCAGCTTTTGTCGATTTATTTGTTGGAACACCAGGGTTTTGCCACTTTGATGTGTCCTCATACTCAAACAGTGGCATCTTACTACTATTATCACCCACACTTATACTAACAACGTGCTGACCTTGTTGCTTAAAACTATAGATGGTATTTACAATATCTTTAAAAAAACTTGGTACTTGCTGATTCTCTATAGATTGTTTGATTCTATATAATTCATCCGTAGTCAAGACCGCAAGCCACTTGATTTGTTCTTCAATGTGCGCTTTTTGTTTTAAGTAATGGCGATATTTACTTCCAGAGACGGGGAAGAATAGCCAGTGAATCTCAACTGTGTGTGTATCTCTTGCATCTAGTCTTTTTGCTTGTGCTGCTTCGATTGGTGTTAATAAATATTGCATAGTTATATCATCTCTAAAATAATTTGATTATCTTCCACACTTGCAGATACTTGAACAAAAATTTCATTTTCTTTATCGTGAAAAAGAGTAATCAAGATAGGGAACAAATTTACATTGTTCATTTCTATAATTCTCTCGACCAAAAAATTTGGCTGTGGCTCAAGAGTATCAAAAATCATAATAAAATTAAAATTTTCTAATTCGGCTTGTTTTAGTAACAGTCCCATCTCTTCTGTATCGTTTACAGCAGGAGTATCAAACATAACTTGGAATTTTAGCCCAGCCATATCAACCATTTCTGGGTTGTATCGTGTAAAACCCAGTTGTTTTTCTAACCTTGTAACTTTATCTCTAATCGTCATATTCACCCTTTCTTGTTTATTGATAATATTCAAATTATAACATAAAATTTGGACATGTCAAATTATTTATAACATGAAAGGTTTAATGATGACAATTGATTTATTAGCGATGTTAGGTAACGATGATTTAGAGGAAGAATTAGTTCCGTTTATTGATATTGAGTTTGATAAAGATTTTGAACGTGCGTTAATGGAAGACACGTTATCTTTTGAAGAACTTATGCAATCTGCGCCTTGGCAAAAATTAGAAGAAGAAACTGATTTACAATATGAAGCTTTCAAATACTTTGTAAATCTTGATATTGACGACTGGGATGTTGATAGTATTTTAAAATTTGCTAACTTTACCTTATCTGAAGTAAATCAATGGTCAACTTCTTTTAGTTGGAACTCTCGTAGGATGTCGTATGTTAAATCTCAAGAGTGGTTACGTCGAAAGCGAAAAGAACTTGAACACAAAGATGGCATCAGTGACTTTCGTGACACGCAAGCGGATTTACTTCAAACGGCAAGTAAAGCAACACTTAGTTTGATTGGGAAATTAGCGCAACGCATTAACGAACTTGACCCCTCTGAGATTAAATCAACTGATATTCCGAAATATGTTACTGCGGTGTCACAATTTATCGATATGACATCCGAGGCACAAGCGAGGTTCTTAACATTAAACGAACTTCTAGCCCTATATGAAGATGATATTGATGCAAGAGCGATTCGTGAACACATGACTTTCGCAGAGAAGGAAAGATTAGAAAAGAATGCGTAAAGGGCGACCGTCAGATAAAGAGAAAAACTTAATTTATGCGGCGTCAAAATTCAATAAATTAGCAACTGAAA
>RXKA01000107.1:0-9014 GCA_003962985.1 Pseudomonadota bacterium | reverse complement strand
TGGCAAAAACAACTTGAGATTGCAAATGCACTGAAGCATAAAAACTTTGTTTGCGTTCGCTCGGCACATAGTACTGGGAAGTCATACTTACTAGGAATTTTAATCAATTTCTATTTCGATACTGTGTATCCTTTAATTGGTATCGGGACCGCACCAACAAAAGCGTTAGTTAGTTCTGTCATGTTCTCATACGCAAGACAATTTAGAAACCAGAACTTAAAAATATTAGGTGATTACTGGACTGGTCCGGTTACTCCTAAACTAACGACGAACGAAGGTCATTACTTTGAAGGTATTGTAACTTCTGACCCAACAAGTGTCCAAGGTCGTCACGGTGAGAATGTAGTTTTGCTCTTAGATGAAGCTGTTGGTATTTCTCCTGAAATGTTTGAATCCTTGGAGTCCTTGATGGTCGGTGATTACGTAAAAGTTTTGGCTATTTATAATCCGACTGACCCATCCGCATATGTTGCGCAGCTGGAAAAATCTGCTGGTTGGCATACAATTACAATGTCTGCATATGACCATCCGAATGTTTGGACTGGGGTTGAACGATTAGAGCAAGGGCGTAAAGCGACAGAAGATTTACCTTTTCCTGGTGCTATCAATCTAAACCGCTTTGAGCAGTTATTAAGACAGTGGTCCTTTAGAATCGATAAATCTGATTATAACCCTGCAAGAGATATAATTTTACCAAGTTCGATGTTACAGAAGGAACTTGAATTTTACAGACCTGGACCTATTGCATCTGCTCGTCTATTAGGACGTTGGCCCGAAACATCTATGAATGCAGTTTTTACCGATTTTGTTGTTGACAATGCGATTTACAATATCCTTAAAGTAGACTTTGACGAACCGATTACTATAGGAGTTGACGTTGCACGTTTTGGTTCAGATTTTTCAGCTTTTTGCGTGCGACAAGGGGGTAAGGTTTTAGAGTTGTTTGAAGTCAATGGACTAGATACGGTTGCTGTAACTGGTAAGGTAATTGAATTATGCAAAAAATATAGTGAGAGATTTGAAACACCAGCACAAGCAATTGACGTTGCTGTAGATGTTATTGGTCTTGGTGCTGGTGTTTACGATAACCTAATTAATGCTGGATATAACGCCTACGAAGTTAACGTTTCAGAACGTGCATGGACAGCGGAGAATTATGGTAATCTAAGAAGTGAACTATGGTTTGAGGTATATAATCTTTTTCTCTCAGGGCAAATTTCACTTGGACATATTAATGACGTTACTATCTTTGATTTAAAAAAACAACTTGTGGCTCCTTTATTCAACTATGACAGGGCTGGACGTAGACAAATTGAACCTAAAGATGACACTAAAAAACGATTAGATAGAAGCCCTGACTTAGCAGACGCACTTATGTTGGCGTTCGCAGTTAACACAGAATTTACGACAGGCATTACTGGTGTTCGTGATAACACTTAAAAATAAAAGGTAATATAAGATATGACAGAATTAGCGTTAGACAACTTAAGTTTGGACGGTTATGGCGGGAGTGTAAGTTCATTCATTTCCTATATGGTTAAGAACTCATCAATGCTTCCTTTTTGGTGGTCAGAGAACAGAGAAAGCTATTTAAGAAAAG
Organism: Pseudomonadota bacterium; assembly: GCA_003962985.1. Taxonomy (GTDB): domain Bacteria; phylum Pseudomonadota; class Gammaproteobacteria; order Burkholderiales; family UBA11063; genus Aquella. Next base: position 7,414 of record RXKA01000107.1, on the reverse strand, counting down.
CATCGTTGGAAGTTGATATTATTTCATCAGTTATTAACAACTTAACGATGAGATTATTCAATATGCCGTTACAAGTCGTTCCACAGAATCAGTTGATTTCATCTCATACAAACGTTGCAAAGTTCTATCAAGCTATTGTCAATAACGCTTGGACTAAGTATGGTGAGTTATTCATCAACGACATGCTAACGTTTGACAAAGGTGCTTTTTTCATTATTGAATCAACTTCTAGTCCATCGCAACCTTTATCTATGACAGATGTTCCAACAGGATTAAAATATATTCCGTCGAAGCAAATTACATTAAATAACAACGAAAAATATCCATATATTTGGGTTCGCACAAACGGTACAAACATATACCTACACGAGACAAGAGTTATACGCTTAACTCAAATGCCTATTTCAATCGAAGATAATGTTTTTACAGGTTTATCTTTTACATCTCGTGCGTTTAACGTCGGTTCGATGTTGAATGCTGCAATCAATTATGGTCTTGAAAGTCTTGGAACGCTTGAGTCTGATAATATTATTTGGGCAACCAGTACAACATCAAAAGCGATTCAACAAGCTTTCAAAGATGCCAGTATTGACGGGGCTAACGCTGGTCGTATGTCCAAGGGGCAAAATGTATATTTAGGTCTGCGTGACCCAGCCGCTAAGTTAGGGCAACTTGAACTTAAAAGATTACCTGCTTCTTTCGATTATGAAAAGTTCACTAACGTTACAGTCAAGCTTTTAGCAATTGCCGCAGGCGTTGATGAAAATGATATTATCGCAGTAAGTAACGCTGGTACGACCAAGACTGCTTCACTTATTTCCGACCTCAAAGCGAAATACAAGCTTGAAGCGTGGTTCACAAGACGATTCAGGCAGGAACTAGAGCAGAAATTTTTGCCGTCATTTCTAACCGTTCAAATCGGTGAAAAGTCGGATAGTATTTCTGAAACAGAAGGCAAAGCGAGAATTAATTTAGTCCGCTCTGACAAGCTTTTAGCTGAATTTGGTGCGTTAGACGATAGAACAGCCAGACAAAATGCCGTGAAGTATGGTCTTATCACTCAAACTCAGTTTGAGGAAATGGAACTACTGGACGGTCGTTTGTCTAATGGTTTACCTATCGTTGCGTTATTTTTCGATAAGAATGAGATGTTAGCGAACATGCTTAACGTAGGTATCGATGTTATGAATATTGATACTACACAGGCAGAAGTTGATACTAAAAAGATTAATGATAAACTTAAAGAAGTAGCGACTATTGCTGTAAACACAAACTCTCAAAATATTTTTGCAACTGCAAAGCAAGCTATGGCAGCTTTGAATTGGCTATTAGAACAATACATCGTTCCAGAACTTGACCCGCTTTCTCCTGAACCTACAGAAGAAGAAGAAAATGAACCTGCTGGGCAAGGAGATACTAAAGACGAAGAAACTAACGACAACCTTGACCCATCTAATAAAAAAGCAGGGGCTATAACAAAAGATTATCGTAAACCAAAAACAGTTAAAGGTAGGCAAAATCGGGCAACTTTACATCGCAAAGTTCGTGACGTTTGGTCAAGTAAAAGTGATAAATTAATGACATCTAAAGAAGAACTAAAATCTTCTATTGAGGGATATTATAATATTGACGATGAGCTTTTAGATAACTTTGTCACATTTATCAACCAAAATCGTCAAGATACAGGATTAAAATTGTTTGAATTGTATGAACTTCTTGACGATTTGATTGATAATTATGATATTGGTTAATGCGCTATCGTAGGTAAATAAATTTTATTGAAAAACTTTAATAACTTAAAGTTTAAATCTTCAATTGAAGAAAGTTGGATATACGGCTCATCTGGGTTCTCTGATTCAATCATAGTTATAGTCTCTGCATAACCACTCAGAACTAACTCAAATGGGCTTGTGATAACAAGTCCTGTTAATGGAATAGTTGTGCCTGTTGTAGTAAATGTTGCCGTATATCCACTATATATAATTTGAACTGACGTTGCAGTTAACACTTTATCGAAGGTGTAAACGTAAACACCACCAACTTGATTCACTTGGACTGGGACATCAATGGTTTGTGTGTCCGCACTAACCGACAGATAGAGAATAAGCAAAAGGAAAGTTGACACAATTAATGATGTAGTTGCTTTTTTCATATATATTCTCCATTACTTAAAACTTTATTTGATATGTTATATATCATAACATAATTTCATATATTGTCAAATCATTTTTAGCACCAAAATTTAATTCTTGATGCTAAAGTAACTTAACTTTAATCTTAATTGAGGGGAAAAATGAATTTAAAAGATTATCTCGTTGAACGAGAGCAAAATAAAGATAAACCAGTGGTAGAGAAATCATACGTTCCGTATGGGGTTTATTCTTTTGCGGATTTAGATAGCGTTCATGCTGCGCATGAGTTTCAAGAGGAACTACGAGAAATGTATTACGATTTCGTAGTTATCGGGGATAACATCTTAAATGATTTCCCTAGTGAAGCTGGCGAACGGCTCCTAACACTTGTTAAAGAGTTTAATGCTAGACTAACACTAATGCAACGAGAACTTGTTTCAGGTTCAATTGCTTTGTTTAAATCAAAAGAGGATGAATCTTTATACTGGGTTGGTGTACCAACTAATAAATTTATTGACAGAGAGAACGATATTTTCTCAGATATAAGTCATCGGAAGTTAGTTAAGTCTCTTGACGAAGGTTCTGTAGAGTATCCAGATTTATATATTTGGCACCAAAAACCTGCTGTTGGAAAAGCTACATGGGTTGATTATGATGAAAGAGGTTTTCTGGTTGCTGGTGGAACAATCTATAAGGATTATGAAGATTTGGTTATCAATCTTTTAGCCAATTCAACAGAACCTTTAGGGATGTCACAAGGGATTTACCGTAAAGACATTAAGGTTGATTCAGATGGAACTATTATTGAATATAAACCATTTGAGTTTACTTTCTTACCACATAAGAATGCGTGTAATCTATTAACTGCATTTACAACGCAGTAAGGAAATAAAAATGGCTAAAAAATTACAAGTTAGTAAAAGAGACAAGTGGATTCAACAAGGCGCACCTGAACAAGCTTTAGACTTCTTAGGTAATGCTGTTGAATCTCTGAACTCTATTGCAGTTGAAAAACAAATTATTTTTAAAGGAGAAGATGTAATGGAAGAAAATGTTGCGGTTGTGGAAAATACCGAAGTTGTGACCGAAAACACACAACCAACAGAAGAAGTTGTTGCAGAACCAGTTGTTACTGAAACACCATCTGCTACAACAGAACCAACCCCTGTCGATATGATGGCTGTTATCCAAAAAGGGATTGCCGATGCAATCGTTACTGCTTTGAAGGATTATAACTCAGCCGTAGTTGCCCCATTGCAAGCGCAAATTGCTGAACTTTCTGCTAAGGCAAATACACCACAAGCACCAGTCGTACAAAAGGCTTATAACCAAATGGAAAATGTTTTCTTTGGTGCATCTGACTTTATGCCTGCTGCTGCTGTCGCTGAAATGCTTAAAAAGGAATTCGGTGGCTCTAATTCGTCAGAACAAACTGGTGATGTCGTTGTAGAAAATGTTGAAAAACTCGAAACAATCGTTAAAGAAAAGAAAGTCACAACTGCGGGTGACCCTGCAAATGTTTTGGCTGGATTTTAATTTAGTTTAATTTAAAATATTAGGAGAAAAATTTAAATGAGTGGATATACTGATGTGGTTCTAAAGTCTTACAACGACCAAGTTCGTAATACTTTCGTACCCCCTGGTGTTGCTGATGGTGATGCCTTTGACGTTCTAAAGAAAGCAGTAGGAAATACAAACGCTGCCCAGTTGCTTTATGTTGAAGGTGGTTTGTTCGCTAACTGTATGCTAGAACGTCCAGTTATGAACGTTACGATTACTCCAAAGCGTGCTTTGGGCAATCGTATTCCTGTTATTCGTAGAAATACACAAAAGTCAATGTACGGGTATTTAACCGACATTGCTGACCCTTCTGGCTCACTACCAAGTTACCCTTGTGATGACCCACAAATGGTAGGGAACCTTTCAGCGGCTTTTATTGAAGTCGAAAAGGGACGTGTTTGTTTGAAGTCTCAAACGTTGGAAATGGATAAAATCATCCAACGTTATCACAGCGGCATCTCAACGGACCTATATATCGTTGGTGACGTTCGTGGTGTGTCTGCTGGTGTGCCAACTGGGATGGAAGATAACCAAGCTTTCATGTCACAAGCCGCTGTTCGTAGACAATTCCAGTTGATTGCTCGTGGCTTGCAGCAAGAGGTACTAAAACAGTTTTGGTCAGGTGACCCAACTAACAACGCTTTGAATACCGCTAACGGTGGTGCAAAGCAGTTTTGGGGAATGGAATTCTTGGTTGCCGATGATTATGGCACTAAAACCAACGTTACCGGAACAAATAAGACTGAGTTGAATTCTGATATTAAGGACTTTGAGTCAACTTGTATCGGTGCTGCAAATAGTAACACAGGCTTAGGTCTGTATGGCTATATGACTGAACTTGAGGACACAATCACTCAAAAAGCCTCGCTGCAAGGGTACACTAACGTTGAATGGGTTTGGGTTATGCATCCAACACACTGGGCAGCTTTGGTCAAATATCTTCCATATGAAATGCTTGGTGACGGTGGAACGGTCTTGGCTGGTGGCGCAACTGTTATGAACAATAACGTTTCAGTTGTTGTGAACGACATGGGTATCGCTACTATTCGCCAACAACTTCAAAGCTCAATGCGCTTAAGTGTTAACGGTCGTACTTACATGGTTATCCTTGATGATAGTATGCCTGTCGTAAAGACTGGTTCAGAAGCACCTTATTCAACAACTGGCGATATTTATTTTATCCCATTGACTGTTGAAGGTCAACCTGTACTATTTTGGGAATCTGCTGACTACCGTGAATTGACTAACGCTCTTGAACCTATCCCTGGTGGACTGGGTGGATTGCACGGCTGGCACGATTCTGGAATGAAGCTTTCAACAGCACGTCATAACGGTTTCTGTTTTGATATTATCTCAAAAATGGAGCTAGGACTCGTTTTCTTGGCACCACATTTGAGTGGCAAATTAGAGAATATTGTCGCCTGCACGCTTCAACCAAAAGTCAGTTGGAATGCGTCTTAATCTTAATTGATTAAAAGCAAAAGAGAGAGATAGAAATATCTCTCTCTTTTTTATTTATTAATAAATTTCCACTTGTAACCAAAACATTGTTCGTAATTATTTTTAAGATATTGACTAATATTTGTTGCGCCACCTTTTTTATTTAGAAAACGTGCTGCTTCTCTCAATGAACTAAAATTTCGCAACTCGTTCCACTCTAAATCACACATTATAACTTTCTTACAATTAATTTTTTCTTTCGGTACAGTCGTATTATCGGCAAATTCCCACCTATATCCGTATGCAGTCGATTGATACCCCCTAGCGACTTGCCCAATATTGTGTGGTGTAGGTGCTTTCATATATATAGCAGCATCTTTAATAGATGGAAATGTATTTAGTATTTCTCCTGTATCAATATTTATTTGATTTACAGCACGTTTTTTAAGTTCCGTGGCCTTTTCTAGTTGTTTAATTTGGTAAGTAGAATTTTGCATTCTAATTTTTAATTTTTCAATATATTCTGGGCTTTTCTTTTTACCTTTCAAGGCTTTACTTATATTCTGCTTTGCTTCTTCCGTTGCTTTTAGCCCCAATGTAGTTTCAGCAATAGGACATAAATTATATAATCTATCCCACTTATCTTTATAAAAATCAAGCCATTTTTGTTCTGCGTTCGTAAGAATTTCTTTATTCGCTGGAAGATATTCGAGAATAATAAAAACAAAGTTTTGTAACCCATACTTCTTAATTGAATTTCTCAATAAAGGGTTCGTTCGTTTCTTCGCAAAGAAATGTTCGTACTCTCGTCGTTTTAAATCAACTGCTTGCCCTATATATCTTTTATTATTAACCAGATTAACGATACAATAAATTCCACTATTCAAATATTTCATTAAAAAAAGAATCTCCTTTATCACCAACCATGACCATAGGAATAATGTAAAGGAGATTCAACCTGAAATATATATTAAATGTCATAAAGACAATAATAACGAATGATTTGTTTTATTTCAGGTTCCTTTACATTGGTCAAATGTAAGTTATATTTATACTACGCAAAGTCATTTAAAAAGTTTCATTCATTTTTATTTGAAATATAATCATGAAGTTTTTTAAATAAGGATTCGCTATATCTTTCATCATCTAATATCCCAGTATTAACGATTAAATAAATTAATAGGTCTGTGATATCATCCCACATTTGCATATTGTCATTATTGCCTATTTTATTATTAAGTTGTTTTTCACACAATCCTTTGTGGGCAACATGAATTTGTCTATCGATATATCTCCCTTTATTTATGTACCAAAAATAAAGTGCATTCGGTCTTGTAACTGGATTACCACACCATTCACAAATAAATGCAGGGCAGAAAGCGTTTGTTTCTGCATCTGGATAAAGTTCTTTTTCTTCGTACAGTTTAATTGACATAATTTATCTTAGTCCCATAAAGAATTCTTCAAGTGTTGGTGTGATAGATTTACTTGGTTGTTTATTAAGGTTATGGTTATCGAAAAAGACTTCGTAATGAAAGCCCTCATTCGTTCTATCTCCATATGCCATTGCCAACATTAAAATAGTAGGGTTGACCAACATTACATTAAAGATATGATGTAAATTTCCATATGCTTTAATTTCACCAAAAGTCATTAACTTAGGACTATTTTTACCGAACGGAGGAATAATCAAAGCGTTTGTGTAGTGATAGTTTTCCGGTTCCTTAAATCCTAAAACTGTTGAATATACAAAGTATTTTTTACTTGCTTCTAGTGGTTCAAATTCAGAAACCAAGATTAATTTTTGTGAAGGTACAAACATATTTATTCCGTTTCTTGAATATTATATGCGTAGCAAATGTCATCCATATAATAATATAAATCAACTGGTAGGTTTTTGTACTCAACGGCTAATTCTGCAACTTTATATTGCATGTGATTGTCAGATACTTCTGTAAAGATTCCATGTTGAATCATATGCATGTAATCTTTTCTGAGTTCAGAAGGTATAATAAGATTATCGGCGTACTTTTCAGAAGCTATGAATGGGACAACTTCATTTGATATAGCGTTAATTTTCCAGAATAGGACTCTAAATAGTCTAAATTCTATTCGGTTATTAATTTGGTCTATAAGTTCTAGGAGTATATAGACTTTTTTATTTTCTGGTATTAATGTTGGCATTTTATATTATCCTTTGATTATTAATTTATATTTAAAGAATAACATAGGAACTAAATATTGTCAAATGTTTTATATAGTTGTATTATTATCATATGGCA
>RXKA01000022.1 GCA_003962985.1 Pseudomonadota bacterium | reverse complement strand
ATAAATATTCAGGTAACGATGTGAATAATCCTGAATGGGCCTATACATTCCTTGAAGCAAGTAAGTTAGCTTATGCTGACCGTAATCAATATTTAGCAGATCCTGATTTTGTTAAGTTACCAGTTAAAGGTTTACTAGATCCTAAATATTTGCAAGCGCGTAGCAAATTAATTGGAGAAAGTGCACTAGCTACTCCTGTCGCACCAGGCGTACCAGAAGGTATTGATTCTCGTTACGCACCAGATGTAAGTCCCAAACCACATGGAACAACATCATTATCTATTGTAGATAAAAATGGTGATGCAATATCAATGACTGTAACAGTTGAAAGTCCATTTGGTAACCACTTATTTGTGGATGGTTTCTTCATGAATAATGAATTAACTGATTTCTCATTTGAGTCAGTAACTGCGACAGGTAAACCAATTGCCAATCGTGTTGAGGCAGGTAAACGTCCTCGGTCTTCAATTGCTCCAAGTATTGTTTTTGATGAGCACAACAAGCTATATGCGGTAGCAGGTTCTCCTGGTGGTAGCTTTATTATTTGTACCGTTGCACGTAACTTGATTTTAATGTTAGATTTACAGCAAAATCCATATCAAGCTGCAGCGTATCCAAATATTTGTGCCATTAATAAAAATCCGACAGTTGAGTCAGGGTTAGCTGTTGCAGATCAAATTACACCATATTTAGAAAGTAAGGGTGAGGTGGTAGTGCGTAATTCAGTATTTAGTGGTGAAGCAAACATCCTACGCGTGAATAACGAATGGGTAGGTGGCTCAGATCCTCGCCGCGAAGGTATTGCTATTGGTAACTAAGCCAAAATTAATGGCAAAACTCCAGATTACTAGGGTATCTGGAGTTTTTTACAATCAAAGATAAAAGAGAAAAATAAATATCAAATATTTGCTTTAATTTTTTAGGGGATGATTAATTAATGAATGAAATAATAAGTTTATGGCCTTTATTGGGAATAGTGATAATTACATTGGGTTTTATTTTACGCATTAATCCAATGTTGTCAATCATTTTATCAGCAATAGTCACAACACTAGCAGCTAAGATGCTGCCGTTACAAACTTTATCTGTAATTGGGGATGGATTTTTAAAAACACGGAATCTATCTATTTTAGTCTTGCTACCATTAGCAATGGTAGGTTTAATTGAGCGTCATGGCATGCGTGAGAAAGCACAAATGATAATCAGTAATTTTACTTCAATGACGGTGAGCAAATTATTGGTTTTATATTTATTTCTCCGCCAAGTTACAGCATCGTTTGGTTTGAATAGTCTGGGTGGTCACCCACAGATGGTACGTCCAATTCTAGCGCCTATGGCAGATAAATTAGTGAGTGAGAAATATCATAGTGGCGAAGAATCTCGCGACAAAATAAAAGCACTTGCTGCCGCAACGGACAATATCGGATTATTTTTTGGTGAAGATATTTTTGTTGCATTTGGTGCAGTAGCTTTAATGGCAACTTTTTTGCAAGATAACCATATCAAAGTTGAAATGCTTAATATTGCTTTATGGGGGATTCCAACTGCAATTTTTGCTTTATTGATTCATGGTTTTATGATTTGCTATTGGGAGCGCCAAATAGCTAAAACTACACCATGCCAAGGAGCGACTAATGATTAAAATTAATCTTTTTTATTATTTAATTGGTATTGTCTTAGTAATAGTTGGTTCAATCACCCTAGTTGATAAAAAGAATTCAAAAAGATTCACTAGTGGAATATTTTGGTTATTGTATGGATTATTATTTTTAGTCGGTGATTTAATTCCCAGTTATGTAGTGGGTATTGCGGTATTAATAATGGGGCTCTTGGCGGGCTTTGGCAAAGTGATTGGAGTTAAACATCGTGAGTTTTCCTATAATGATCGTCTAGTGCGTGCCAAACAAATTGGTGCAAAATTATTTATTCCTGCCTTGACTATTCCCGTATTCGTGATTATTGGAACATTAGTTTTCAAAAATTTATCCATTGATGGCAAGCAACTAATTGATCCTAAAGGGTTAACAATTATCTGTGTTGCATTAGGATGCGTGTTAGCAACTATTTTTGCGTGTATTATTACTCGTGAGAAACCACAGCAAAGTATGCATGAGATGCGTCGGTTAATTGATACTCTAGGCTGGGCAATTGTTTTACCTCAAATGCTTGCAATGCTTGGCATAATTTTCTCAGCATGTGGTGTAGATAAAGCATTAGCTCATGTAATTAATGATTACTTTAATATGAATTGGCAAATATTGGCAATTGGTCTATATATCTTTGGTATGGCAATTTTCACTATCATTATGGGGAATGCTTTTGTTGCCTTTCCGATTATGATGGGTGCGGTTGGTATTCCATCATTAATCTTACATTTTGGCTTTAATCCTGCGCTAATTGCCGCAATTGGGATGTTATCTGGTTATTGTGGTACATTAATGACTCCAATGGCAGCTAATTTTAATATTATTCCTGCTGCTTTATTAGAATTAAAAGATCGTAATTTAGTGATTAAAGTACAAACCCCATCTGCAATTATGATTTTATGTGCCAATTTCCTATTTTTAGTTATAATGAGTTATATCAAATGAAAACAATTTTATTAACAGGATTTGAACCTTTTGGTGGTGAACAAATTAATCCATCGTGGGAAGCAGTGAAGCGGTTTAATGCTATCAAGGTAGATGGTTATACAATAGTTATTGCACAATTATCATGTACTTTTATGCAAGCAGGTAATGAATTAGAGCAGCTCATAGAACAATATCAACCAAGCATTGTTTTAAATATTGGGCAAGCAGCAGGAAGAAATACTATTTCAATAGAGAAAGTTGCCATTAATTGGATTGATGCACGTATTCCTGATAATAATGGTAATCAACCAGTAGATGCAACTATCATATCAGGGGTACCTGATGGCTATTTTAGTAATCTGCCGCTAAAAGGAATTATGGGTAGACTAAATGCTAGTGGTATACCGTGTAGCATTTCATACACTGCAGGTACCTTTGTATGTAATTACGTTTTTTACCGTTTGATGCATAAAATTAATCGCGAGAATTTGGCTATTACTGGTGGATTTATTCATATTCCGTTATTACCCAATCAGGCGGTTAATAACTTAACTCAACCATCAATGAGCTTAGAAACGGTTGTACAAGGTATAAATTTGATATTACAAGAAATTATTCAGCCGAGTGAATATGTGCCAACTAGTTCAGGAACTATTTGTTAACCATGATAAAAAGGACTCGCCTTGGTGAATTAGCGATTATTTATCAATTGATCACTCCACCAATTAATCGGCAGAATATAAAAAAAGTCCATCAAGTTTATTATGCGCTGAAAGAACTTGATCTTGCTTACTATGGTATTTTAGATATTGTGCCAAGCTATAGCGATATTACAATACATTTGGCAATTACTAGTCCACTTTTAGGTGATGATAGTTTTATTATGGAATTAATTAAGTCAGTTATGGCTAATTGTGATTCTAGTGTCGCAAAGGCTAAAACCCATCTGATTCCAGTCTGTTACGATGGAGAAGATTTGGGCGAGATAATAGCTTATCATAATATCAGTCGTGGTGAATTAATTAAATTACACTCTGAGCCAGAGTACTTAATTGCAATGCTTGGCTTTCGTCCGTATTTTCCCTATTTATTGGGTCTTAATTCTAAGTTACATTTGCCTCGACGCAGTACCCCGCGCTTAATGGTAAGAGCAGGAACTGTTGCTATTGGTGGCGAACAAACGGGTATTTATACTACGGCGTCACCTGCTGGATGGCATATCATTGGACATACCGAATTTACAGATTTTGCCTCGTTTCGGTGTGGTGATACAATAAAATTTAGTAATGTTGAGAATAAATGAAATATTTAAATTGTGATATTGGTGAAAGAGGAATTAATCATCCTATTGATAATGAACTAATGAAGTATATTCATATTGCAAATATTGCTTGTGGTGGACATGCTGGTTCAATTGAATCCGTAGAATATTATACTCAATTGGCAAAACATTATGGAGTATTAATTAGTGCGCATTTAAGCTACCCAGATCAAGACAGATTTGGGCGAGTTAAAATGGAAATTGCTACTGATGAATTATTGGCAAGTTTGACTACACAGTATCAATTATTGCCATGTGGTATGATTAAATTTCATGGAGCATTGTATCATGTGGTAAATAATGATGCGACTTTGGCAAATGAGATTGGTAAATGGCTACTCGCACAGGATGTTCAGCAATTAATTGCTCCGCCAAGTGGTTATCTGAGTAGTTATTGTCAAGAGCATGGAATTAAAGTTATCACCGAAGGATTTATTGAGCGCGGGTATGACTTTGTTGATGGTAAATTACAACTGATTCCACGTGGTCAATATGGCGCAGAACTTGTTACTGTTGCCGATGCTTTAGAACAGTATCGTTATTTGGAAACTGGAGTGGTTAATGTAGCAGGTGTTATGTTTGATCTAAATGTTGATACTCTGTGTATTCATTCTGACTCATTAATCGCACTGGATTTGGTCAAAGCAATTGTTGGTGTTGAATGAGTGCATTAGTTAAAGTCTCTGGTGGGTTAGTTTTTTCTGTCTCAAAACCAAATTATGGTAAACAGGATTATGGGATTACACCACAAGGTCCGTTGGATTGGTTATCATTTTTGATTGCGCATATCTTGATTGGTGAGCCTGCTGACTTTTGTGGCTATGAAATAATTAGTGCACCAACAGAGTTTATTCTCCAACAGGATGTGATTTTGGTAATAACAGGCGCTGAATATGCTAATTATTACTGTTATTCTGTAACTGGTTCTGTATTACAATTAAGGCACAATACTGTTTATGAGATTAAGGCAGGTAGTCGAATTATCATGAATGGTAAACGTATAGGTTTTAGGACTTATTTGTTATTAACCAATGTCAACATAGAGAGTAAGCAGTATATCGGATTGCAACGAGATAACTTTTTCTACTCTACGCTTAGTGGGTATTCTAACGTGCTTGATGTAGTTACTGGTCCAGAATTTGATTATTTAGTTAATCCAGCACAGGTTTTGGATACGCCATGGCAAATTAGTCATTTATCAGATACTATGGGAGTAAGGCTGAATGGTAGTAGCTACCAATTAACGAAGTACGATATTTTATCTAGTGCGGTATGTGATGGCACCATTCAATTTACCAAAGAACAACCAATTATTTTACTTACCAATCGTCAAACTATTGGTGGTTATCCACGCGTTCTTGTAGTGACGAAATTATCGTTATGTCACTTAGCGCAAACCCCATTCAATAAAATTATCCGCTTTCAGCTAATTGATTTAGTAGTTGCAGAACAACGTTTACAAGCAACTTATCAAATGTTGGCGATGGCACGTATTGCGATTCAACGTAAAATATTAGCTAATAAATAGGCTTTCATTGCAACAAATAACCATGAGAATATTGTGTTTAAATGCGTGGTTTTTAATATCATTTCAATTATTAGATAAAAGTATGATAAAATTAGCCCCCTATAATTTAATTCAATTATCTAAGAAAATAGTTAAAAATGCTTAAAAAAATAGTTTATAAAATTTTTGGTACCCGTAATGAGCGATTGTTAAAAAATTATAATCGTATAGTTAACCAAATCAATTCATTAGAATCGGCAATTTCTGCATTGTCAGATGAGGGATTGCGTGCCAAAACTGCAGAATTTAAAGGGCGCTATATTAACGGTGAAACATTACAGCAATTATTGCCAGAGGCATTTGCTGTTTGTCGTGAAGCAAGTAAACGTACATTGAATATGCGTCATTTTGATGTGCAACTAATTGGCGGTATGGTACTAAATGATAATAAAATTGCCGAAATGCGTACTGGTGAGGGTAAAACATTAGTAGCCTCGCTACCATCTTATCTAAATGCTTTGACTGGTAATGGTGTCCATGTTGTAACTGTGAATGATTATCTTGCTAATCGTGATGCTGAGACTGTCCGTCCATTGTTTACGTTTTTGGGTATGACGGTTGGCGTTAATTTGCCAGATATGGAGCATGAGGCTAAAGCTGAAGCTTATGCCTGCGATATTACTTATGGTACTAATAATGAGTTCGGTTTTGACTATCTCCGTGATAACATGGTTTTTGATGCGGAACAAAAAGTTCAACGTAAATTATCATATGCAATTGTCGATGAGGTGGATTCAATTTTAATCGATGAGGCGCGTACCCCACTAATTATTTCTGGACCTGCCGAGGGTAGTGATAATTTATATAAAGCATTAAATAATGTTCCTCCGCTATTAACCAAACAAGAGAGTGAAGATAGTAGCGATGGTGATTTCTGGGTTGATGAAAAACATCATAATGTGGTTTTGTCTGAAGCAGGGCATGAGAAAGTAGAGCAAATTTTAACTCAGATGGGTCTAATCAAAGAAGGTGATAGCTTATATAATGTCAATAATATTAGCCTTATGCATCATTTGATCGCTGCATTGCGTGCACATTATGTTTATTTTAAAGATCAGCACTATGTAGTACAAAATGGTGAGGTGGTGATTGTCGATGAGTTTACTGGTCGTTTAATGTCTGGTCGTCGTTGGTCTGATGGATTACATCAAGCTGTTGAAGCTAAAGAAGGCGTAGCTATCCAACGCGAAAATCAAACTATGGCATCAATTACATTCCAAAATTACTTTAGAATGTATAAAAAACTTTCAGGTATGACCGGTACTGCTGATACTGAAGCTTATGAGTTCCAACAAATTTATGCATTAGAAACTGTTGTAATTCCAACCAATCGTCCGATGGTGCGTAAGGACTATAATGATAAAATTTATCTTAATGTCGAAGACAAATTTAATGCTATTATTGAAGACCTTAAAGAGTGTGTGAAGAGAGGGCAACCATCATTAGTGGGTACTACTTCGGTAGAAAATTCAGAGTTATTATCACAGATGTTAACTGCTGCAGGTATGCAACATTCGGTTTTGAATGCAAAACAACATGCGCGTGAAGCTGATATTATTGTACAAGCTGGTGCTCTTGGTGCGATTACGGTTGCTACCAATATGGCTGGTCGTGGTACGGATATTATCTTAGGTGGTAATCCTAAGCCAATGGTTAATGCGGTTCGTGCAGATGATTCTTTGAGCGAAGCGCAAAAAGAAGCTAAAATTAATGAAATTATGAGCAACTGGCAAGTTCAAAATAAATTGGTCTTAGATGCTGGTGGTCTATATATTATTGGTACTGAGCGCCATGAGTCGCGTCGCGTTGATAATCAGTTACGTGGTCGTTCTGGTCGTCAAGGTGATCCTGGTGCATCACGCTTCTACTTGTCGTTGGATGATCCGTTATTGCGTATCTTTGGCGGTGAGCGGATGCGTGGTATGATGCAACGTTTGGGCATGGAGAAGGGTGAGGCAATTGAGCATCGCTTACTTTCTCGCTCAATTGAATCAGCGCAACGTAAAGTTGAGGGTCATAATTTCGATATTCGTAAACAGTTATTGGATTATGATGATGTTTCGAATGATCAACGTAAAGTTATCTATACTCAACGAGATGAGGTTTTAACCGCTAATGATTTAACACCGATTACTACAAATATGATTAAAGGTATTATTGGTGAAGTATTTGATACTTATATTCCTCCTCGTGCAATGGAAGATGCTTGGGATGTGGCAGGTCTAGAAAAAGCCTTGCGTGATGAATATATGTTGCATTTTGACTTAGCCGCTAAAATTGCCGCCGATCCAAGTATTGAGGAAACCTTACTTCGTGATGAGTTAATTGAATTTGCTCTAACGGCATATCAAGATAAGTTGGCAAGCTTTAAGGCGCGTATTGATTTAGAGATTAGCCAATTTGCGAGCTCAATGTTACCAGAAAATCGTGAAAACTGGAATTTGGCGGCATTGGACAATTTTGTTTTACAAAATGGTGGTAATGCAGAATTTGAGTTTGCCGAATTACAAAATGATGAAACAATTACGGCTGAAGAAATTTTAGCAAAATTTGCACCAATTCGTGAGCAAGTGGTTGGTCTACAAGTATTGCGCTTTGAACGTGGAGTTTTACTACAACATTTAGATCATTACTGGCGTGAACATTTAACGCAACTCGATCATCTTCGTCAAGGTATTGGCTTGCGTGGTTATGCACAGAAAGATCCAAAACAAGAGTATAAAAAAGAATCATTCAATTTATTCTCAATTATGCTTGATGGTTTGAAACAAGATGTTGTGAAAGTATTATTTACTGTTAAATTGCAGGGCATGGATGATGTGCCAAATGAGGAATTTTTTGATGATGCCGAGACTGATTCAGCAGACTTGGTTCATCAAGAGCCAGTATCTATATTAGTTAATGAAAATTCTAATACTAATAATGAAACAGTTGGTCGTAATTCGCCTTGTCCATGCGGTAGTGGTAAAAAATACAAACATTGCCATGGTAAACTGAATTAAGACATTTATTCTTTGATAAACCCGTAGCTAAGCTGCGGGTTTTGTTGTTGCAAAGCTCTTGAAATTATAAGGAGAATATATTGGGGGTTATACTACTAATTTTATTAGGTGTTGATTGGGCTAGCGGTTATGCAATAGCTGGTTATTGTATGACGCATGGAGTTAGTCCATATGGTTATGCTTTTTGGCAATCATTTGGTCCATTTATTCTATTATTATTGATTCAATTAATTCGTCGTGATTTTTGGCTTGCTAAATCTGGTGCAATTTATGCTGTATTGTGTGGTTTATTTGGAATAGTTATACCTAATTTACTCATTTATTTTGCATCGATTCATGTACCTTCAGGATTGCTAACCATTATTGCCAATGCATCGCCAATATTTACTTATATCTTGGCGGTGTTATTTCGTGATGAAAAATTTTCAGTAGCAAGATTTAGTGTAGTTATCTTTGGAATGTGCGGGGTTGCGCTGATAATTTTACCTAATCAACATTTAGAATTGTTTGGTATTGCTCATGGCTGGTTGTTGTTGGCGTTATTAATTCCATTGAGTTATGCTTTTAGTGCTGTTTATATCTCGCGCTTTCATCCTGGCGGTGGGAATTATTTAAGTTATGCTATGTGGA
>RXKA01000044.1 GCA_003962985.1 Pseudomonadota bacterium | reverse complement strand
TCATTTTTCAGCTGTGAGCTTGCATGATATAATGCTTTACAATCCGCTTTTACTGCTGAAATAACCTGTTCTTTATTATTCCAATCCATATTAGTTATCTCTTGTTTTACGTGCAATTATCATTATATTATTTAACGAATTAATAAGTAGCAATTAACCGCCACTTTAATCCTGAAGGTCATCCAGAAGCTAGCCACTATTAGCGATATAGTTCAGCCATTTTTAATGCACCATTTTTAAAATATTCTCGTAAAGATAGCGGTTCTAAAATCTCTGCATTACCAAAAAATTTTGAGAAATATAATTTTGCCCGTTCTTCAGAACATTCAAATTCAAAAATATCACCATTTTGACTTAAGATTTCTGGGCGATGCGTAATATGATGTTGGTAGATATCCTGTCCTTGTTCTGTTAAGCGCACTTTTACTATTTTTTGAGATGATAAAAATGGGTCAAAGTTAGCTATAACATCTTCAACTAATACTGGATCATAATGTTCAAAAACTTCTTTTTCATGAATTGATATTGCTTCAATCTTGCATAGTCTGAAATTGCGATATTCTTGGCGCTTATGACAAAATGCAAAAACATAATTACGAGTTTCATTGACTGAGTTTAAAATCGCATATGGTTCAATTATTCTTAAAGCATTTGCAAAGCGTATGGTTAGTTTACGCTGGCTTTGTATTGCTTGCTCAATTACAAGTACTTCTTTATTAAAAATATATAATTCACGCATATAACGTGGTTGAGTACAATATGGAAGGAAGATATTTCTAAAATAATCAGCCTTATATTGCATATCTAAATTAGTTTTTGCATCAATAAATAAATTGATATTTAACTCATTCAAAGTGAATTGTAATGCTTTATTCTTATTATTCTTTTGATAGCTCAACGAGTTATTGTTATTGTCAAAATATGAAGTAAATATTTGATTACATAATTTGTTTTTATTGAATCCAAAATCATACATATCGGCATTAAGAATATCTATAATATAGTTTGGGACTGTGAACTTTACTTTTTCACTAAGGTCTTGCATAATTATCCTCACTTGATATATGTTTTATTGCGTAATTGTACGTGAAGTTATATCATACACACAACATCAGATGAGTGATTACCAATGATTTATTTGAACATTGATTTAGTTACGCTTTATTGCAATAATGGATGGTGTTTTGCTGTAGTTGTCTTAAAAGGAGTCAAATAATTTACATGCTAAGTAATACAATTCTTTATCATAATATTGTTTAAATGTAGCGATATTGGCAATATCTGATAATATTAATCAAAAGCATTACATTTTCCTTGTTAGATTAGTCAATAAAATTCAATTGATTACCAGTAAATTTATGGCTTATTTAAAATTATCTTAGTGATAGCACCATGTTTCAAAAGAAATTTGTATTGATTGATGTCTACTATTGTAATTATGTGAATAGGAATTTAATCTAATGATATGATTACAAAATTAATAATGGATTTATTTTTGTATTCTATTAACCACGGTAATTTGGCTTATGGTAAAATTAAAGGTTAATCAAAAAATATTTTATTGGAATACAAAACACAATGCAAGTTAATCAAATCCGTCAGAAATTTATTGATTTCTTCAAATCAAAAGGTCATGAGCCAGTTCGCTCAAGTTCATTAATTCCTCATGATGATCCAACATTGTTATTTACTAATGCAGGTATGAATCAGTTTAAAGATACGTTTTTGGGTTTAGAAAAACGTGATTATACTCGTGCCGTTACCGCGCAAAAATGTGTGCGTGCTGGTGGTAAGCATAATGATCTAGAAAACGTTGGTTATACTGCACGTCATCATACTTTTTTTGAAATGTTGGGTAACTTTAGTTTCGGCGATTATTTCAAAGAATACGCAATTAAATATGCGTGGGAGTTTTTGACCGCTGAAGAATGGTTAAACTTACCGAAAGACAAATTATACGTAACGGTATACCAAACTGATGATGAAGCATTTGATATTTGGAATAAAGTTATTGGGTTAGCGCCTGAAAGAATTATTCGCATTGGTGATAAAGATTCTGGAGGCTCAGATAATTTCTGGCAAATGGGTGATACAGGTCCTTGTGGTCCATGTTCAGAGATTTTCTACGATCATGGTGCAGAAATTTGGGGTGGTTTACCAGGTAGTCCAGAGGAAGATGGTGATCGCTTTATCGAAATTTGGAACAACGTATTTATGCAGTTTAATCGTGATGAGACAGGTAAATTGCATCCATTACCAAAACCATCAGTAGATACTGGTATGGGGCTAGAGCGTATTTCAGCTGTGTTACAACATGTTCATAGTAATTATGAGATTGATTTATTCGTTAATTTATTAGCTAGTGCCGCAGAAATTACGCAAACTAAGGATAAAGATAATGCATCGTTGAAAGTACTAGCCGATCACATTCGTTCGGTGTCATTCTTGATTGCCGATGGAGCAATGCCATCGAATGATGGACGTGGTTATGTTTTACGCCGAATTATTCGTCGCGCAATTCGTCATGGTTATAAATTAGGTCGTCGTGAACCATTCTTTTATCAATTAGTTACAACATTGGTAGCTGAGATGGGGGATGCTTATCCTGAGCTAATTTTGAATAAAGAATTAATTGAAAAAACAATTTTCCAAGAAGAAGAGCGCTTCTTCCAAACTATTGATAATGGTATGACTTTATTACAAGCGGAGCTTGCTAGTAACGATAAAATACTTTCAGGTGAAGTGGCATTTAAGCTATATGATACCTATGGATTTCCTCTTGATTTAACTCAAGATGTCTGTCGTGAACATGGTGTTGCAGTAGATGTTGATGGTTTTGATACATGTATGGCTCACCAGCGTGAAATGGCAAAAGCCGCAGGTAAATTTAAAATGGCTGGTGCTTTAGAATATGATGGTTGTGAGACTGTATTTGCGGGTTATGACGATGATTCTTGTCATGCGAAGGTGGTTGCACTGTACAAAGATGGTATTGCGGTTAATCAACTAACTAATGGTGATGAAGGAATTATTGTATTAGATAATACTGTTTTCTACGCTGAGTCAGGTGGTCAGGTTGGGGACAGTGGTATTATTGAAATCAATGGTGGTGTTGATTGTACTTTTGAAGTAGCTGATACCCAAAAAATTCGTGCGGCGGTTCATGGACATAGTGGTAAATTGGTGCGTGGTAGTATTAAGGTTGGTGATGAAGTTGTAGCTACGATTGATTTACATACACGTATGGCAACTGCACGTAATCACTCGGTAACACATTTATTGCACAAAGCATTACAGGAAGTAATCGGGGTTCATGCGACTCAAAAAGGTTCATTGGTTAATGCTGATTATACACGTTTTGATTTTGCTAATGATAAAGGTTTATCAAGTGAGCAGATCGAAGAAATCGAACGAATTGTTAATCATGTTATCATGCAAAATTATGAAGTCGAAGTTGCTGAGATGTCATATGATGAGGCGACTAAAGCTGGTGCAATGGCACTCTTTGGTGAAAAATATAGTGATAAAGTTCGCGTCGTGCAAATGGGTGAATTCTCAACTGAGCTGTGTGGTGGTACGCATGTAATCCAAACTGGTGATATCGGTTGTTTCTCAATCGTGAGTGAGGGTGGGGTAGCTAATGGTGTGCGTCGTATTGAAGCTATCACTGGTGAAGCTGCGCTAAAACGGATGCAAAAAAACCTCGCTATTTTGGATGTGGCACGTGACCAACTAAAAGCACAATCAAATGATGTGGTTAATGAAAAAATTGATAGTCTAATTGCTGATAATAAAGCATTACAAAAAGAAATCGCCGAATTAAAAGCTAAATTAGCTGGTTATCAAGCGGATTCATTATTAGATCAAGCTAAGCCATTGGCTAATGGCGGTAAATTGTTGGTATTGCGTATGGATGGAACCGAACCTAAGGCAATGGTTGAATTAATTGATAAATTCAAAGATAAGCTTGGTAGTGGCATCGTGGTAATTGGTGCAGTCAATGGTGAAAAAGTTAATTTGGCAGTGGGTGTAACCAAGGATTTAACGGCGAATCATAAAGCTGGTGAAATTGTAGGTAAATTAGCACAAGCTGTTGGTGGTAAAGGTGGTGGTCGTCCTGATTTAGCTCAGGCTGGTGGAACTGATATCAGCAGAATTGACGATAGTTTAGCTATTGCGCGTAGCCTTGCTTAATTAGCTGTTTAAGAATAAAAAATCCTAGTGAATTTCCCCACTAGGATTTTTATTACAATAAATCTATGCGCTATTAAGCACTATTTATTTTTATAATCTATTATCCTTCAGATTATTAACTTCAAGTGAGTTACGCAATTCATTAGATGTTAACCACATGATTAATCGCACAAATTAATAAATATTTAGTAATTTATCAATTAGGTAGGTTTATTTAAAACCATTTGATTGGAGCTAAGTTATGGCTAATTAAAAACTGATTGGTTAATTGAAAATGATTGCAGCCAAAAAATCCACGACTAGCCGAGAGTGGTGACGGATGAACACTCTCTAATATCAGGTGTTTGTGACTATCGATTAATACTTTTTTACTCCGAGCGTAATTCCCCCATAGTATAAATACGCACCGCGGACTATGTTGGTTAATTTCTTGGATTATAGCATCGGTAATTTCTGACCATCCCAAATATTGTAGTGAATTTGCCTTATCTTTGAGAACAGTTAAGGTTGCATTGAGGAGCATTACGTTTTGTTGGTTCCACTTTTCAAGTAATTCATTGCCTAATGATTTTGCATCAAGCGCATATTCTTGTGCCAGTTCTTTAAAAATATTGCGTAATGATGGCGGGGTTTTGATATTAGGATTAACTGCAAATGCTAGACCATTAGCTTCACCTTCGCCATGATATGGATCTTGTCCGAGGATAACTACTTTACATTGACTACTCTCAATATTGAGCGCGCGCAAGATACTATCAGACGGTGGATAAATTGTTTCTGTTTGGCTTAGTGAGGTTAATTCTTGATCAATAACTGCTAACTTTTCTGCCTGTTTTTGCGTTAGAAATTGTTGCCATGATGGTGCGATCGTGGCAAAGCTTGCTGCGAGATAGTTTAATTTCATTGCGTTATCGTATCGTTTGATTCATCCGCATTGAGAGAGAATTTATTATCACTAAATAATATATTAAATTGGTTAAGTGTTGAGTTAATTAAATCTTTGCTAGCAACACTAATTAGTGTATCGGTATCATAGTTAGGTGCATCGGTTTCATTTAAAATTCTAACATTACCTGCTTGACCAAGAACAATAAAGGTTGCCAAAATTTTTTGATCTTTGGCACGGATAATTTGATATAACACCGCGATATCCAAATTATAAATATTTGAATATTTGTTTGTATTTTCAATTGCTGTTTTAGTTGCACCAGCATTTAATGAACTAATATTACCAATCATAAAGAAATCTGGATCTTTTTCTGAAGTGCTAACCCAACTCACTGTATCACTTTCTCGTGCATTTTGTGCGGTTTGTGATTCATTTGTCGTATAACTATAACGACTATTTAGAATTGCGGTAGTATTGCTCTCAACGTTTACCACCGTTATTGCTGAATATTTTTGTGCGATCTGAGTTCTGGTCTGTTCAGAAATATTTTTAAGCTGTGCTTTGATTGCTTGAACAGTCGCTTTATCATCATAAGTATTATTACTTGTATTTAGGAATGAGCTTATTGTTTCACCATTATTAGGTAAGACAATATCAGTAATACCAATGGTTGGATTTACTGCATAAACCGAAGTACAACATAATGCTACACTGATGATAAAACGTAATTTCATATAACTATCTTTGACTTAATTCATGAACTGCATCAATTAGGCATGCGACATTATCTGGCTTTGCAGTCGGTAAAATGCCATGACCGAGATTGAAGATATGCTCAGCCAGACTACCATTATTTGCATGACGATAATCATCTAGCAAGCTACCTACTTCGCATTTGATGGTATCAAAATTGGCAACTGATAACATCACAGGGTCAAGATTACCTTGTAAGACCTTGTTAGTTTTGGCACGCGCTTGTGATAGCTCAATTGTCCAATCAACGCCCAAGGCGGT
This sequence comes from Pseudomonadota bacterium, assembly GCA_003962985.1. Lineage (GTDB taxonomy): Bacteria > Pseudomonadota > Gammaproteobacteria > Burkholderiales > UBA11063 > Aquella. Next base: position 37,118 of record RXKA01000044.1, on the reverse strand, counting down.
ACATGATAGCGTATTTAGTTTATCCAACCAAATACCACCACCTTTAGTAAACACGATACTTGGAATATCTTTTTCTGGTAGGCTTAATTGTACTTTAGTCAAAACTTTTTCAAGATATTGTAGCGAAAATTGCTTGAATGTGGTCGTGCTTAATACACCACCCCAGCTATCAAATAACATGATCGTATCAACACCTGCTTTAATTTGTGCGACCAAATAATCCGCAACTGCGATAGCAATCTTATCCAATAGAGAATGTAATAATTCTGGATGTGCATAGACCCATGATTTAATTTTCTCATAGTTCTTGCTACCAGAACCCTCAATCATGTAACATGCTAGTGTCCACGGTGAACCACTGAAGCCAATTAGGGGGATATTGCGTGGTAAACTTTGTTTTAAGTTGCGAATAGTTTGCATCACATATGCAAGATCTAATTCTGGCTCAATTGTTTTTAACATATCAATATCAAGACTATTTTTTATTGGATTAGCAAATTTAGGACCTTCACCATCTGTAAAATAGAGTTGTAAACCCATAGCTTCTGGCACAACTAAAATATCACTAAACATGATTGAAGCATCAAGACCAAAACGTCTGATTGGTTGCAAAGTTACTTCTGTTGCGAGATCAGGATTCTTGCATAAGTTTAAAAAGCTACCTGCTTTCTCACGTGTTTTACGATATTCTGGCAGATAACGTCCAGCTTGACGCATGAGCCAAATTGGAGTATAACTTGCTGATTTACCAGTCAATACATTCAAGAAATTACTATCATTCATTAACGAAATCCACTAAATAGGTGAGAGCCTTGCGATAAACATCTTGTTTAAATTGGACAACCTGATCAATAGGATCCCAATAATTAATCCATCGCCACGCATCAAACTCTTGTTCTACAAAATGACGCAAATTGATATGGTGTTCACGCCCAACGAACCGTAATAAATACCAAATTTGCTTTTGTCCACGATAATTCGAATTCAATTTAGACAATGTTCCTGGTACGTCGTAATACAGCCAATCTTCAGTTTTAGCAACTATCTTGACATGTTCAGGAAACAAGCCCAATTCTTCATTCAACTCACGGTACATGCACTCATCAAGGGTTTCACTTTCACACAAACCACCTTGAGGAAATTGCCATGAGTACTCGCCTTTACGCCGCCCCCAAAATACCTGATTATCCTTGTTTATCAGGATGATTCCAACATTTGGGCGGTATCCTTGATTATCTAACACTCTATACTCCGCCGCTTTCTTATCCCTATGTAAATTTGCTAAATCACAACTTGTTGTGGCATTTCTACATGAGAATACAATTAGTTAATATTATCGTTATTTTAACACACTAAAACCGACCTAAAATATTATTTGCCATAAGGGAGTTACAAAATAGTGTAAAATTATGCGATTAATGTTATTTATAAAAAATTAAAAGATTTTGCATTGCAGAAATAATTGTGATGCTTATTAACCCATAACTGTTATTGGAATAAGGTCTGTTATGTCATTAACAAACAATAGTTTAGTCATAGAAATTTTAAGTGAAGAATTACCACCAATTAAATTAGAAACCAATATTGGTAATCCGTTCAGCGAATCAATTTATAGTCAATTAAGTGGTTTTTTAGCCGCAGGTAGTGAATTAAAAACATTTATTACGCCACGTCGTTTTGGTTGTGTAATAACTGGGATTAATTTTGAACAAGCGGATCAACAATTAACGCGTAAAGGTCCTGCGCTTGCTACAGGTTTAAAAGATGGTGCACCTACTCCTGCATTATTAGGATTTGCTAAGTCATGCCAAACTGAGTGGCAAAATCTTGAGCAGCGTGATGATGGGTATTTTTATTTTACAACTACGGTTAAGGGCAAAACTTTGGATGTAGTTATTCAAGATGTAATTAATGCAGCGTTAAAGAAAATTTATATTGCGAAGAGCATGCATTGGGGTGATAGTGATACCTTATTTGTACGCCCAGTACACAATCTATTGGTTATGTTCAATAATCAAGTTTTAGAATGTTCAGCATTAGATTTAAGCTCCAATAATTCAACCTTAGGTCATCGTTTTATGAGTGCTGGTCAGGTTACAATTAATGATGCTAGTAGCTATTTGCAGCAGATTACCAGTGAGGGTAAGGTAATTCCCGAATTTAACGCACGTAAAGAGTTAATTGAACAAGGCTTAAATGCTAAGGCTGTGGAATTAGGTTTAAAAATTAGCCCTATCGATGGTTTGCTTGATGAAGTGACGGCATTAGTTGAATGGCCAGAAATTTTAGTCGGTTCGTTTGATGAGAAGTTTCTACAAGTGCCTCAAGAGTGTTTAATTTTGTCAATGGCAAAAAATCAGAAATACTTTGCCTTGGTTGATCAAAATAATAAATTAAGTAATAAATTTTTGTTTGTGACCAATCTAATTTCACAAAATCCACAAGTGATTATAAATGGTAATCAAAAGGTATTAACCGCGCGTTTGGCAGATGCTGAGTTTTTCTATGAGTTTGATAAACGCACACCATTCAAAGATTTTGTAGCCAAAATGGGCAATGTAGTTTATCATAATAAATTAGGCAGTCAATTGGAGCGAGTGCAACGTTTACAACAAATTGCTAGTGGTATCGCGCCATTATTGAGTGTTGATAGTGAATTAGCTAAACACACCGCTTATTTGTTAAAAGCTGATTTAGTAACTGAAATGGTTGGTGAATTTCCTGAGTTGCAGGGTGTTATGGGTAATTATTATGCCTTAGCAAGTGGTGAAAGTTCTGAAGTTGCGAATGCGATTGAGAAACATTATTATCCGCGCTTTAGTGGTGATGAGTTACCAGATAGCCCACTATCTACCGTAGTTTCATTAGCCGACAAATTAGAAACATTAGTTGGTATTTGGGGAATTGGTCTTATTCCAACTGGTGATAAAGATCCTTATGCGCTCCGTCGTGCCGCATTGGGGGTAGTGCGTATTTTATTGAGTAATAATCTTGATGTTAAACAAATTTTAGCAATTTCTTATCAAGCCTTTGCTGGTAAAAATTTGGCAGAAAATACAGTGACTGAACTATATCAGTTTATTATGCAACGTCTAGCTAATTATCTAACCAGTGTGGAAGGTTATTCAACTAATGTAGTGAATGCAGTTTTGGCATCCCCACAAGTTGAGCTGGTACAGGTAATCGGAACTTGTCAATCATTTACACGTTGGGCAGCAGGTGCTGGTAATCAAGAGTTATTTGATGCGAATAAACGGATTGAGAATATCTTGAAGAAAAATGAATCAGAACTAGACTTATCAATTGAGTTAAATTCGCAATTGTTTACTAGCTATGAAACTAATTTAGTCCATGCCTTGAATAGTATTGTTGATGACGGTGTTGTTGATAATTATTTAGAACAATTATCACAACTAGCCCTACCATTGACGGAGTTCTTTGCTAATGTGATGGTGATGGATGATAATATTGCTATTCGTAAGAATCGCTTGAAACTTTTGGCGGTATTGGCTGAGAAATTCAACCGTTATGGTCGATTAGCTGAGTTGGCATAGTTGCTAGCTTAATGATAAAAATTCTGTGGAGTCGCAAATATGAAGATTATTATCTTAGATCGTGATGGAGTTATCAATCAAGATAGCGATAAGTTTGTCAAAAATGTTGATGAATTTGTATTAATTCCTGGTAGTGTTGATGCGATTGCTAGTCTAAGTCAAGCTGGATTTAAGGTGATTATTTGTACTAATCAATCAGGTCTAGGGCGCGGTTTATTTAGCATGGAAGAACTAAATGATATTCATGAGAAACTCCATCAATCGGTGGAACAAGCTGGTGGTAGTATTGATGCGATTGTGTTTTGTCCGCATACGAATGAAGATAAATGTGATTGTCGTAAACCCAAACCTGGGATGATTATAGATATTTGCGAACGTTTTCACGTTGAAGATATGTCACAGGTCGTTATGATTGGTGATAGTATTCGTGACCTACAAGCAATCCATGCCGCAGGTGGACAGGCAATTTTAGTTAAAACTGGCAATGGTAAAAAAACCTTAGCCAAGGAAGTATTACCAGATAATACCTTGGTTTTTGATGATTTACGTGCCGCGAGTGAGTATGTGATTGATTGTGCGCTTAATAAAGGAAACTAGATGCAGCATAAATTAACTTTAGCAATTATTTTACGGTCAATTACTTTTTGGGTCTTGGCTGGTTCTGTGCTACCTTTTTATTGTATCTTGGCATTAATTAGTGCACCATTACCACCGCGCCTACGTCATCGTTTGATTATGTCGGCATCGATATATTTCACGTTTTTATTAAAACATATTGGACATATCAAATACACTGTTGAGGGTGTTGATAATGTGCCAGTTGAGCCTGCGATTTTTGCTGGAAATCATCAATCCGCGTGGGAAACCGTGGTTTTAAACTGTTTTCTACCGCAGTGTGTGTGGATTATGAAAAAAGAGGTTTTCAATATTCCTTTTTATGGCTGGGGTGTGCGTGGGTTATCTACCATTGCAATTGACCGTAGCAAAGGTGAGAATGCTATGACACAGATGATAACTCAGGGACGTGAGAGATTGAAACACGGTTTTTGGATTATTATGTTTCCTGAGGGCACTCGTCTAAAACCGAAGGTACGTAAGCCATTTAAACATGGGGCAGCGAAATTAGCATTAAGTTTAAATGTACCAATTGTGCCATTTGCGCATAATGCAGGTTATTATTTACCGCGGAATAGCTTTTGGCTCTATCCTGGTACGGTCAACGTAGTTATTGGTCAACCAATTTATCCAAAAAGTGAAGTTCCAGCTGAGTATACCCATCAATTAGAAGAATGGGTGCATGGTCAATTAGATAAAATGGGCTCTTAATGGCACGTTTCTTTGTTGAAATGAATTTGGCGGTAGGTGAAACATATGATTTACCTGCCGATGTGGTGCGACATATTAATGTACTACGCTTGAGAGTTAGTGATGAAATTAAACTCTTTAATGGCGATGGTCATGATTATGTTGCTAAGTTTGTGTTGCTTGAAAAGCGGCAGATACAAGTTATCATCTGCTCTGCATTACCTGTTGTCAATGAATCACCGTTGAGGATTCATCTTTTAGTTGCATTAATTGCCAATGATAAATTTGATTGGGTATTGCAAAAAGCAGTGGAATTAGGAGTATCACAAATCACGCCTATTTACAGTCAAAATACACAACGATTTAAGGGCGAACGCCTTGAGTCTCGTCTTCTGCATTGGCAAAAAATTATTATTGCAGCGAGTGAACAATCAGGACGAGCTACATTAGTTGAGTTACAGCCACCGCAAGAATTAGTTGCTGTCACGAAGAGTACAATATCTAGTACTCAGAAATATATTTTATCACCGCACCATTCTGGTGAATTTGCAACTATTGATAAATCTCTTGAAAGTGTAGCTCTATTAATTGGTCCAGAGGGTGGCTTTACTGAATTAGAGGTAGAATTGGCAAATAAAGCAGGTTTTCAGTCTGTCATGCTTGGTAAGCGAATTTTGCGGGCAGAAACAGCTGCTTTGGCAGGTATTTGCGTATTACAATCACGTTTTGGTGATTTTGTTGGTTAAAATTGAAACGGGAGTACTATGAATAAAACAGTACAAGTTAAGCGCTCACCACTACAGTCATTAAAAGATTGTTGGCATTTAACGCGTCCATATTGGACGTCTGAGGATAAATGGCGTGCTATAGGTTTAATTTTAGTTGTAATTACATTCAACTTATTAGTTGTGTATATGTCGGTATTATTCAATAAGTGGAATAACTTATTTTATGATTCGATTCAACAAGTTAATAAAAAAGCCTTTTTTAGCTTACTCGTAACATTTAGTTATTACGCTTTCTTTTATATCGTTTTTCAGATTATTTCTTTTTACTTTAATAAAATTCTTGAGATTAGATGGCGGAAATGGCTAACCAACTACTATATTGAAAAATGGTTAACTAAACATGCTTATTATAAAACAAGATTTATTCAAGATTATGTTGACAACCCCGATCAGCGTATTAGTCAGGACGTTGGTAGCTTTGTTTCTACCGTTCTTGGTTTAACTTTGGGGTTAATCAGTAATATTGTTAGTTTATGTTCGTTTGTCTTTATTTTATATAAAATTTCAGGAGCATTTGCATTTACTTTTGCTGGACATAATTTTGTAATTAATGGTTATATGGTTTGGGTTGCATTGTTGTATGCCATTGCTGGTACCTATATTACCTTTTTGATTGGACGCCCATTAATTAAACTCAATTTCCGTCAGGAAACTGTGGAAGCGGATTTTCGTTTTGGTTTGATGCGTGTACGTGAATATGCAGAAAATATTGCCTTTTACCATGGTGAAAAACAAGAACGCAGTAAGTTAGATGGTAAGTTCAATAATGTAATTAATAACTTCATGGCTATAGTTTATCGACAAATGCGTTTGGATATTTTTAATGTCTTTTATGGTCAAGTAGCAATTATCTTTCCATTATTAGTTGCATCCCCACGTTATTTTGCACGACTTATTCAGCTAGGTGATTTAATGCAAATATCATCTGCCTTTGGAAGAGTACAAGGGGCGTTGTCATTCTTTATTGATAGCTATGGATCGTTAGCTAGTTTACGTGCAACTATGGATCGTTTATATGGTTTTGAGAGCGCGGTATCAAATGCACAAGATTTGGCGGCTGTAACGCGGAGTATTGATAATAAGTCGTATTTACAAATTAATGACATAAGCATTACATTGCCTAATGCGGAACGAAAATTGATTAGTAATCTCAATTTAACTGTTAATGCTGGTGAGCGTATTTTGGTTAGTGGTAAGTCTGGAAGTGGTAAAACAACCTTGCTACGCGCTTTAGCTGGATTATGGCCATATGTTACAGGTGAGATCAAATATGATAACTCATGTCGCGAATTATTTATTGCTCAGCGTCCATATCTACCTAATGTTACGCTACGAGAAGCAATTTGTTATCCTCTAGAAGCTAATTTACCTAGTGATGAAGAATTAGCTCAGGTACTCAGTGATTGTGGATTAGCTTATTTGGCTAGTCGTTTGAATGATGATGCTGAATGGGATAAAATCTTATCGCTTGGTGAGCAACAAAGAATTGCGTTTGCAAGAATCTTGGTTAATCGTCCAGATATTATTTATTTGGATGAAGCAACTTCAGCTCTTGATGAGGGTATGGAACAACATTTGTATGTAACGTTAATTCAGCGGTTGCCAGAAAGTGCAATCATTAGTGTTGCTCATCGAACCACACTTGGTAAGTATCATACAAAAGAACTTAATTTTAATTTATTTACGGACAATTAATGAACAATTTTGATCAGTTAATTAAACATGAAATGGCAACGCTAGATACTGTAATTCGCAATGATTTAGGATCGCAGGTTCCATTAATCAATACCGTTGGCGAATATATTATTTCTGCTGGTGGTAAACGTATTCGCCCACTTTTGACTATTTTGTGTGGTAAATTATTAGGTAATGACAGCACGATTTTATATAAAATGGCAGCAATGGTTGAATACATTCATACTGCAACTTTATTGCATGATGATATTGTCGATGAATCGGGATTACGTCGCGGACGTCCTACTTCAAATGCGGTATTTGGTAATGCCGCTAGTGTCCTAGTTGGTGATTTTATTTATACCCGTGCTTTTCAAATGATGGTACAGAGTAACTCATTGCGGGTTTTACAAATAATGGCAGATAGTACCAATATCATCTCCGAGGGTGAAGTATTGCAATTATTAAATATTGGGCGAAGTGATTTAACTGAAGTTGAATATTTTAAAGTAATTGAAAGTAAAACTGCCAAATTATTTGAAGCAAGTGCGCGCGTTGCTGCGATAGTGAGTGACGCTTCTGAAATTCAAGAAAATGCTTTGGCTAACTATGCAATTTATTTGGGTACAGCATTTCAGATTGTTGATGACATTTTAGATTACAATAGTTCGGCTGAAGTAATGGGTAAAAATGTTGGTGATGATTTACTTGAAGGTAAGGTAACCTTACCGCTAATCTATGTATTAGCAAATGGTACATCGGAAGAAATTGCATTGGTTAAAGATGCAATCGATAATCCGAAAAATGCCGATATTGCGCAGATTGTAGCAATTGTTAATAATGGTATGGCTTTGGATTATTGTAAAGATATGGCTCGTAGTTACGTAACTAAAGCTCAAGCTGAATTGGAGATTTTTACCAATAATCAATATCGCGATGTATTGCACAAAATTGCTCAGCTAAGTACTGAGCGTATCAACTAAAATGCGTGGTAGTTATTACCACGTTTTATTTTATCATTTTTATATTTGCATAAGTAAGGTGTAACGAGAATGACCGCAAATAAAATTATTATTGCTCTAGATTTTAATAACTTAACTGAGCTAAGACAATTTGTCGCACAGATTAACCCACAGCAATGTCGTCTTAAAGTTGGTAAAGAACTATTTACCGCATATGGACCATCAATAATTCAAGAATTACATTCATTAGGCTTTGAAGTGTTTTTAGATTTGAAATTTCATGATATTCCCAATACCGTTTATAAAGCTATTCGCGTAGCTGCTGATTTGGGTGTCTGGATGGTAAATGTACATGCTAGCGGTGGGCGCGAAATGCTCGTAAAAGCACGGCAGGCAATTGAAGACAGTAACCATAAACCATTACTAATAGCAGTTACAATTTTAACTAGTCTTAGTAGTGAGGCAGTTACGGAAATTGGTTATTCATTGCCGTTACAAGAGCAAGCAATTCACTTAGCTAAACTTAGTTATGAATGTGGTTTGGATGGTGTAGTGTGTTCGGCACATGAGGCAGACTTGATTAAATCGGCAACGGATGCAGATTTTCTTACCGTAACCCCTGGAATTCGCTTAAGTGATGCTAAGACAGATGATCAAACGCGGATTATGACACCAATTAATGCGGTGAAAAATGGTGCGGATTACTTAGTAATTGGACGACCAATCACACAGTCAGCTGAACCACAGCAAGTGTTAAATCAAATTAATGATTCATTGGTAAAGGTATAGTGGTATGCAATATTGGTTAATGAAATCAGAACCTAGTGAAGTAAGTATTGATGATGTAGAGAATTTACCCAATCAAACTATTGAATGGTTTGGGATTCGTAATTATCAAGCGCGTAATTTTATGCGTGATAGTATGCAGTTGGGTGATAAAGCTATTTTTTGGCATTCATCGTGTAAAAATCCTGGTATTTATGGCATTGTAACAATTTGTAGTGCAGTTCATCCTGATAGTTTACAGTTCAATCCTGAGAGTGATTACTTTGAGCCAAAATCAACCCAAGAGAAGCCTATTTGGTGGTGTGTGGATGTAAAATTTGAACGTAAAACCAAATATATTTCTATTCAAGAGTTACGTCAATACCCAGAATTAGCCAATATGAAGGTATTGCAAAAAGGTAATCGTTTATCAATTACACCTGTCACGCGTGAAGAATGGCAGTTTATTATGCAGTTAGTGGGCGCGTAATTGTGAAACTAATTGATCTACATGCAGATACGATTTCATCATTGTATTATGATCCGTTGAATTGGCAAGTTGAGCAAGAGTTTCTTCTTGAACAACCGGTGGCAAGCTTGGACAAGAACCTGTTACATATTGATTTAGATAAATTACGTCAAGCTAACTCATTAGCTCAATTCTTTGTGTTGTGGCTTAACCTCAAAAATTGCGATAAGTACCGAATTAGTCCGTGGCAACTATTTATGAAGCAATATAATTTATTGCGTGAACAAATTACTAAATATGATGAGCAAATTAACTTAGTCAATAATCTTGCAACACTATTTGCAGCGAGCAAATCTAATAAATTAGCCGCTTTTGCTTGTGTGGAAGAGGGTGGTTTTATTGAGAATGAAGCTCAATTGTATACTGCCAAGGAACTGGGTATTAGCTATATTACCTTAGTTTGGAACTATGAAACTCATATTGGTGTTCCAGCCGCAGTTGACCAGAGCCGTGGACTAAAAGAATTTGGTTTCAAAATGGTAGAATTGATGCAGCAAATTGGTATCATGGTCGATGTCTCACATTTATCTGATCAAGGTGTCCATGATGTATTAAAAATTGCGACCAAGCCAATTTTGGCGACTCATTCTAATGCACGTGCACTTTGTAATCATCGCCGTAATTTACCAGATGAATTAATCACCGGGATTGCTAATAATGGTGGGGTGATTGGCGTAAATTGTGTTCCATATTTTTTAAGTGAACATGATGAAACAATTCGTATTTCTCAGATGGTGGCACATATTCGTCATATTTATAATCTGAGTGGTGAAGATGTACTGGCAATAGGGAATGATTTTGATGGTTTTCACGCAACCACGCCAGAATTAGATGATATACGTAATATTACTGATATGCCGAAGTTAATTGCAGGGTTACGGGATGCTGGATTTAGTGAACGCCAAATTGAGAAGATATTTTATGGCAATATCTTGCGTGTTATTGAGAGTAATCTGGGGTAATTATATCAATATCATGATGAATTATATTAAGGTGGCTGATTGAATTTAGAACTGATTATTCAACATAATTAAACATATTGAAGTGACAGGCGAATCAAGAGAAAATATGTTATAATTCTGTAATATTAACTTATAAAATTGGGCGTTAATTTATGTCAAAAAAACTTTATTGTATAGCTGAGTTTGCACCAAAAGCGGGGCGTGAACAAGAATTGTTTGAATTGTTAATGAGTTTGGAACCATTAACTTTACGTGAAGATGGTTGCGTGCGTTACCGAGTTACGCGCCAAGTTAAGCACCAGCAAGCGCCAACATTATCGAAATTTTCGATTGTCTTCAATGAAGAGTGGGCAAGTATTGAAGCATTTGAAGAACATTGTAAACAGCCGTATATCGCGGAATTCTTTAAAAAATATGTGGAAACTCCAGAAACGGCATTGACTGATGATTGTAATGTTCGAGTTTTCAGTGATCAAATCTAAATATTGGAAGGATTTTTATAAATGCAAAATTTTGACGTAGTAGTAATAGGTGGTGGTCCTGGTGGTTATGTAGCAGCAATTCGTGCCGCTCAATTAGGTTTTAGTACTGCATGTATTGATGGTTATGTCCGTAATGATAAATATTCTCTTGGTGGTACGTGTTTGAATGTTGGTTGTATTCCATCAAAAGCATTATTGCAATCATCAGAGAATTTTGCTGAATTAACGCATAGTTTTGCTGATCATGGCATTAGCTGTGATAATCCCAAAATGGATGTTGCGAAGATGTTAGAGCGCAAAGAAGGTATTGTTAGTAAAAATTCTAATGGTATTTCATTCTTATTTAAAAAGAATAAAATTACTGAATTGCACGGTTGGGCAAGCTTTAAAGCCGCAGAGAGTGGTAAATATATCATTAGTATCAATGATAATGGTACTGTGAGCGAAGTAGTAGCTACTCATGTAATCGTTGCAACTGGTTCAAACTCTCGTCAATTACCACAAATCCCAACTGACAATATTAACGTGTTGGATAATGAGGGCGCTTTGGATCTAAATGCTGTCCCTGCTAATCTATGTGTGATTGGTGCGGGTGTAATAGGTCTAGAAATGGGTAGTGTATGGTCTCGTTTGGGTAGTAAAGTAACAGTACTTGAGGCGGCACCAACCTTTATGGGAGCGGCTGACGAGCAAGCGGCTAAAGAATTATTAAAAAACCTAACCAAACAAGGTCTAGAAATCACACTAGGCGTGAAAATTGGCGAAATTAGTAACGATGGTAAACAAGTTACAGTGAACTACGAATTGAATGGTGAAGCTAAACAATTAGTTGTAGATAAGTTATTAGTATCAATTGGTCGTGTACCAAATACGAATGGCTTAAATGCTGAAGCAGTTGGTTTGAAAATTGATGAACGTGGTTTTATCGTAGTTGATGCAGACTGCAAAACTAATTTACCAAATGTCTGGGCGATTGGTGATGTAGTTCGTGGTCCTATGTTGGCACATAAAGCATCAGAAGAGGGTGTTATTGTGGCAGAACGAATTGCTGGACAACATCCACATTTTGATTTTAATACTGTGCCATGGGTTGTTTATACTAATCCTGAGATTGCATGGGTAGGTAAAACTGAACAACAATTAAAAGCTGATGGTATTGCATATAAAAAAGGCGTGGCTAATTTTATGGCAAATGGACGTGCGTTGGGTTTAGGAAATAGCATTGGTTTTGTTAAGATTTTAGCTTGTGAAGAAACTGACCGTATCTTAGGTGTTCATATGGTTGGTCCTTTTGTGTCTGAATTAATTAGTGAAGCCGTAGTTGCGATGGAGTTTATGGCGAGTAGCGAAGATTTGGCGCGGATTATTCATGCTCATCCATCACTATCTGAAGTAACACATGAAGCTGCTTTAGCATGTGATAAACGTCAATTACATGGTTAAGATAGTTATTTAGTTAAATAAAAAACCTCTTCCACATTTGGAGAGGTTTTTTGTTGGGTATGATTTGATTTGTTAAAGAAATCTCACCATTACTCTAATGGTAGGTTACGTTCTTTCCAACCACGAATGCCACCATCCATAGATGAAACATTTTTATAACCCATTTTTTGCAAATTATATGCCGATAATGCTGAACGAAAACCCCCTCCGCAGTATAGAACAATTTCGATATCCTTATTAGCTACTTTGGTTGCGATATCTCGTTCCAGAATTCCACGTCCGACATGAATAGCATGTGGAATGTGACCTGCTGACCATTCGTGATCTTCACGGACATCAATAAATACAAACTGATCACCATTAGCAAACTTATCTTGTACTTCCTCTATTGTATATTCTTTGATTTGTGGGCGGATTTCATTTACCAAAGTTTCAAAATCTGGATCATGTTGCATAATTTTTCCTCTATGAATGGTGTATAAATATTTTTGTCAATGTATTGCTTCTAGTTAATTTATGAGTTATTTAATGCCGACTCGGTACAATTATAAACATTGCCAACATTAACTACACCTGTTTCTTGTAACCCATCACCGAGTAAATCGCCACTTCCTGTGGTTGCTGCTTGGTTGGTGAGTAGCTGTACATAATTACCACCCATTTGAGCCGCTTTATTTTTTAGGTCATTCATCGCGCCAGTTGCTAAGTTTTCATTTGAAGTATAGGTACCAGTGAAGAAGTTACCTTGACTACCTGTTGCTTGTCCAATAAATTTACAACCACTTGGAATTTTTTGCATCGAGTTCACTACCATCACCTTATCCGCATTGTTAGTAAGAGGTACAGCAGAGCAACCAATAATTGATATAACAGGTAATAACATACAATGTTTTAATAGTTTTTTCTTATTCAATGTTCTTCCTTTCTAGATAATTTTTGTGTCGATAAGCATGATAAATTATAACGTAAGACAACAATATTGTGTAAATAATCTTGTACCTATTTTAATGATAAGGTTGTGGTGTTATCTCATGTGTTTTGTGGTGTACTATTATTATGCGGAGAATGACCCATGAATCAAATTTAAATTGTATTTTGTTGAACTAAATTAACTATTGGTTAGAAGTTACCAATAAATATTATTGACTAGTATCGTTTTATAGTAACCAATTGATATGATATATATTTTATTTTGATGGCTGTACTGTTGATTTATGGTTTATAGATAATAACACTATTTTTCACAAAAAAACATCAAGGTAATACCTTGATGTTTTTTAGAAATGAACCCTGTACAATCATCCAAGTATTTTATGTAAAATTGATACGTTTTGGAGGGGATATGTACAATATAGCATTTATTAATAAGGTATTGGAAAAACGCAAATTATTTAGTATTCGTGAATTGGCTGCTCGTTATGAAATAAGTCCACAAACTATCCACAAATGGGGCAAAGGACTTATACCTAAACAAACTAGGAATCGTAGAAATACCAAGTTAGATATTAATGCATTAATTGAAGATGTTAGATTATATCCGCAAAGTTATCAGTGTGAACGTGCACGTAGACTTGGTGTTAGCGATACATGTATCTTCAATAATTTGAAGAAACTTGGTGTTGTTTATAAATCAGATAAAAAAGTATCAAATGACAATCGCAAAATAGCTGTTTTAACAAATAAACAGTACCTGGGTTAGAAATTATAGTTATAGCAATCCTATTTCTGCTTAAATAAAAATAGTAATTCAAGCTGTCAATCATCGATTAACAGCTGATTTAATAAACCTTAATAACACGTGTCTAAGTTCTAGGTATACGTAATTACTTGGCTTCCTCTGTAAATACTAATGATGGCATAGCATCTGTTGCTCGTTTCAACTGCTTGACGTCGCTAGTTGGGGTTGGTTTAAATACGTACTCATGATAATTCTCTGGTATATGGTTGAAATCAATTTGTTTTAAATCAATCTCATTATAGTTTCTATTTGTCAGCGCAGTTGGTACAACTCTACTAGCCGCTTGATAATATACTATATTACTTGTATAGACAACACGATTATCTAAATCTTTAATTACTCGCCAAATCGTAGCACCACTTGCATCTTTATTATTATATGCTGGATATGCAGATAGTGAATTCAATACTAAATCAGCTTGATATAATGCAACCCCCAAGCTATCTGGAATTGGTAAACTAGTTGATAATTAAAAAATAATAATGGTATGACGTTATTTAAAATACAATGTAAAACAAAATGTTGTTGATTAAAGTAGATTGTCATTCCATTGCGTAATTACACCACCGCGTAAAAATAGTTCTTGTTTTCTAATCATTAGAATGGAATCCTAAAGCTAGCCTCAACTTCAAATCCGCTCTGATAATTTCCAGTATAGTATGTGCTACCAACCCAATTGGCATTTAAAGATAATGAGGTTTTATTAGTAAAAACATGTGTATATGAATTAGTTATCAATTGTTTGCTAATAATGCCAGCAAGGAATTGCGAACCATTATTATTAATATACAAAGGTAATCCATTAACCTCACCAGCTTGCGCGAAATCTTGAATAAAAGATACTTCGTAAGTATTATAATCATTAAATTGAAAACCTTGTCCGAGAAACCAACGAGTATCCCATCCACCGTCAGTACGATATCTTAAGCGTTGACCTGCAAATTGATAGAAAGTCTTATTGTATTGTGTATCGTAGCGAGTAAAATTCTCGACCCGTAGGGCTGGTGTAAATTCAAGTCCTGGCGCGCCATATGCACCAGATAGTGCATCAAGACGTACAATATTAGCTAAACCATAATTAGTTGTATAACCTGCTTGTAACCTAAGTTCAGTACTTGCTGCAGATGGTAAATAACCATTATTATTAGGATTACTTGCATCATTTTGTTGTACTACAAAACTACCTTTTTGTTTAATGTAACCACCAATAATCCAACTATCACTAATTCTTTTATCCATACCAACAGTAAAATATGCGCCATTATCAGTAAATGGTACTGTACCACCATTATCACTACCTTTTATACTACCTTGTTGGTCAAAGTCTACCCCGATTATTACATAGGGAGCAATTGGGATGTCTGCCGCATTTCCACCCGATGGTGATGAACTATCAATAAACGCTGGTTGATCGTAAGTTGTAGATTCTGCGGAGTTTGTATATTTTCCTTCTGGCGCGGCTTGAATCATCCCAACTTCTTCTAGATCGGATTCATTTGTAGGCTCTGCCATAATAAGGGGAGAAGATGTAATAACAACTAAACTTACCAAAATTTTTTTGATTGATGTACACATGATATTCAACTTTAGAAAAAATTATGACGATGGATATCTATAACCACACAAATTGTACGCCGTTTATTGAAGAATTAAAACAAACGGTTTTGGTTTGTAGAATTATTAAGACTCAATTTTTGTGATAAATTTGTGTGTTGTCACTGAAATTGATAGTTGTTGCAACTTGGTTAATACATTGTATTATATTGATTTTAATTTGCATAGCAAGAATTAATCTCTTGTATCGAGTGATTAATGGTCGGTATCTTTGATAAAAAATATTTAAATATTTAGCAGGTAAACAGTAAAAAATTAACCATTTAATAAAGAATGTTGTATATCACACTAACATCATAGAAGAGAGTGATATAATTCTGAGCATTAATCAGTTACTATTAATTATTTTTAGATTGAGATTATTATGGAACAAAAGCAAATTTTAGAGCAACTCAAGGGATTGACTACAGAAACAATTAATCAAGATTCGACGAACATCGACATCGTGCCTACCATTGAAAAATTACGCATTATTAATAACGAAGATCAGAAAGTTGCTGCAGCTATCACTGATCATCTACCTGCTATTGCAGATGCTGTGGACGCAATTACGATAGCTTTAAAAAATGGTGGAAGGCTAATTTATCTAGGTGCTGGTACTAGTGGAAGATTAGGGATTTTGGATGCAGTTGAGTGTCCACCTACGTATGGTGTTGATTATAATACAGTAGTTGGTTTAATTGCAGGTGGTGATGCTGCGTTTATTAAAGCCCAAGAGGGTGTTGAAGATCGCGAAGATTGTGCAATTGCTGATTTACAATCAGTTAATCTAACTCAATTTGATATCGTGTGCGGTATTGCAGCCTCTGGTCGTACACCTTATGTTATCGGTGGTTTAAAACATGCCCGCAATGTAGGATGTAAGACTATTGCTGTTGCCTGTAACTCAAATAGTTTAATTGGTCAGTACGCAGACTATAAAATTGAAGTATCTGCTGGTGCAGAAGTTGTCACTGGTTCAACGCGAATGAAAGCTGGTACTACCCAGAAATTGATTTTAAATATGTTAAGTACCGCAACAATGATTAATCTAGGTAAAACCTATAAGAATCTCATGGTGGATGTTAAGACGTCCAATGCCAAATTAGAGGCACGAGCAAAGAAAATAATAATGGAAGCTACCGACGTAGATTTTGAGACGGCAGCATATTATTTACAATTAGCAAATAACCATGTGAAAACTGCAATTGTCATGATCTTAAATCAGGTTGATTATGCAACTGCACAGAGCCTGTTGCAAAATGCTGATGGTGTGATCCGTAAAATTATAGTTCGTAACCCACTATGATATAACTATTAGTGATTTAGCTATAAAAATGTAACAAAAATATGATTTTATATGTAGCTTTTATTTTATAGCTTGGTATTTATTGCTGTTTTTATGTTAACATATCGTATATTTATGCGGTATGTTTTTATTTGTCATTTGATAAGATTATCTATAGGAGCAGTCATGGGTATAAGAATCTTTAGTTGTTTATTAGTATCATCATTATTATTGAGTGGTTGTTCGCAAGAAATAGATAGTCCAGATCCTGCTACATTTTATACCAATATTGTTAAGAATCGGCTCAAAATAAAACCAGAAGATTTAGTTAAGTACTATTCTACACAGAGTCTGCAAGATGAAGATGTTTCTCCTGATAAATTTGCAAGTAATTTGCAGAAAGATATTGACGATTTGAAATTTAAAGGTTTCACGATTGAGGATGTCAAAGTCAATGATGTCAACAAATATAATGAAAGTACAGTTATTCTACATGCGACTATAAAATTCAAAACGTCAGACAAAGTTGAAGATCAGTTTGCTAATGACACTGTCGTGTTGATCAAAGAAACAAACACATGGAGAATGAGCTTTGATAATCTAATTAAACGTTATCGTTATGCTGATAGTTGTGGAGTATCTGGAAGTATCAAATTGTGTATTAGTGATGCTTATATATTCCCTGACAAAACAATGTTTATTGCAAATGTGAATAATTCTTCAAATGTAAAATATACTTTTGGATTTGCTTCACCTGCAAGTACTTTGATCGTATTGGAAGATAAGAGTGAAGTTTATGGTAATTTTCCATCGGTACACAGTGGTCAATCTCATTCTAGTGCAACGGTGTTATCTGGTGATAACCAAATTATATTCTATTTTGGTACAGCTATGGATCCAGAGTTAGTAAAAGCTAAGCCTATTTATTTTGCAGTCAATCAGTTAAAGAAATTAGGCTGGGGAGATATGCCTAGTCTTAGTGACAAGGGTAAACAAATTGATATAAATCTTAATGAGTCAGGGGGTTCGTTATGAAACATAAATTATGGTTAATTTCTTTATGCACAGTAAATTTTGCTTTTGCAGATAAATGTGATGAATTAATGAGTGCCAAACAATATGAATCAGCTTTGGTTACTTGCAATGCTTATGCAGAATCTGGGACGGCATCAGCGCAAAGAAATTTAGGATTGATGTATTTATTGGGGTATGGTACTGAATCAAACGATGTAAGCGCATTTAAATGGTTTTTAGCGTCAGCACAAAATGGTGATGCTGGTGCTCAATATATTCTTGGTGCAATGTATGCTGATGGTCAAGGGATAAAACAAGATCATACTAAGGCAATATATTGGTATCAGAAATCAGCAGAGCAGGGGCATGCTGCTGCGCAATACAATCTTGGCAATATGTATAATAGTGGTCGTGGAATAAAACAAGATTATACTAAAGCAACATATTGGTATCAGAAATCAGCCGAACAGGGTTACGCGGCTGCGCAATACAATCTTGGCAATATGTATAATAGTGGTCGTGGAATAAAACAAGATTATACTAAGGCGGCGTATTGGTATCAGAAATCTGCTGAACATGGAGATGCTAGTGCGCAATTCAATCTTGCTGTTTCATATGCTAAAGGTGAAGGAGTTAAACAGGATTATACACAAGCTTTGTATTGGTACCAAAAATCAGCTGAACAAGGTGATGCTAGTGCGCAATTCAATCTTGGTGTAATGTATGATTTAGGTCGAGGTGTAAAACAGGATTATACACAAGCTTTATATTGGTACCAAAAATCAGCCGAACAGGGTTACGCGGCTGCGCAAAATAATCTTGGTATGATGTATGATTTTGGTCAAGGAACAAAACAAGATTATAATCAAGCTGTGTATTGGTATCAAAAATCAGCTGAACAAGGTAATGCTAACGCTCAGGCAAATCTTGGTGTTTTATATCTTCAAGGTAATGGAGTACGTCAAGATTATCCTAAAGCAAAAACATTACTATTGGCAGCAGCTAAGCAAAATAATCGTAGTGCGCAATATCATTTAGGTTTATTGGCTTATCGTGAGAGTAACTACAAAGATGCGCTGATGTGGTACGGTAAATCAGCTAATCAAGGTTATAGTGACGCACAGTTAAATTTAGGCTATATGTATGAAAATGCTCTAGGCGTTAAGAAAAATATTAAAACTGCTTACCAATGGTATCAGAAATCTGCAGATCAAGGTAATCAAATCGCGACAAATAATATTACTAATTTACGCAACCGTGGCTTAATAAAATAATAGATTCGTTTAATTTGTCATGCATATAGGAATAAGAATTTTGATATAAACTTTTAATTATATCAATGTGACATTGAAATCTGCTTATAATATAATGAATTTCCATGCAAATAACTTGCGCGGTGGGATATTTTTATATCCCATCATACTTGCTTGACGGATAAGATCTTCACGGTTATCAACTGCGAATTTATCTAATAGTTGATAGCTAATTATTGATTTTACAGTTGAGCGTGATATATTTAACAAGCTAGCAACATCATATTCTGAATAGCCATTTAAGATTAAAAACAAAACTTCTTGCTGCCGAGGGCTTAGAGGTTTTATGTTTAAACCATGATGATTAGTCTGATTACAAGGAGTACTAGAGAGTAGAAAATCACGTGCCGTAAAATTAGATGTTGGATAGTCTATTTCCAGCACTCCAGCAACTTGTTCTTGGGATGCAAATAACGGTAGAAAAATGCTTTCGACAATCGTAACTTTTCCGAACCATTGGCATATACTAGCAGCACGGATTGAATGCCGTTTTTGTATGACGCGCATGACGATATTTTGATATTCTATAAGATAGTTTTTTAATTGATGTTCACTTATTTCTAGTAGTTCTTTTACTTCATCACTTGGTTCAATCTCAGTAATTCTTTTACCCATTACAACTGATCTATCTTTGATACTGAATGCTTCCAATAAATCATCCGTGATAAATACCACCCGTCCTGCGTAATCAAATAGCCCTATTTTTTCATGTTGATCTTGCAATGGTTTGATTGCCGACAATAAGGTGTTTTGTATATAGTCATCTAGTATCTGTTCATCATTTTGTTTATTCATAACCTATTTGTACACTTATCTGGAATAGCTAAAGTCTAAAGTTGCCCCCTATCACCCAGATGGGTGATAGTAAATGCAGAATATTATATACTATAATCCAAAAGTGATGTGATTTTCGAATTGGTATATCAGAGAGTAGTGATTTGAAGCTAAATTAGATTAATTGGTTATGCTAATTAACTAAGATGCTATTTCTGACATTATTCAAATTAGATAAAATAGTTTTTAAGGATAAATTAACATGAAAAAAGCAAAACTTTTATTGCTATTATTAGTTGGGGCTAGTGCAGGATTATCACCAATTGCAGATGCTTGTACTCGGTTTACTTACGAAGGTGCAAATGGAAATGTACTAACTGGGCGTAATTTTGATTGGGATCGTGGTTTAAATAATGTACTATGGGTGTTACCAGCCGGTTTAACTCGTAGTGGTCAAGCTGGTCGTACTGCGACTAATCCATTGCAAGGACCTAAGGACTTAAAATGGGTATCAAAATATGGCAGTATAGTTGTTGCTTCAAATGGTGGTATTGGCGATGGTATGAATGAGAAAGGTTTATCAGCTTCATTAACCCTTGATGATGGTCTTGAATACGGTATATCACCAGATAAAAAAGATGTTAGTTTACAATTTGTAGTGCAATATGTTTTAGATAACTTTGCAACTGTTGATGAGGCAGTGAAAGGCATTAAGAAAATTAATGTAGTTGGCGTTCCAGTTAAACTACCCAATGGTAGTAGTTATGAATTCTTATTAACTTTAACCGATGCAACTGGTGATAATGCTGTCTTTCAATGGGAGAAAGGCGGTATGAAAGTTTATCATGGTAAACAATATAACGTGACTGCGAATCAATCTTATGCGCCAATTGGTAAAGGCAGATTAAATTTTGGTGGTATGTATGCAGTGCGTGATTATTATCGTGGGGTAAATAATTATGCACCTACATCCCCACAGTATTTACCAGGGACTTATTCTTCAGAAGATCGTATTGCACGGCTTGGCTATTCATTAGATCATGTGCCTAAAGAATCAGAGATTAACCATGCTAGAAAATGGACATTTACTTTATTAAGAAGTGTGATGCCATCAATGCCTTATGCTGAACCAAATGTGCATGGTGCTGATGACATTACAGGATATGCAAC
Organism: Pseudomonadota bacterium; assembly: GCA_003962985.1. Lineage (GTDB taxonomy): Bacteria > Pseudomonadota > Gammaproteobacteria > Burkholderiales > UBA11063 > Aquella. The sequence continues at coordinate 15,764 of RXKA01000044.1, read as the reverse complement.
TGTTGCAGATTTGAAATATAAACGCTACTATATTGATGTTCCATATCTCTTAGCTCCATATTATGTTGATTTATCTAGATTGGACTTGAAACCAGGGGCTCCGATGCGTAAATTGGTAATTGCTACATCCAATGGAGTTGAAAAACCTCAAACAGTAGAGGCTCATACTGGTGATGTAACGGAAAGTCTAGTCGTTAGTAAACCTGACCCGATATGGAATATTAAAAACTAACCTGGACTAGGTGTGATTTATCTCTAACGGTACTACGCAAGATTGATATCGTATCTGGCAGCTTTTATTTAGTATTTCTATGCTGTGAAGCTGTCAGTTTCATCATATAGTTAACACCTGTCATATTAAGCACTTTTCATTCAGAAAATGTGATGGTATTTAGATTCTTAACCTTAATTGAGTTACTCAACAACGTAGATGGCGAGGATAATAGTTTAGTTCACATCATTATTAGAGATTAACGGTTAGTAGCAACATTTACTCACTTATCACAATCAAAATTACTTAATAAAATGGTAAGACAAAATAAACTGAACAATTAAGTTATAATTCCCAAGATAATTATTACGCTTCAAGTAATAGTTGTGCTTAGCAGAAAAGTAAGGATTTGCATTTTAGCGACATATTTCATATACTTCTAATCCCACCAGCTATCAACATTAAACTTTAGTAGGCAATTATCCGCTTTGGATACAATTGTTGTCACGTTATGATTTAAAATTAACCTTTAATCATTTTTTAGGATTTATTTATCATGAAAGTAAATGGTCGCCATGCTATGTACATCACGATTCCATTAATTTTGATGGGATTACTTAATGCCTGTAATAGCGGTAGCTCAAGTAGTAGTTCACCAACTGTCAGTTATAATAAATTCTTTTGCCCAAATACAACGAATGTATCATTTCCTGGTGTATCTGGAGTTCGTGAAGTAGAAAGTAATTCTGCACAAGTTTATGTAACTGGTGTTTATGTTCAATACGGAGGCAATCACGCCTTCCTTTATCAAGGAACTGTAACAGGTGGCGGTATATGTAATGAGTTTAACTTCCCGTCAGGCGTGGGACGTACTGTGACTAGCACTTCATTATACGGACCTGATAATAGTGGTCACAACGTAGTGGTGGTTGGTAGCTATACTACTTTGGAATCTGGACCAATCGCACAACAAGGTTTATTATACATTGGTGCTCCGGATGGCTCAACCACTGCGGGTTACAAAACTCTTTATCCTGTAAGTTTGGTGACAGATCCTAACGATTCCATAATTAATACTCTTGGACATAGTACCATGGGTGGTATGGTCGTTGGTAATTACGATACTCGTTTGTTGACTGGGCAGGCATTTATTTACAATATTGCAACCGATACCTATTATCAATTAAAACGTCCTGATGGTTCAGCTAGTCTTACTGCGTATGGTATTTGGTACAATGGTGGCACTAGTTATACGATTGCTGGTGGCTATAGCGATGTTAATGCTGGTGGTATGAATACTGGGTTTATTGCCGATTGGGATTCAACCAAACCAGAAGTGATGACTAACTTTACTTCATTAAGTTACAATAATTTGCCAGAATCTACCGTTGGTACTCATTTTGAGGGTATTACTGGTGATGGTCATGGTGGCTACAATCTTGCGGCAGATTGGAATTATCCAGCAAGTCTAACTACACCAACGTTTGCCCATATTGCGCGTAACCCTGATGGTAGTTTTGCACAAGCGACATGGATTCCATTTAATTATTTCCCAGGTTCAAGTTGGACTTCTGCAAATACGATTTATAAAAACTATATTCTAGGTTTGTATCAAGCTGGTACGCCAACTATGGATTATGGTTACGTAGCAACTATCCCAACTATTTACTAAAGGACAGAATATGAAAAAATTAAATCTTGTATTAGCATTAGCTATAGGTGTTGGAATTGTTGCATGTAATTCTGGCAGTAGTAGCTCAACTGTCAGCAATGGTTGGACATGGATTGGTGGTAGTAAGCAAATAAATAGTAATGCGGTTTTGCAAGGGGCACAAGCCATACCCGGAGCGCGAGATTTAGCCGTTAGCTGGACAGATAATAGTGGTAATTTATGGTTATTTGGTGGCTATGGTTATAATGCTAATTCCGAAAGTGGTTTTCTGAATGACTTATGGACTTATAATCAACAGACTAAAATCTGGCGACTAGTTGAAAGCCAAACTGTAGTAGTTAATGCTCATGGTGTGTATGGTACTCTAGGTGCGGCTAGCGATAGTAATTATCCTGGTGGGCGAATTGGGGCGGTGAGTTGGACCGATAGTTCAGGTAATCTATGGTTGTTTGGTGGTTACGGCTATGCAGCTGGCTATGACTACGGCTATAATGGTTATAATCCTGTTGGTACATTAAATGATTTATGGAAGTACAATATTAGCAGTGGGCAATGGACTTGGGTTAGTGGTTCAAATCATGTTGATTCTGATGGTGTCTATGGTGTTAAAAAAGTTGCAGACAGCCTAAATACTCCTAGCGCTCGTCTTGGTTCGGTTGGCTGGGCTGATGAAAGCGGCAATTTATGGTTATTTGGTGGTGCGGATAATATTTCCACAGCACATGATTATAATGACTTATGGAAATATAATGTATCTAGTGGCAAATGGACATGGGTAAGTGGGGAAAGTACACCTGATGCTTATGGTGTTTATGGTGTTCAACAGGTAACTAATCCATTAAACAAACCAGGTGCGCGTTTAGATTCTGTCGGATGGTTGGATAATTCAGGTAACTTATGGTTATTTGGTGGTAATGGACGTGATGGCATTGGTTCACCAATTGGAGACTTGAATGACTTATGGAAATACAATCCAAGTAATGATACTTGGACATGGATGAGTGGTTCAAATATGACCAATAAATACGGCATATATGGACAAATGAATGTTGCCTCTCCAAATTCAATCCCTGGGGCTCGTGAACATCGTATCCCGTTAGCATGGAGTGATCCTAGTACTGGTAAATTCTGGATGCTTGCTGGTGATGGTTATGGTAATGATAGTAAGGGGATTTTGAATGACTTGTGGAGCTTCAATCCTGTTACTAATCAATGGACATGGGTAAACGGTAGTATTGAAAGTAATACGTTTAGTAATTATGGCACGATTGGTGTTTTATCTGCAAGTAATCAAATTGGTGCGCGTCGTGACAGTGTCGGCTGGGTACAAAGTAATGGTAGTGTTATGATTTTTGGTGGCTATGGTAATACTGCAACTCAAACTGGTCTACTGAATGATATGTGGCAGCTAACATATTAATTATAGAGTTTGTTTACTCTATGATATTGTAAATTAAGGAGCATTTATGGCTCCTTAATTTATTTACGATTAAGTAATAATTTAATAGTTTCATTAGCTTTTAAATTATCGGCTAAATAATTATAACTCCGTGGATTGAGTGTAACTGCTTGAATTGCAAAAGTTAGGTCAGTCAACAGCTGTGCATCTACATAACGCAAAATATCAGGCTTATTTGTAATATGGCTTAAAATAAATCCAGCATCAGCTTTGAGCCTTGTACTGGCGTATTCAAATGTCCAGTAATGTTTATTGATGGCTAGGCTAACTAATTCTTTGTCATTGCGGAGTTCTTCATCAATAGATTTCATCACTTGACCTGAATATTCTAGCGCTTGTATAATCAGATTACGATTACTATGAAGATTTTTTGATGCGTATTCAAATGCCCAACGATGATTTTTGATAGCAACCAATACTAATTCTATGTCATCTTTAAGTGATGCATCAACAAATTGTAACGCTCGTCCTTGATGGGTTAGGACTTCAAAGATAAATTTACGATTTTTACGTAAATCATTACTCGCAAATTGCAATAAGTGTGGGTGTTCTTTTATCAATGGCAGCATGAAATCACGGTCTGATTTTAAGTTGGTGCAGGCAAATTCAACACAGTATTTATCTTTATTAACTGCACGCATAACCAATTCACGATTATTACGTAGTTTATCACTGGCATATTGTAATGTCGTTGGGTCATATGCAATTGCACGTTCAACTATGTCACGATTCTCACTGAATTTTTTATCTGCATAATAGAGTGTTTGCTGCGATAATGTTAACATCTCATTAATGAATTGCTCATCTTCAAGCAAAGTTTTAGCAACGAAGCTCCATGCTAATGGATTATTTAGTATAGCCGCTTTTGCTATTTGTGGGTTGGCTTGTAATTCTGGGCTAACATAATACAAGGCTACGCCATTGTGTTGTACTGCTTCCAAAACGAGGTCGAAATTATTTTTTGCGCTGTCGTCTACTGATTTAATTGCAATTCCACCATCTGCTTTAATCATGGCTATTAGTGCTGTGATATCTGTTTGATTCATATAAATTACCCTATGCTTAGATTTATTATCTTCTTAATCCCATTATTATATAGTAGATTTTGTATTGATTAAATCGCAAATTTGTTTCAAGCACAGTAATTTTGGTGATAATAAGCTATAATATACACCTAATATATTGCTATGTTAACTAAAATTAAATTAATGGATTACTATGAAACACACTTCGTCTTCAAGTGGCAATTTGCGCCTAATTGTGGCTACTACCATTGGTAGTATTTTTGAGATCTTTGACTTTATTGCATTTGTTTTTTTAACACCAGTATTGGCAGAATTATTTTTTCCAAAGTCATCAAATAATAGTGCGTTATGGTTTACCTATTTAACGATTGCAATCAGTTATTTGCTACGTCCGATAGGTGGTATGATTTTGGGGCATCTTGGAGATAAATATGGGCGTAAATCTGTATTTAGTATTTCTATTTTATTAATGTCAGTGCCTGCGTTAGTCATCGGACTTTTACCGACCTATGCCCAGATTGGTTATTTTGCCACCGCATTATTGATTATTATGCGGATTTTACAAGGTTTCTCGGTCGGTGGTGAAGTTCCAGGCTCTATTACTTATATTGCTGAGAAATTTAAGTCAGCAAATTATTTCTTTGCTTGTGCATGGTTAACCTTTGGTGCTAATTTTGCGGTGTCAGTAGGTTCACAAGGGATTAAGTTATTAACTGCGTATACTAGTCATGAGTTTTTGTATAGTATCGGGTGGCGGTTACCATTTTTGTTTGGTAGTTTGTTAACTATTGTTGGTTTTTATATTCGTAAGAGTATTAGTGAGAGTGAGGAATATCAAGAGATGCAACGTCATAAACCACATGATAGCATTCCACTTGTGCAGCTATGGCGTAATTATAAATATCCGATTATTAGCGGAATATTGTTATCAATCATTGTATCATTGACAACGTCAATCTTTCATGTTTTCTTACCAAATTTATTTGTAACCTATTTCCATTTTGAACTTAGTCAAACTGCAGGAATTAGTTCATTAGGCGCAATTACTATGGCTATAGCTTCATTGCTGTTTGCTTATTTAGTGCGTTTTATTAATCCAATTATGATTTTGCGTTGTGCATTATTTGGTTTAATTCTAATCTTTGCTGCAATTGCTGGAGATATTGTGAAGTTAAATCAAGTTAGCCAGCTCTATTTATGGGTCGTAATTATTTCTTTTGTCCTTGCTGGTGTAAATGGGTTATTTTTTGCTATTTTAGCAGATATGTTTCCTACTGCTATCAGATATTCGGGAATCGCAGTATGCTATAATTTTGCATATATTTTAGGTGCAGGAATTACACCAATTTGGAGTAGCTCAATTCTCGAGTTAACACATAGCTATCATCAGATTATCGTAATCTGTCTTGTGGTTGCTGTTATTTCATTGTTAAATACCGTTAATATTAAACGGTTGACCAGTTATAGGTAGTAAATATGGAACTTTTATTTTTGGAACCAATCTTTAAAGAACGTATTTGGGGTGGTTCGCGTTTAAAAACTGATTATGGTTATCATATTCCGAGTAATACAACTGGTGAATCATGGGTTATTAGTGCGCATAATCATGGTGAGACCTGCATTCGTAATGGTAAACTGGCAGGAATGAAATTATCTGAGGTGTGGAATACTTATCCTGAATTATTCGCGAATACGGTTAAGCGACAATTTCCACTGATGGTAAAGATAATTGATGCTAGTCACAATCTGAGTGTGCAAGTACATCCAGATGATCAATTTGCCCAAATGATGGAAAATGACTCAGGTAAACATGAGTGTTGGTATATTTTGAATGCTTCTGCAGACTCACGGATAGTTTATGGTCATAATGCCAAAAATAGTCAAGAGTTAAAGACTATGGTTAATAATCAGGAATGGAATAAATTGTTACGCGCAGTTGCGGTGAAAAAAGGTGATTTCTTCCCTGTACCAACAGGTACAATCCATGCGATTGGTGCTGATACTCTTATCTTAGAAGTTCAACAATCATCGGATGTTACTTATCGTATTTATGATTATGATCGTCGTGATGATAATGGTAATTTACGCGAATTACACCAAGATAAAGCTCTGGCAGTTATTAAATCACCTCATTACGATAAGCGTGGACAATTCGAGCGCCTAAGAGTAAACGCAGATAGCAGTTTTGTTGTTTTTGATTCAAATGAGTATTTCAAAGTAGGTAAATTGGTTGTAAATGGGGATTTACCAGAATTAAAATTATCTGTGCCGTATCTATTGGTAAGTGTTGTCGATGGGGCTGGAACAATTAATGGTTATACAGTAAAAAAAGGTGATAATTTTATTGTGCCTAATCAAATTCGCAGACTAAAAATTAGTGGTTATCTAACTTTAATTACTACTAGTGAAAATTAATTTATTGGACACAGGGATAAAAATGAAAGAACATAGTGGATGGCAAGAGTTTATAACCAATTGTCGAGCTTTAACCAGTAATGAAGATTTAAGTCAATTTTTTGAACTAGTTTTAACGCCATCAGAACGTGAGAAAATTGCAGCCCGATATCAGATTCTGTCTCAATTAGTTAATGATAAGCTTACTCAGCGTGAAATCGCAGCGAAAATTGGGGTGAGTATTTTTAATGTAACACGTGGGGCTAATCAACTCAAATTAGTTGATGATGAGGTTAAATCTTTACTCTTGCGTGGTGAAAAATGCGATTAGTTATTCAACGAGTAACTAGCGCACATGTCGCAGTTAATGAGCAAATTACGGGTCAAATTAGCAACGGGTTACTGGTGTTGGTAGGAATTACGCATGAAGATAGTAGTGTTGAAGTAATTAAAGCCGCCAACAAATTGGTCAACTTACGTATCTTTAATGATGAACAAGGTAAAATGAATTTGTCAGTTCAAGATATTGGCGGTGAAATTTTAGTAGTTTCACAATTTACCTTATATGGTGAAGCGAGTAAAAAAGGTAATCGTCCATCATTTGTTCAAGCAGCACGTCCTGAACTGGCTAATCAACTCTATGAAGAGTTTAAAACAGTACTCAAGAATTTGGGTACTCGTGTTGAATGCGGTATCTTTGGTGCAGATATGCAAGTGTCATTGGTTAATAATGGACCTGTAACGATTATTATGGAGTATTAAATACATATTCTTGTGCATAAATAATGACAAAATATCAGTTTAATATACTGATAAACATCAAAGTATTTTACTATTTGTTTAAAGCAGATAAAAATATTTAGGATTACAAGCAGATTATCTATAATCTATGCTGTTAGTGTAGTAATAGTTTAAGATTTATGGTAATGAATTACTTTATCGTTGAGTGCGATTTAAAACTATTGAGTAAATGAATTATTTGGGATATTTAGTTTAAAGGATTTTATTATGTTAAGACGTCTAATTCGTGCAATTATTCCTGCGCGTGGTGATTTATTTTTTAATTTATTTGTAGAAGGAGCTGAGAATGTTCACCAATCAGCGGCAATCTTTGCAGAAATTATTAATGCTAAAGATAAATCGACTGAGACGCAATTGTCACAAGAATTACGCCAATTAAAACAAAAGGCACTAGAAATTAATAAACGAGTAATGATTGAATTAAATAATCAATTTATTACTCCGATTGATCGTGGTGATATTCAAGAATTATCAGTATTATTATTTAAGTTAACCAAACGAATTGTAAAAACCAATAGCAAATTACAAATTTACGGTATTGATATCAAAGCTGATGATTGTTTAATCGGTAGTGCAACGACTCTACAAAATATTACTAAAGTTTTGGTTGATATTATGCATGCCTTAAAAGATGGTAATTATCAACGGATTAGTAAAGATGATCAACGTACTGATGAGTTTGATGAGAATGCGATTGAAGATTTACGTCGTGCCATGAAAGAAATGTACTCAGGTAACTATGATACGATGACAATTTTAAAACTAAAAGAAATTTACAAGAGTATTGAAAGCGCAATTGATACTAGCGCGTCAATTGCAGATTTGGTAATGCAAATCTCAGTTAAGGATATGTAATCATGGCGATGTCATTATTTTTAATAGCGCTGATTTTTGTTGCGCTAGCCTTTGAATTTATCAATGGTTTTCATGATACTGCCAATGTAGTTGCTACACCGATAGCAACACGTTCATTATCACCTTATCAAGCAATTATCTTAGCCGCAATTTTTAACTTTATTGGTGCTTACTTTAGTACTGGGGTAGCTAAGACGATTACTAGTGGTTTATTTGACGCTCATTTTGTCACTCATGCCTTGCTTGCAGCAGCATTAATTTCTGCGATTGGTTGGAATTTACTTACTTGGTGGTTGGGTATTCCATCGAGTTCATCACATGCTCTAATTGGGTCATTAGTTGGTGGGGTAGTGGTAAGTAGTGGTGGCTTCTCTGCGGTTAAATGGTCGGGTATTGTACAAAAAGTTATTTTACCAATGATGTTTTCGCCAATCTTAGCCTTTTTTGTGGCATTAGTTATTATGATTATCATGACGCTACTCCTAGGTACAAATAAGAATCCACGTAAAACGAATAACTTTGTGCGTGAATTACAAGTGTTATCGGCAAGCTTGTTGGCTTTCAGTCATGGTTCAAATGATGCACAAAAAACAATGGCAATTATTACCTTAGCATTATTTAGTTTTGGTATGGTTGATACGGCATCAGTAATTCCGAGTTGGGTGATTATCATTTGTGCGGTTGCAATGGGTTGTGGTACATTGGCAGGCGGTATGAAAATTATTAAAACATTAAGTAGTCGCTTGGCTAAATTAAAACCAAGCAATGGCTTTTCTGCTGAATTAAGTTCAGGTGCATTGATTCTTGCTGCATCACATTTTGGCTTACCTGTAAGTACTACTCAGGCTGCATCTGGTTCAATTATGGGGGCGGGGTATGTGAATAGCGGTATTAATTGGGTAGTTGTACGCTCAATGGTAACCGCTTGGTTCTTAACTCTACCAATTACTGCTTTATTATCTGCTGGAGTATATGAGTTAATCATTCATATTTTTAGCTTGGCATAATTTAGGATTTATGTGAGTAATAAAAATAGTAAGAAGATTATGGAGCGAAAAGGTATCGCTCCATATTTAGTAACAGAGTACGGAATATCCCTGATTCGCAGTTTGATTATCAAGCAATATGGATCATTTTTCCTGATTAAGTTAGCATCAGGTTTATATACAATTATGCATGAATCAGGCTTAGGTAACCCCGAGGTAGAAGTGATTTATAAATGTGAAATCAAAGATAAACTACCGCGCTGTTTTGTGAGTAAATTAGAAGGCAAGGCGTATATATTAGATGTATGTAGTGGTAAAATAAGTAATTATTTTATTTAAATTGTAAAATAAAATGGCTAATGAGAAATTCATTAGCCATTTTTAGTATTAAGCGCCTTCAAAAATATATGCGGCATTTACTTGATTAGTCATATCAGTCAAGATTTGATTAGTTAGTTTATTTACTTCTTCAAAAATTTGTTTTTGACTGTCATCAGTAAATTTATCCAGCAATTTTTGTGCAGCAAGAGGGTCGTTGCGGTATAGTTTTACATATTGTTTCTCAAATTCAACTTGTTGTTTAGCTATTTGTTGATTCACACCGGCAAAACCAGCTTGCACGATTGGTGCGTATTTAGGGAAGTTTTGCATAGCCAAGGTCTGTAATTTACGGAATTTCCAGAACGCAGAGTTGCTATCTGCTGATTCTGTTGCAAATTGATAAGATGTAGGAATCTTAGCACCTTTGTAGAATGGCGCATACATACCTAATGCAGTCATGCCATAATTAAAATATTCAACATTGGCAATTGGCTCAGGTAAATTATTTCTTAGCTGTAATACATGAGATTGTTGTGTTCTGAATACTGAGACTGGACGGTAGTCAGATTTTGGATTCTGGTTAGTATATGGATCGAGGTTACTCTTCTGGAAATAACTTTGTAAACCGCTTTGTACATCAAGGACACTTAATTTATGATCTGGTTTTAAGAAAACAGGGAAGTCGCCATCTGTAACTGGTTTTTGCAAAGTTTTGGCAGTGTATTTACCTTGTAGATAAGTAACACGTTGATAGTTATAATACTTGTCATTGTTGTATGGATTTGGATTGGTTACATCATTTTTACCATACACTTTGTGGAAATTAAATTTACCATCAGTTTTTGGATTATATAATCCTTTGTCAATCGCAAATTCAATTAGGTTTGGCGAAGCTAAATAGTTTTTGCTATCCGTTAAGTCCACAGTACCTAAACGTGATTGATTGGCACTTACAAAATATGCATCATCAGGAATTCGTACTGCTAACCATTGGTGTCCACCAGCATTTTCTAGGTACCATGCTTCATGTTTATCGGCAAATACAACCCCAAATCCTTCTCCTGAACCATAACTTTCAATGATTTTACCGAGTAACTCAACACCATCACGAGCAGATTTTATCTGTGGAAGTAAGATTGATGGAATCGCTTCTTCAACTACACCAGTACTTTCAATATATGGATCAACGGCTAAAGTTTGTTTATTACTAAAAATAGTTTCAGTTGCTGACACAGCTACACCTGCATCATTAAAACCAGCTTCTTCAAACGTTCCATTACCAGCAGTATCGCGACTATTCCATTCTGGTGCTCCTGTGTATCCCATTAGGCGATTTGGCATTTGATAAGTGAAATTATTTTCAATTACGTTTTTGAATAAATAACCTTTTGCACGTGGTTGATGGTATACCAAATGTACTGGATCGTTGGCTTTACCTGCATCGACGTTTCTACCAACTAAAATTGAACCATCTGCGGATGCATTTTTACCCACAACTATGGTGGTACACGCATATACCGATGCGATACCACTAAGAGAAAGTAATATTGCAATTTTTTTCATCTTGACTATTCCTTTGTATAATTTCAAAAAATAAATAATTTACCATAGCTATCCGTATATGATGAAACCAATGTAGTCCGTCGTCTGTGATTGCTAGTTTTTTCAGTCAAAATTATATTATAACCTGCGTATATGAGTAATTATTTTTTGGTCAACCATTTAATTAAAAATAGTTTTAATTTATTGTAAGGAGGGTAGCGCCATGGAATTTCAAATTTAAACCGCTTTAATACGGTTTTATAGTGGGTAAATATATCAAAAGTATATCTGCCATGATATGCACCATGACCACTATTGCCAATCCCACCAAATGGCATCCGATGGTTAGAGATATGTAATACGCAATCATTGATTACCATACCACCACTTACAATTTGGGTTGATACGTAATGATGGATATTGGGATTCGATGAGAATAGATATAGTGCTAATGGGCGTTCTTGATGTTTAAGGTATGCGATTTCTGTATCCAAATTATCAAAAGTGATAATTGGCAATAATGGACCAAAAATCTCTTCATTCATAATTGCATCTTGACGCGAATTAACTTTAAGCAGGGTGGGTTCAATATATAATTCTTCCTGATTGGTCTTACCACCTGCTAAAACAGTTGCTGATTCGAGTAAGTTTACCAAGCGTTGCCAATGTTGTAATGAAATGATTCGTCCTAAATCATTGCTTGTGGTTGGATAAAATTCTTTGAGAACTAATTTTAGCTCTAATAGTAACTGCGGATAAATTTTACGATCAACTAGGACATAATCTGGAGCAATACATGTTTGCCCAGCATTAATTAATTTACCCCATAAAACACGTTTGGCGGTTAGTTTAATATCAGCATCACTACAGACAATAACAGGGCTTTTACCACCCAGTTCAAGTGTTGTTGGTGTGAGGTTTTTTGCTGCTGCTGTCGCAATAATTTTACCAACCGCAGTGCTACCAGTAAAAAAGATATGATCAAACCTTAGTTGTAATAGTTGTTGTGTAATAGTCGCATCACCTTCAACTACTGCAATGTAGTTTGGTTCAAAGTTGCTTGTAATAATCTTGTTAATTAATTGGCTGGAATTAAGTGCAATTTCGGATGGTTTGATAATAATACAATTTCCTGCTGCAATTGCACCAATTAGTGGGCGGAATGTCAATTCAAACGGATAATTCCATGGCGAAATAATTAAAATATTACCAATAGCTTGTGGAACACGATAGGTTATCGCTGGCATCTGAGCGATAGTTGGTAACTGGTATTGTACTTTCATCCATGAGCGTAGGTTTTTAATGACATAATCAATCTCTTTGACTAACTCAATTTCAAAATAGGCTTCAAGCTCAGGACGTCGTAAATCTTGATATAGTGCATTAACAATCTCTTGTTTATGGGTGACTAGAGCATGGCGTAGTTTTTGCAATTGTTGAATACGGAAGTTGTATCCTAGTGTAACGCCACGATTAAAATATTCACGCTGTTGAGTAATAATATCGATTAACATTGTCCATGCCCTATTAAAGTATACTACTTAATACTACCAACTTTCATTTTGCAACACAAATCCCATTGTGCCATCTCGTTGATTAAATAATACCTGATAAGATTCAAAGAGTAGATTACCAGGGTTGATTGCACCAGGTGGGGTTAATGCTGGTGTATAGTGTAGCGGTAGTGTCATGGGGAGTGGGATCGCACCCTTATTGGTATTAATTACTGCAGTGACCGTATTGATTACCTCTCCTTTTTCATTGGATTCAATCCAGTTTGGCATCGGTGTGATGTAAATATTACCAAGAGCTTCACCACTATCAAAGATCGTTGGGTAGTTACTTTCGGAAGTTTTATTATCTTTTAGGGAATAGGTATAGGTAGTAGCGCTTACGGGGCTATTCCAGCAATAATTATTTGCAGTATTTATCGGTGCTAAATTGGCGCAGTTAATTTGTTGCTGAGCAACGACTGCAAATTTATTTAGTTGCGCTGTAGATAAATTTCCAAAAGCAATAAAATTCTTAGTTCGATTGAGTACCATCATTTGGTTATATGGATAAGGCATAAATAGGCGCGCGCTAACTTGATTATTCATGCGCATCCCTAGGATTGCATTATTTCCTCCACCTTGATTAACGCTACCTGAAGTAACAACTAGGAGTGGTGTATTAGGTGACGTCTTAATGACTTGTCCATCTGTGGTAGTAAAGCCGACTGAACCATATGCTAGGTAACCTGATACTTTATTAGTTCCAGCACCATAAATAATGGTTAGACTTTCACTGGTTTTGGTGAGATTGGTTCCAATTGCACTCTCATTAACCACGGTTATTTCTGAACCTGTATCTATTTCCGCGATAATTGGATTGCCGCCAGCAATGTTGGTTGTGACTGCGGTTTTGTTACCTGGGCTATAGTTAATGGTAGGGACATAAATAACGCTATTGTTATTAGTAGTACTTCCAGAAGAACAAGCGACTAGGATACTACTAATGGAAATAAGTGCAATTGAAGTCAGTTTCATATACATAATCCTAAGTATTTATGTGCTATATAATGAAATTAATTAGGCTTTTTTAACAAATTCTGATTTTAGCTTCATCGGTCCAATTCCATCGATCTTGCAATCAATATCATGATCACCATCCACTAAGCGGATATTTTTTACTTTGGTACCAACTTTTACCACTAATGAACTACCTTTTACCTTAAGGTCTTTGATTACAGTTATGCTATCACCATCTTGTAATATATTGCCCACCGCATCTTTGACAACTTTGCTTTCATCTGTGTCAGTAGTTGATGTATCACTAGCACTCCATTCATGTGCGCATTCAGGGCAAATATAGAGTTCGCCATCTTGGTATGTGAATGATGAGTTACATTGCGGGCAATTAGGTAGTTGTGACATGTTTATTCCTTGTTTTATGAAGTATGTGTATCAATAAGATAGTTGTGATGAATTTTAAGTATAAATTATGACATGATAACTGTTAAGTGATGAAGGTTTTTGTGGTCTATTATACAACTAAATATGAGAATTCATCAAAAAGCATGCGTGGAATACTACTATGTAACTTGGTACGACGATACTTAGTTCTAAGCGCTAATAAATTAGTAACATCAAATTTATCATATAACTTACGAGCAACTATTTTTGCGACTGACTGCTTAGTATATTGCTTGTCTGGATTTACTATTGTTAGGGTTGTAGCAATTTCTTCATAACTAAAGTTGTGGTGTAATAAATACAGAATTGTTCGTTCTAGCTCTGACAATGCTGCAGTTTTTGGTGCTTCAATCTCTGCTAGGGGCGCTTTATGACTGGATAGTGTGCTAGAAAGAATCTCTTTTAAATTATACGGGTTTAACTTAAAATGGGGCGTTGCGGCAGTTATTTTTATACCAATAACATCACCTTTATCCGTCGATATTATTGGTGCATAGGTGAACAATAATAACCAGTAAGGTTTTTGACGATCAAAACGTAATGATAAAACCTGTTTTTCTTTTTTATCGGTGATACAAGTATCTAAAATTATTTTTAGATTATCACGCCACTCTTTGCGACTAATTTCAAGGATTGATTTATTCAAAACTTGAGCGCGGGTACGATTGACTACTTCTAGCCCTGTAGTGTTAATAGTAAAAATATTATAATTATTATCTATGAATGCCAACGGATTATCACTGATAATTTGATCATGATAATATTTTATAATGTCAATATTGGTTTCTAGCTTCATTGGTTCTTTCTACGACTAGTTATTCTTTAGCTATTTTGAGTTGGGTACATAAATTCACCAACTAGTGAATATGGAAATTTAAGATGGAGCCCTTGTTTGAAAATCATCATCTTTAATTCTTCGACGCTGTTACAAGCAAATTTTTCCATCAAATTATTATTAATCCGTGATATTTTTGATTTACTAAATACTTTACCATGCGATAAACTTAGCCATTCACTAATCTCATCATAGTTATTCGCGTGATAAGTTAAGAAAAGTATTTCATGTTCAAGTGTATCAAGTCCATCTATGCCTGAAACTATTTGATTCCGGCGATTTTGATTGCCTGCTTCGATAATTGATTCAATTGAGTACATATATAATGGATATTTAAGTGGTGAAGCAACGATTTTGATACCAACTACATCAGCAGTTGACAAATTAATTAGCGGATGATACTCTAGCTTCAATAACCAATATTCTTGTTGACGCGAAAAACGTAATGATAACCATTCTGATGACTGTTTAGTTTCGACACATTTGTTGATGATCTGTTCAACAGTTCGAGTTCGCCACGGGTCTTGCGATAATTGAGGAACTAATTTCTTACCTAAAAAAGTTTGATCGCTAATATTAGCAAGTTTAGCTGATAGTTCATCTTCAGCAATAATATTATAACCTGAGTCCTCACTTTTTTATTTTTGCTGAAAGTGAGAATAATAGATCTTTAACAAATAAGTAATTAAAAAATAAAAAAGGCATAAGT
>RXKA01000046.1 GCA_003962985.1 Pseudomonadota bacterium | reverse complement strand
ATCAAGATGTCAAAGGGTTTTGCAAATCAGCCAACCTCGATGAAGTCCGTATCCATGAATATATTCTAACTCCTGGGCGCTATGTTGGGATTGAAGAAGCGGAACAGGATAGCGAACCATTTGATGAAAAAATGACACGCTTAACTGGTGAACTTGCTGAATTATTTGCTAAATCACATCATTTGGAAGATGAAATCAGAACACAACTTAAAAAAGTTGGCTATGAAATATGATGTACAAGTATGGAGCATTAGTTTCTATGCATTATCGTAACTTACAGATTGGCTTGTGGTATAGATTGATAGCTAAATAGTAAAAGTATCAACAGCGACTAGACAAATAGAATAATAATTTTTGGCTTTAAATATGAAATCACTAGGGTGAACAAACCGATGAATCAAAAAACGATTATTACAGTAAAAGATGCCAATATCACGATATTAAATCATAATCATGATGATTATATCTCATTAACGGATATGGCAAAAGGATTTGATGGTGGTGTGGCGCTGATCGAACAATGGTTGCGTAACAAAGATACGATTGAATTTTTGGGTATATGGGAACTAATCCATGAGAATGAATGTTTTAATTCCTCCGAATTCGAGGGAATTAAAAATGAGTCTGGAACAAATAGATTTTATTTGTCTGTAAAAAAGTGGATTGATGCAACCAATGCGGTCGGAATTGTTTCCAAAGCTGGTCGTTATGGTGGTACTTATGCGCACAAAGATATTGCGTTTGAATTTGGTAGTTGGCTAAGTCCTGAGTTTAAACTATACCTAATAAAAGAGTTTCAACGCCTTAAAGAAGATGAAAATCATCGATTGTCATTGGGATGGAGTCTTAATCGAACGCTTGCTAAAATTAATTATCGTATTCATACTGATGCAATTAAAGACTGTTTGATACCACAGAAACTAACCAAAGAACAGAAAAATAAAACTTATGCAAGTGAGGCGGATGTATTAAATATTGCACTATTTGGGAAAACGGCAAAAGATTGGCGAGAGTCCAATCCAGATCTCGATGGTAATATTCGTGATTATGCGACTATAGAACAGCTTTTGATTTTGGCAAATTTGGAGAGTATGAACGCAGAGTTTATTCGGATGAATCTAGCGCAAGTAGAACGTTTGGAGCGGCTAAATAACATTGCTATCATTCAACTAAAATCATTGTTAAATAATCATCATATCAAAAAATTAACTGCTAATGATAGTAAATAATAGAATCATGAGCAGTAATAAGAGAATGCTCGATTTAAGTGGAAGAAAAAAATGATTGATATTAGCCCATCCGATGAAGCAATAGTAAACGAGATACTAAAAAAATATGTGCCAGATTGTGAAGTGCGAGTGTTTGGTTCTCGGCATAAATGGACAAGCAAGCCTTATTCTGATCTTGATTTGGCGATTGTTGGCAATGCTAAACTAGATAAAAAAACTCTTTATGCGTTACAAGAAGCGCTTGAAGATTCTGAACTAAGTTTTCGGGTAGATGTGCTGGATTGGCATGCAATATCGGATGAGTTTCGGGCGATAATTGAACAAGGCTATAGCGTGATACAAGAAAAAGAAACAGAGAATAAATTACCTGATGGGTGGGGAGTTAAGCAGTTGGGTGATGTTATTAATTTTAATCCCACTGAGAAACTACCTAAAGGTAGTGTAGCAAAAAAAATAGCAATGGAAAAACTACAGCCATATACTAGAAAAATTACTAATTATGAAATAGCAAACTTTACTGGTGGTAGTAAATTTAAAAACAAAGACACACTACTAGCAAGAATAACACCATGTTTAGAAAATGGTAAAACTTCGTATGTAGATATATTGGAAGATAACGAAATAGGTTTTGGATCGACTGAGTTTATAATTCTACGAGAAAAATCAAGTATAACAGATAGTAAGTTTATTTATTACTTGTCAATTTCTCCTGATTTTAGAGATAAGGCTATAAAATCTATGACTGGTTCATCTGGTCGTCAAAGAGTACAAACAGATGAATTAATGAATCATGAAATGGCAATACCACCAATAAATGAGCAAAAAGAAATTGCGGCAATATTATCCAGCCTTGATGATAAAATCGAACTAAACCAACAAATTAACAAAAAGCTGGAAGAAATAGCACAAGCTATCTTTAATGAGTGGTTTATTGATTTTAATTTTCCTGATGAAAATGGCAATCCATATCGTGATTCTGGTGGTGCTATGATTAATTCCGAACTTGGGCAAATCCCTGCCTCTTGGTCTGTTGGTAAACTCGGTGATTATGTTGATATTGTTGGCGGCGCCACGCCGTCTACTAAAAATGAGAAATTTTGGAACGAAGGATCAATTAGTTGGTCTACACCAAAAGATTTATCTGTAAATAAAGATATATTTTTAAAAGATACATTAAAGAAAATTACTGATGATGGACTAAAAGAAATAAGTTCTGGATTATTGCCAATTAAAACTCTCTTATTATCTTCACGTGCACCAATCGGGTATTTAGCAATATCTAATATTAATTTAGCTATAAATCAAGGTTATATTGCGATATTACCATCATCAAAATATGATACTCTATTTTTATACGTTTGGTTAAAAAATAACATGGATAAGGTTGTAGCAATGGCTAATGGTTCAACATTTCAAGAAATTAGCAAGAAGTCATTTAAAATGATTGATATAGTTAGTTATCCTGTTCAATTAGTTCAGCAGTATTTAGATATTATCAGTAAATTTTTTGAACAAATTAATTTGCTAGAAATTGAAATTCTAAATTTACAAGATACACGTGACTATCTTTTACCAAAATTAATGCTATGTAAAATTTAATTTATGGGAGAATTAGTTAATGAATAATAAAAAAATAGTGAAGCTGGGTACAATTATGAAGAAACCAAATGTTTCTAAATTTAAAGTAGAAGAAGTTAGAAATATTTTTGAGACATTTAAGATTTTAGGTTATTTGGTTTTTTGTCTAATGATAGTCTTGAGTGGGTTAATGATTTTTGGTGCTTCAATTAAGTATCACTTTTTATTTAGTATTGGTAGTAATCAATTAATATATTTTTTACTACAATCAGGTTTCTTTATATCTGTAATGTTTATATTTATCTGTTATTTCCTAGCTCCAGCTGGATATTTATTCTTTTTCTGCATGTTCAGATTGTTAGATTATATTGAAAATAAATTTTCCAAAAAAAGAATTATAATTGAAAAAGAAAAATTTATTAAACTAATTGGAGATAAGTTTATCAGCGAAAGTTATGAAGATGAAATAGGTATTAACATATATGTTAAGAAAAGAGGACATAATAAAAAATTCTCAAATACTAAAAATTTTTTGCCTTTTAATATTTGGTTTCTATTATTATCTTTTATTGTCGGTACTACGGTAAGTATCGTTTTTTTATACCCATTATATGACGGAAGAATTGAAGATATTGCTCTTGCAATTGTTTGTATGTCAATTACAATTCCAGTAATAAATATTGCAGTTACTAATTATTACAAAAACATTAAGTTAGCTGTCATATTATGTATTGCAACTTTATTGTATGCCATACTCATATCTGATAGTGGCGAGAAGTTATTTAACCAATACATGAAAACTTCAGGCAATTTGATAGAGAGCCCGACGTTAATTATGGATAAAAGTTGTGCTAATATAAATCAACCAATTTTCAATCAGGTAGAATCATCGATTATTATAACATCTGAAACATCATTAAACTCAAAAATATTTAAAGAAATTAATAATAAATATTTTAAAAGCAATACGGCTGAATTACAAAATTATTTAGAGTCATATTCAATATTACAGTCAGATAAAACGAACTCATATGTACAGCTTTATGATAATAAATTATTGTATATTTATAAAAAAAATAAATCTATTGATTTATCAGATTGCGCTACAGTAAAAATTTTAAATTAAGGGATAAAAATGGCAATTCCAAAAATATTTGTAAGTTCAACTTGTTATGATTTACAAGAAATTCGTTTGAATTTAAAAAATTATATAACTGAGTTTGGTTGTGATTCAATATTATCTGAATTTGGCGATATATTTTATGATCCGGTAGCCCATGTTCAGGATACGTGTGTGGATGCAATTAAGCAAAGCGACTTGTTTATTTTGATTATAGGCAATTCTTACGGTAGCACTTATTATGCTAGTAATAATAAGGATATTCCAGAAAGTATTACATTGCAAGAATTCAAAAAGGCTTTGTCTTTAAAGATTCCTAAAATGATATTTATTAATAAATTTGTAAATTATGATTATAAAAATTATCGTAAGTTTTTAGAAGAAAAATATACTGAATATTATTCAAAAAATACAGTAATTGATGAACAGAAAGAATTAATAAACTCTAGTATAAAAAAAGAATTAGACAGTAAATATTACTTTTCACAGAAGTCCTATAAATATATATTTCATTTCTTGGATTCTATTCATGAGTTGAGTCTTAATAACTCTTATTTTGAGTTTGAGAATTCAGATGATATCAAATTTAACATAAAAAAGCAATTTGCAGGGTATTTTTACAATGCTTTAAAGCAAACACAAGAAAAAATGATAGATAAAGCAGGGTTTGAAAGGAGGACTCTTGACAAATTGGAACAATTTGAGAAGGTATTAACATCTCTTGCGGATAACTTAAAGGATAGTAATCAGCAACAACATTTAGATTTAAGTCGGTTTATAAGTAGCGCAGAGGTGTCTGAATCAGCTGATTTGCGTGAACAGTTTGATAATTCAACACAAGAGATATTCTATTATTTTGTCCAAGCTGATTATTATAATGAAGAAGACCATTATATGAAGAGGGTTACCTTTACAGAAAATTTACGAAATGAAAATGGTTTTGCTAAAATATCAATATGGGTCGATTCATTAAAGGATTTTGTGAATACTTATAAATGGACACAAAATATTAGTTCTGAAATCGTTTTTAATGGATTTGATTGTGAATTGAATAAATCATACTCAGAGATTCCGCTTCACGCATTGGAACGATTAGCTGCTTTATATGACCTTGAACAAGATAAAAATAGCTTTATAAAATCAATTCAAAGTAAATTTATTCCTTTGATTGAAGAAGTAACCGTGTTAAGTAAGAATTCTGTTTTCAACTCTCCAACAGCATCCCTATTGCCTGATGACGTTCCGTTTTAGATAGGTTTTAAAATGCAAAAAGAACGATTGATAATAAAAAACTTTTTTACATTGAAAGATGTAGATATAGAGCTTGGTAAATATAACGTATTTATTGGTGAACAAGCTAGCGGTAAAAGCTTAATTTTAAAAACATTATTCTTTTTTAGGAGTATATTGTTTGCACCAATTCGGATGTATAGAACAGATACAGAAGAACTAAGCAAAATGTTTATTCAACTATTTTGTACTTCTTTAAATATTCGAGACTATAATCATAATATGTCAATTGATTATGTGTATGGAGACTATACTATTCATATTCAAATTACAGACAGAAAGTTTTTTATCGGCTATAGTGATAATTTGTTAAATGTATATACTCAAAAACGTAATTTATTATTAGAGCATTATCAAAATTTACAAAAAAATGATACTTATGATGATATGCTCAGATTTTCTATTATGGAATTAGAAACTCAAAGAGCAGTAGAAAATAGTGGGTTAGGTAAAATTTCACTGTTTAAATTTTTACCAGCAGGAAGAATGGTATTTTTTACATTGTTAAATAATATGTTTAATATTGTTGGCAATGATAAACAAAATTTGAATTCATTATTGGTAAATTTTGGACAGGATTATCAGAAAGCATTTTCAGAATATCAAAATATCCGAGATGATACAAAAATTAGACTAATTAAATTTGATGAGTTATCAGGAAAAATACTAAAAGGCAAATATATTTATGATCAGTTGGGCGGATACTTACAGCAAAATGATTTGCAAACTAAATTAGTAGATGGTTCATCTGGTCAGCAAGAGTTCTTACCTGTATATATGATATTGCATCATTATCTATTGTCAGGTCATGAGTGTGGTAATTTATATATCGAAGAGCCAGAAGCTCATTTATATCCAAGTGCTCAAAAAGCAATTACCGAATTATTGGTCTATGTAACCAATGCAACTAATAGCGATGGATTGTATATTACTACCCATAGCCCATATATTTTAACCGTACTAAATAATCTAATTTTGGCAAATGATGTCAAAGATAAACAAACCTTATTTGATAAAGAGTTGCTTGTTTCGTTTGAGGAAGTAAGGGCTTATTATATTGCTGATGGTAGAGCACGAGATTTACGTGATATGGAGAATCGTTTGATTTCAGCCTATAATCTAGATAAGGTATCGGAGCAAACGGCATTAGATTTTGACAAATTGCTGGATTTAAAATATGAGTAATTGTATCCAATCAGTTACCCATAGCCAGATTAAGTGTGAGGAAAAACAAAGTAAATTTATTTTGTTAAATCCAGAGCGCAAATTAGTTGATTATATTACCATTGATGGGTGCATGTATCCACGAGGTCATCATGAGTTATGTTGTGATTATGCGTTAAATTTTGATGATACAACGGTTTTTGTTGAGCTAAAAGGTAGTGATATAGCTCACGCGATTAAACAAGTATTAGCAACTAAGCAAGATGCAAAGTTTTCAATTAATACAAATAAATCAGCTGTTATTGTAACTAGTAAAATGCCAAAAGATGATAGTTCATTAAGACAACAAAAAATTAATTTGAAAAAACAAAATATTAAATTGATGGCTGGTAATAGCCCATTGACTAAAAACTTTGCTGATTTTGAGTAGCAGCAATGACATGACATACTCAAAAAAACAAATCAACAGAGCAGGCGAGATACTAAAAAATAGTATCCATGACAAATCTATCAGCACTGATCAGATAAATGAAGCTATGCAAATTTTATCGCATTGGCGGTCTCGTCATATGCAGCCATTATTGCGCGCATATCAACTGGTAAAACGCTATACTGATAAGGTCGGCAATAGTGTTATATATGGACAAAGGCTTAAACGTACTCGTTCAATAATTTATAAGCTCAACCGTATGGAAGGTGGGCTATCTCGCTTGCAAGATATTGGTGGTTGTCGAGTTATTTTATCCAATCCTGATAGGTTGTTTCGCTTGTATGAGCTGTTAAAAACTAACAAATCAATTCTGCCAAATCATAAAAATTATTTACTAGAGCCAAAATCAGATGGTTATCGGAGTATCCATTTAATTTATCAGTCAAGCAGTAAAGAAGAGCAACATGATAAATTAAAAATAGAAATTCAATTACGTACCAAATTACAGCATTCATGGGCAACAGCGGTTGAAATTATTGATACTTTTAATCATGAAAAATTAAAGATTGGTCAAGGCTCTGCATCTTGGCAACGCTTTTTTTATTTGGTAGCGGATGAGTTTGCAATACTTGAAAAATTACCCGTGCATTCAGAAGTTGAAAATCGCAAATCGGAGATTAGGCAATTGGCACATGAATTAAATGTTATTGAAAAAATGACTAATTACAGTTTGTTATCCAAAAATATTGAAGTTAATCATGATTTACGCAAAAAATACCTAGTACTATGGTTAAATCCAGTGGAAAAACGTTTGAATGTATTTGATTTTGCACATGAACAATCAGCACAAGAACTATATTTATCATTAGAGCAAACACAAAAAGATAAACTTGATGAAGTGGTGTTGGTTCATGCTGAATCTATTGCGCAGTTAAAAAAATCATATCCTAATTATTTTGCGGATTCTAAACTCTTCATAGAAAATTTACGGAAGATTTTAAATAGTTAATTATCTATGGAATATAACATTCTTAGTATAGTACTATTGTGACATGATATAGAACTATATGAGATAAAATGTTTTTAGTAAGCTAAATTAATTTGTAAAGAAACAATTGAATATTAATAATAGAGGTAAATTATGTTAAAAACTGCAAGCCTAACACCACTACAAAAAGATGTACTACTTAATAAAGCTACTGAATATCCATTTACTGGTGATTTTACCGATGTGGAAACAGAAGGTAGTTACCTATGCCGTCAGTGTGGTAGTGCGCTGTTTCGTTCGAGTAATAAATTTCATTCAGGTTGTGGTTGGGCTAGCTTTGATGATGAAATAGCTGGTGCCGTTAGCCATCTTCCTGATCATGATGGACGCCGTACCGGGATTGTTTGTGCTAAATGTAATGGACATTTGGGGCATGTTTTTCATGGTGAAGGATTCACACCATCAAATGCGCGTTATTGTGTTAATTCGGCTAGTTTAGATTTTGTCACCGATAGCGAGATTATCAATAGTGAAGAGATTATCTTAGCTGCTGGTTGTTTCTGGGGTGTTGAATATTATTTACAAAAAGTTGCAGGAGTGGTTTTAACCCAAGTTGGTTATTGTGGCGGGAATGTTATTAATCCGTGTTATGAAGAAGTGAAACAACAAACCACAGGACATTTAGAAGTGGTGCGGGTAATTTGGGATAGTGATAAACAAAATTTAGCCACAATATTAAAAGCATTTTTTGAAACCCACGATCCAGAGCAAACAGGCGGACAAGGTCCTGATATTGGTAATCAGTATCTGAGTGCAATTTTTTATTATAATGACAAGCAACAACAAACAGCTAAACAAATT
This sequence comes from Pseudomonadota bacterium, assembly GCA_003962985.1. Classification (GTDB taxonomy): domain Bacteria; phylum Pseudomonadota; class Gammaproteobacteria; order Burkholderiales; family UBA11063; genus Aquella. Next base: position 735 of record RXKA01000046.1, on the reverse strand, counting down.
ATGCAAATATTGACCGATAAAGGTTATCAGTTAGCAACACAATTGCGCCCAATGGAAACTTTTTGGCTTGCTGAAGAATATCACCGTGATTATTATAATCGTAAAGGTAGCTTGCCATATTGCCATGGTTATGTGAAACGCTTTTAGTTATTGTACTTGGTATAGATAATTTTTGAAAATTTGGTGCAATGAATAAATTAATATTTATTAGGATGTTACATGGATAAAGAACAGTTTTGGCAACAATATATGAATTATAGGCAGCAAAATCAATACCAAGAAGCAGTTGAATTATGTGACCAATATATTGAAGAAAATCCAGTTGATTCCTTAGCATATTTGTGTCGTGGATCTGCCAAAAATTATTTGAAACATTACGAAGAATCAATCAAAGATTTGGATGAATCAATCCGCTTAGAACCAAATAATGCTACCGCGTATAATAATCGTGGATTTGCTAAAAATGAATTGAAACGTTACGAAGAAGCAATCAAAGATTATGATGAAGCAATCCGCTTAGATCCAAATAATGCTGCAGCTTATTACAATCGTGGAACTGCTAAAAGTGGATTGAAACATTACGAAGAAGCAATCAAAGATTATGATGAATCAATCCGCTTAGAACCAAATAATACTACAGCGTATAGTAATCGTGGTTTAGCCAAAAATGAATTGAAACATTACGAAGAAGCAATCAAAGATTTTGATGAATCAATCCGCTTAGATCCAAATAAT
>RXKA01000120.1 GCA_003962985.1 Pseudomonadota bacterium | reverse complement strand
AGTAAATCTTAAGGATTTAGGGTTAAGGTTAACAGCAATCGAAGGGTTAGGTATCCCTGATAGTTTTGAACACTCAACAACCGAGTTATCATTCAAATACGGGAGTAAATTTAATGGAATGGCAATTAAAGACAGGGATATTTCAATCGAATTTACTTTATATTCTATTTCATTAGAAGATTTGCTGTGTAAGCGGAATAAGCTTGGTAAAGCTATCTTTAACATAAATAAACCTGTGACTTTCGTTTGGGAACCTAAAGATTGTGGCACTTCGCAATGTGAAGAAATTTATTTTACTGCGGTATATAAAAGTGGATTTTCACTTGGTTTAAACTCGCATTTTGGTGAAGAAATTAAGCTTCAATTTACTAATTATGATATTATTATGCGACAAGGGATTAACCAAACGACTGAGTTGAACACAATCGCAACTTTAGTTCACCCCGCAGTAATCGGGATGGATTACTTTGGTAACTTGAAACTTCTACCACCATTATCCACAATCAGCCCTGCTATCTTTAGGAATACAGGAATTGCTGTGTCGCCTTACGACGGTAATCTATACGCTGCATTTAGTGATGGTGGTCCACCTTCATCTCCAAGGGGTGTAGTCTTGCGCTATGACGGTGCAACGTGGACTAAGATTGCACAAGGGTCAACTGCAAACGGTGCAATTACAGCGTTTCACGCAGATAAAAATTACTTATATGTTGGAATCTCTAATCTTCAAACAATTACTGGTCAAAGTGGATTTACAGGAACTTCAGGTCTTGGAATGGCGAGAATAAACCTTGCGACAAAAACTGTTGAAAATATAGGAAGTTTAGATGCAGGGACAACGACAGCTAGGGATGGTGTTACCTCTGTTCAGCCTATTGTTCGTGCGTTTGCTGTTATGGAAAATGGATACTTTTTCATTGGTGGCAGCTTTGAAGGTACTACAACTGCAACAGCTAAGTTTCTAGCATTAAACGCTGGTGGTACATGGTTCCAGACAGGGGCAGTTTTTACATCTTATATCGGTGGTATCTACGCTTTATATTATGATAAAGATACAAAAAGATTATACTTCGGTGGCGACCAAATGTCACCAGGGTTTGTATTGGCTCCAAACACATACAATGTCTTTGGATACATTGATATGACTGATACATACATAGGTGTAGGTGTTCCGACAAGGACTGATTTTCCTATTGATTTAGCGACAGAACCAGCGAGAGTTGCGGCAATAACTAAATATAAAAATAGAATTATTATTGGTGGTCGTTTTCGTTCATCTTATGGGTACGATTTGGCTTTATTGGATAATATCGCATATTATGACCCCAACTATTTTGGGCCAGAAAATGTAAATGGAACCTTATTCCCTTTAGGTGGTGTCGGCAGTGGATTAGGTATTTCAATCGCTTTTGCTGAAGCGTCAGCGGCAACAACAAACCCTGTTGAAGATTTAACAGTGTGTGGTGATACCCTTTATATCGCAGGTAAGATGCAATATCTTGGTATTCGCTCATCCGCTGTAAGATTTGACGTTACTTCAGAAGTTTGTGGTAATGCAAAGTATGTAAGTTCAGCAGAGACAGCAGAAATTGGGTTATTGACTCCTGATATAGCGTTAGGGCATATCGTTTTCAGTGCAATTGCACAATGCAACGGACAACAAGTAATTTGTGGCTCAGAGAAATTAGAATTAGAAAGGTTTTATGCAGCGTTTTTATTATCAAGTGATACAACGACGATTACGACCTATGCGCCACAACCTACAAATGTTTCGGTTTGCCAAAATGATTTACCTGTGTCTCCAAGATTTATATTGCGTGGACCTGCGAGAATTACGGAAATCTCAAATCAAACATACGGTCTATCTTTATACTTTGATTATACAATTCAAGCATCTGAAATTGTAATCATTGATTTAACGTCATCACCACCAGAAATAACAAGCAGTGTCAATGGGGATATTTCTTATTCGATGTTACCAGCTTCTACATCAGGAGCGTTTAAGTTGTTCCCAGGTGATAACTCAGTTATTGTAAAGTCAATATGGAATACAGTTGATTCAAATACATTTTTTGCGATACAATATAATCGCAATGCGCTTGCGGCTGAATCTTTATGTTGTGATTGTTAGGAAATAAAAAAAGAGAGAGATTTCTATCTCTCTCTTTTTTAGTGGATAACGATATGGTTTAGAGTCTATCACATTTTAAATCTAAGGTCAAATGATTTATATTAAAATGTAATATCTTCATCTGAAAAATCAATAAATTTCATTTTCTTTTTCCGATTTGCAACAGATGTCGAAGGTCGGTTTGAACGAACAGCACGACCGAATTTATCTTTCGGAAAATCTTCATTAGTGTTTGTGAAAATAAACCAACCATCTTGGGCAATGTTACGTGCTGCATTTACATCAGCGTTATAATTCTGACCACAAACTTCGCAGGAAACTTTTTCAAAATCTTTTGACCGTGCCACTTGGTTGTATTTTCCGCTTCTTTCAAAACAATATGAACAATCAGATGACGTGTGAGCCGAAGGAACAATTACAAATGGAACCTTCTTTTGTTTACATAACTTAACCAACATTTCTTTCAACTCAGCATGACCGAAAGAACCTTGAGATTGTGTTACTCCGTCAATGGCTAGTAGAGATTCCTTCGATATAGCCTTTGCAACAATTTCATCCGCAATATTTCGTAATGAATGACGTAACTCTTTACGACATTGTTTCCATCGCATACGAAAAGCTTGACGTAATTTTGAAGATTTAACTTCGTGAATACTTTCATCTGATTCTTTAACACATTGAATTTTTTCAGCAATTTCAGAAGTCAAAGGAATGAAAGTCCCATCATTCATTGTAACAAATACGTTTTTTCGCTTGTTGAAATCAACGCCTAGCGTTTGTATTGGTTGATACATCAATTCATATTCTTCATCAATACGAATCATAATTGTAATGTTGCCGTGCTTTGTAAGAAAAATATTGCAATCAACGTTTTCTTTAAGGTCTAAGAATTCAAGCAAATGAATATGTTTTGATAAAATCTTTCCCTTTAATTTATAGATTTTACCAAATAAACCTTGCAATTCAAATCGAACGTTCGATAAATACTGCTGTCCGTTGATAACTTCAGGATTTACGGTAATTGTATTTCCATCAACAAACTTACGCAAAACGCTATCTTTAACATGAACAGCTTTATTTTGTCTAGTAATCGCTGGCAACTTCGGTAAAGCGTAAGCCCAAACATCTTTCTTTGAACCGTTACGTTGTCCATACCCATGATAAAACCTTCCCGCAATGGCTGCTGCAAGACGTTCGTTTGTTGATGTTCGCAAACCAAGTTTGATTCTTTCTTCACGAAATTTTGTAAACGGCAACAGAATGTGGTGATGAACTTCGTAAGCAAGATAATGAGAGTTATTTTTAAAAACAACTTCAGCGATTGAAGCATCTTTACGCATCAATTTAAGCAAATTCTTTGAAGCATAATTCGTTAATTTACGTTGCGCAACCATCCAGTTTTTGATGTCTTCTTTTGTGCAATTCTGAGGTTCAAGTGTAATGCGAATTCCTGTCGTTCGATTTCGATTCATAATATTTCCTTTACAAATACGTACTAATTTTGGTCACTGCTTGCAAAATAGATTTTTGATACAAATTAAACCCATCTTTGGGATGGGTTTAAGAAGGATGATTTTATGAGTTCTCGTTATCTCTCGTGTACGTACAATCATCAAAAGCGTAACTTTTAGTGGATAACGTTATGATTAAGAGTATATCATACTTCTAATTATATGTCAAGCTTTTTCTATGTTTTTCGTCCTTCTTTTACTGGTTTCCACGTTCCGGTGTAACTTGACCCTTGTAACTCCATTGTAATTACAATGTTATCCCCAAGGAATCCGTTCACAGTAAAGATTGTATCGAATTCAATCGAAGGACCGTAAACGATAAAAACATACGTTGCAACCCATTCAAACCCATAAAACGCCGATTCTGTCTTGATGTATGATTCATATGAACCATTTGGCAATAGTTCACGGTGAAGTTCGATTCTTTCACCCGTTGCTATGTTTTCCCACGTTCCAAAAATACGGTTATCCATAATTGTTGGAAATCGATAGTCGTAATTTTCACCGTTGTAAACGATATATGGTTTGTCGGTTGATGGCTGCACAGATAAACCATCTCTGATTTCAAACTGAAAAGCTGCATTTTTTTCTTGAATGCATCCTGAAGTTAATAAAATTACTAACAGGATTGATAGCCATGAAACTTTAATTACTTTCGACATAATTTTCAACTCTTTCTTGTTCAAAGTTATAAAATTCTAACAACTTACGATATTGAATAAAGCCTTTTGTGTTCCCTTCAAGGTGAGCTTCAATGTTACCTACCAATAACTGATGTTCAGTTGGGGATAGGTGGGGTGGCTTTGACAAAACTAATTGATTGTATAATTTAATATCATTTTCAATTTTAGATGCATTGTTACCATAACTTGTTCTTGCGCATCTGGCAACACTTAGCTTGATTTGCGTGATTGTATCAAAACGCTCTCTTTCTAAGTCGGTAATAAAAGGTAAGTGCCATTCATCATAGTTTAGTAAAGTCGATTTACTTTCTTCTAAAGCTTGTCTAATTTTCCTTGCAACAACTTGAATTTCAAATTGAGCATGATTATCATCTCTTTGGTATAAAAAGTTATCCCACGAGCTTGAAGTTACAAGATAGTCAGTGTACCGATACGGAGTCGTAACACGGTTAGAGTATTGTTTTGATACGCCTAATTTATCAAGTAAATATCCATGAATATAAGATGAAATTTTTGAACTTCCCCATATAATATTTGCTATCCATGATTTCCATTCAGGAAGTAATTTCTCTGACTGCATTCCTTTATGATTTTCTAACCAGATTACAGGTTTATATGTCATGTTCTTTGCATTGACAGAGAATCTTTTCGCACGATTACTAGCAACATTTCTAGAAAATACTCTATGTGTGTTTAGTTGGGGCAATATAATTTCAGGAACTCTACATAACATAGTAGTTGCTCTACTATTCGTCAATGATGAAGTTGAATCTACTATAACTGTTACAGATGTTTGTGTGTCAAGATAATCATATAATCTAAAATCAAGCATTTTTTTTATTCTCCCAGTATTTGCGACTTGCATCACCCATCTTTTTACGTGTTTCTTCGCTCGGTTTTATTCCTAACTTAGTTAGCCGTATTTTATTTTTAGATTCTTTGGAATGCTTTTTGCCAGTTGCGCTTTTTCTTTGTTTTTCTTTCGTTTCAGCGCTTCTTTTCTGACCTGTCATAGCTTTAATTATTTTTTCAATCGTTTCATCAGAAGGAGAAGAATTTTTCTCACTTATGATTCTCTTAGTTTCGTCAGAATGTTTTCTGCCGCTACTTGCTATGCCAATTTTTCTTTTTGTTTCATCAGACCTTTTAGTGCCTAATTGTGACGATGGAATTTCTTTACAAATATTATATAAATTATGCCCATTATCTAATTTTTTAATATAAAATTGTTCTCTACTTATTAGTTGCGTTATGTCAGTTACTATTTCTATAATGTGCCATTCAAAATCATATTTTGAATATTTATTATAACTATTTTGTAAATGTTGGTTATGATGTTTATTATTTCTTAACAATCTTAAATGTTGATTTTTTCTTTTTTCTAAATTTACAGCAGAACCAATATAAATTTGGTTTGTTTTCATGTTAATAATTGAATAAATTCCGCTTGACATTCAATCTCTTTTCGATTGTGGGAATAACTTTCTTGATAGGTTATAAAATGGTTTTGTAAAAATAAAACAATGTTTACCAAAGATTAGGACCATTCCACCATCACCTATAAGATGGGTCAAATGTTGGATGTTTAAAATAGTGAAAAATATAACATTAAATTCTGTTTTAAGTAAAGATGGATTTTGAACATACGGCGTTACTGAAACATAATTCAAATCAAATACTTTACAAAAACAGTAATAAACTCCATAGAAATATAGGATTTGTACAATCACACTGAAAGGTGGTAAGTGTGTTAACCATGACCTATGAGGGAACAGAAAAGCATAGGGTGCAGTAATCGACATAATCAATGCAGCAAAGAAGCGTTCGACCTTTTGTAAGTTCTTTTTTGTTCCAGAAAACCCAGTTGCAACTCTTGCAAGTATATTAGCAACCATTACTTCGCTATGTGTTTTCGTTTCCATATCAATGTCAGGGGTGACAAGCAAAGATACAGCGTTTGCAATCAATACAGGTGTTAATGGTAACCCTGCATAAAATGCAAACGCTGTAGTGCCAGTGGCAACAAATAAATTATGAATAAAGTGAGTTTTACCACTAGCCATTGAATAAATAATGAAATAACGCTATAAATAAAATAGGCCAAATAATGCTGCCAGTAACGATAGAAAAAATGTACAATCTAAGTAGCCACTTGCGACTGGAAAGGTAACGGTTCATCTAGGTCTATTCCCTCTGTAATCTCTCTTCCAAATCTATCGTTTGCCACTTTGTAACCATTGAAGAACCCAACACGTAAAATCGTAAGTTCTTCCTCACAAACATTTAGTTTAGTTGAAAACGTTTCCCAGTCTTTAAATGCATCGACAAGGATTGATGCAAAGTTAAGATAGTTTTCACGAAAATAAATGATAAAATCATGTTCTGTTTCAGTTAAGATATATTTAGGAACTTCTGTTAATGGTGCATCCATTTAATTTACCAAAGCTTCTGTGATTTCTTGAATTGTAATTGAACCAAACTCTTTTGTCGGATGATACCAGCAAGCGATTGCTGCAATGCGTGTGAAAATCAAAAACAAAATCTTTTTAGGTATCCAACTTAGCTCCACCCCAAGGAATCGAACCTTGCTATGCCTGATTAACAGTCAGGTGTTTTCGCCAGACAACCAGAGTGGAATATTTTATCCTTCTAACTCATTCAGAACATCTTTAACTGTTACTTCGCTAAAACGTTTTTTGGTTTTAACAACTACTTTAGCGACCGAGTATAAAAAGCACTGACGTAAAATGACCGTTGGTAAATGCTTTACAATACTTTTCGCTAATTGCTCTCTCAGCAACAGAACCCACAATCGAAAAGTGTCTTTATCCATCTTTACCCTTTTCTAGATTCGCTTTTTCAATAAGAATAGTATTAACTTTATTCAATTGGTCGCCAATCATCGTTAGTAAGTTCAAGATTGAAACAAGGTTATTAACAACTTTTTCACTATAATAGTGAAAAGCAAAACCAGCTAAGACCGTAAACAATAGTAATGAAAGTATCCACAATGTATTCATCGATGTTATTCTTCCCAAATAAATAAAAGCTGTTCTGTATTCGACTGGATTTCAGCTAGTTTATTGTTTGCAACTTCTGAATGTACAGAAATTCGACGTTGTGTCTCGTGACTTTTAATTCCAATTTTTTTAATGTCTGCGATATTTACGTTTAATTCTCTTAATTCTTCTAATAGAAGATTTACACCAGTCAACCACAAGTAGAACCAACGAAATAAAAAAAATGGCTAAGAACGCAACAAATGCATATAAAACGCCTTGAAGAACAGGGTTTAAGTTTTCTGTAAAAACGAAAAGTTCGTACATTTTTATCCTTTATTTTAAAAGAAAATAATTTGCGCCCCCTACGGGAATCGAACCCGTTCTTTCATCTCGACAGGATGATGTCGTTACCAACTGACCCAGAAGGCAAAATCCGGTTTATGTCTCTACGTTATCTCTCGTTTGGATACACCGGAAAAGTCCAACTTTTAGTGGATAACGTTATGAATTAGATTCTATCACACAATCTAACAACTGTCAAATGGTTTTTATTAATTCATTACCATATGTGTACATAGAATAAAACCAACAATAACAACGAAAGCGATTGTGATAAGATTAATTACAACTGAACACACAAAACAATAATAACCAGATTTCTTAAACGCAAACTCAACTTTAGGTGGCGATTGCCCGCATAAAACACATTTGAAGTTTCTATTTCTTGCAATCTCTAAGTTTTTTCTAGTTGTTTCGTAAAGTTTTTCTGTTTTCATAGTAACCCATCAGGGAATTGAACCCTGGTCTTCAGCTTGAAAGGCTGGTGTTCTAACCATTAAACTAATGGGTCATATTCAATCACGAAAGCCCCACATATAATCTAAAATAAATTCTTTGACGTTATTTTCGGTAACATTCACATCTCTTTCGTTGACATATTTATGCCACGCTGTTTTGATATAAAGTGAAAAGTCTTCTGCTCCACAACGAAAACTTATGACATCTCCATCTTCCGTCAATACGATAAAATAATTGTCTCTTACCGTAACTCGCCAGTACGGATGCAACGCTGACCATTCATTTAGAAAAACATTAAACGATTGCAGCCAAGGATACTGCATGTAATCTTCCGTGTGAGCATCTTCTTTTACAACAGGCAAAGTTTTCTCCATTTCATTACTAGCCGTGTATCCATTTAGTTTGATTGTACTTTTCATGCCAAATATCGTTCTTTCTATGAGTAGAAGAAGCCTCCACTCAGAGTCGAACTGAGTTCCGATGCTTACAAGGCAACTGTAATACCGATATACTATGGAGGCATATTTTGTTAAAAACTACATCTTAGATACTCTGGATGAACTTCGTCTAAACGGCAGCGAAGCATATACCCACTTTTACTACCAAACATACCGTACAAAATAACAATGTGTGTTCCGGTTGTTAGCTCAACTTTAGCTGGAACAACAAGTGAAAGTACAATGCCACTTGTGTTGATTTTAATTTCACTAATAGCTAAATCCATAACATGGGTTGTGCCAAACATTACTACTTTATCTACGATGTGCGCAGGAAGCTTAAAACACTCTACAACTTTGATTGCCGCTTGTTCAATCTTGGTATAAATCTCAAGAAATTCTGCGTATGTGATTGCCATAAATTTATCCCATCTTTTTGGACCTCAGCCGACAAAAAACTTGTTATTTTATGCCTTTTTTTATCATTAAATGAATGGTTTTTTACTATTTTTAGACCTCTAAAAAAGTTCTGGTATGTTTGTATCAATTAAGACTTTTTTGCTAAAAAGTATCAAAAAACCATTCATTTAATGATATTTTAAGAAATTGTTCTAAGCAAGCATTCTTAGTCGTCATTAAGAATTAGCCAGGGATTTGATACATCTTGAACTAGTATTGATATATAAAGTTGCCCTCACGTTTTAACGCTGGTATTTAACAATTACTTAGAGCGGCTTGCGGTAATTGAAACCGCATCACCTATTTGGAAGACAGGTGTAATAGCCATTATACGAAAGCCGCTTGACTTATTACTTCTCACCGAATTTCAACTTACGAAACATAAGGCCACCATTCATTCACATTTATGTGTCATGTATTCTATCCAAGTTGTAAAAGTTCTGT
>RXKA01000167.1 GCA_003962985.1 Pseudomonadota bacterium | reverse complement strand
TTTTTAATTACCAATTTGTTAAAGATCTATTATTGCTCAAATTCAACAAAAATGAAAAAGTGAGGACTCAGGTTAGAGTATATTATTTGTAAGTCTAACTTAGGATACTTGCGTAATAAATATGGAATTTGTGGAGAGATGATATATTTAGAAATGATAACAGGTAACTGAATTCTAACTGTTCCAGAGTATTCTTGAGCCTCAGTTTGTGCCGTTAAATGGCTAATTATGTCGTCTAAATTTTTAAATGTACTATGACAACTCTCATATAAGCTTTGCGCGAAGTCTGTGGGCCAAATAATGTTATTTTTGTAGTAGAATAATTTTTGTTGCAAATGATCTTCAAGTTGTTTTATTTTACGACTAACTGTTGGTTGTGATGTGTTATGTTTTACAGCACTGATCGTATAACTTCTAGATTCATAAACAGTTACAAATAGTTTGATATCATCATAAGAAATATTATTCATTATAGCCATAGACTCTAAAAATTGGTGCCAGATTATCGCTAATTAACTAGTGTTTTGTCAATGTTAAAAAATGAATAACATTGTATTTATTTTTATCTATTGTTTATCGAATAGGATGACTATTAAAATTCAATTGAAAATTGTTGGTTCTCGAATAAAATAAATATTCTTGTGACTACTTTAGTGCTGTTGATAAATTTGTGCAATTCTGTAAATCAGATAATATCTGACTAGATTGTAACTATTTTATTACGCTTAGAACATATTGTATAAATGAAAGAAAGGTATAGTATAAAAATGAAAAAATATAAATTAGCTATTGCTGGCGCAATTGGAATAGTTGCGCTTGCTTTAAGCTCATGTAGCTCTTCCAGTGCTAGTGGCGGTAAGCCGTCTCCATCTACTCAAGGTAAAGATTTACAAATTGGTAATATTGGACTTATACCTACCAATACTGATGCTATGGGTGCGACATATCCATTAATGTTATTTAACAATAGTAATGATGTTATGATTATAGATTCAGTTACTGCAAGCGGAGTGGCTCAATCTATACAAACCCAGACAGGTGGTGACAATAGTAAATTATTTGATGCTAGCATGTGTAAACAAATTCAGCCACATGGATCATGTTCTATTCAAATCAAATCTGCTTCATTGACAACAGATGGTATGATTGGCGCTAATGGTCAGTATGGTATTAATATAAAAAGTCATTTAAAATCCTCTAATAAGTCTTTTGTAGAAGATCAAGTGATTGGATATCAAAATTTTAACATTAATCCATCGAATGGCGTCTACTATAATACTTCAAGTGCAACAGTGACTAATATTATAGCAACAGATCATAATATGGGGATTACCATACCTGTATTTTTTAAGAAAGCTTATAATAAAGTTAAGATAAACAGTGGTGTGTTGGGCGCAAATTTAGTTGGTTGTGGTGTTCCTGATAAAGATGGGACTTATAATATATCTGCAAATTCAACATGTGCATTGACAACTGTGTTTTCAGGTGGCAAGCAATTTAGTAGTACTATTACTCTAACAGATAATTATAATACAATTGTTAAGTCACAAAATAAGACTAAATCACTAACAAATGGTAGTGGTAACCAGATTATGACAGTTTCAGTTGTAAATAATCTAAATCCACAGGCTTTGATGACGACTGCGGTAGTTACTGGATTTGTTCAAACTAACAATACTACTCCAGTTACGGTGACATTTGTGAATGTGGGTAGTTATCAGGCTGCAGTGACAGCTATGGGGTTTTCCACAGGTGGATCGCTTATTGGTTTTGGTAATGGCAGTCCAGTTACTATAAATGGTTCTACCACTGCAACAGTTACTGCAGATACATGTAGCAACCAGACAATACAGCCTGGCAGCTCTTGTCAAGTAACATTTACTATGAATGGTTCAGTTAATTCTGGAAATATGAATGTTCAGATGAATTACACGACTGGTTTAGGCACGGGTACTGGATCTACATTCTACAATATTTACTATTATGCTCCTACGGCTAATGTTGTATTGACATCAACAGTGTCTGGTGATTTGACGAATACATTCCTTTATCAAACTAAAACTGCAACAGTAACTGTGGCTAATAGTAGCACTACCAACACATCTGTTAATTTCAATAATGGTGGTGTGCCACAATTAATTGCTATTGGTAATCCTTCAAAGCCAAACAATATTTCTATAACATCAAATAATTGTAATTTAAATAGTGGGGTACTTGCTGCAGGTAGTAATTGTTCTTATACTGTATCATATTCTTCTCCTACACAAGATACTAATGGGATAATTAATAATTTGCGTGGAGTAATTACTGGTACTTATACTAACATTGGACAGACAATCACTGTTGGATCGTCTTCTTCTTTGCCTTATAGTGCAAACGCTAATTCAAATTTTGTTAGTCTTAATCCAGATCCATTACAAATGGTTGTACCAGCTGGACAATCAGTTAGCCAAGTGGTAACTATTACTAATCAGACATCTGGTTCGAATATTAATGGTATTTCTATTGACCTGAGTGGATTGACTGGAGTAAGCTTACAAGCTGGTACCAATACATGTGCTTCGGCAAGCCTATCATATCTCCAATCTTGTCAAGTAACATTTATTTTTGCTCCAAACTCTCAAGAAAGCTTAGTGGCTACTATTCCTGTTTCTTTTAGTGTCAATGGAAATCCTGCACAAGATGTTTTAACCGCCAATTTCCAAGGTTCTACTAGTGCTGTGAATGTGGTTTTATCTAGCATATCAGCCTTACAACCAGGGTTACCAGCAGGTGCGCCAACATATACTGGCGATGGTGAAAGTCAAAACAGTGCATTTTCATTTTACAATTATGGAAATAGTTTACAGATTACATTGAACTATACTAACCTTGGCACTGAATCTGCTGCAAATATACAGATGATGGGTGATACTTTCCCAACAGCTGCCGCAGGATATTCTGTTCAAGATAATTGTAGTGGACAAACATTGTTACAAAATCAAAGTTGTAGTGTTGTTGTTACTACCATAAACCCTACATTATCAACCACTTTAACTAGTAGTAGTAATTTAAATTTTGTGATCCCAAGTATGGCATACAGTGATCTTAGTGAGTCTGTTCCATATTTAAAAAATATGTTTACAACGCCAACAGGTAACTCTAGTAATATTTGGGTGAATGTTAATCCTTCCGTTGTTCCAAATGTTAGTGTAGGAACAGGTACTATTGTGGCTCTGAATGGTGCTTCTTATTATATGTATCCAGTCGTATTTGCTAATAGCGCTAATGGTTCCCAAGGTGTTGCTATTAATTATTCGGCTCCAATGCCTGCATTATCAAGCCCATATGGATTTGGCAACACTACAACTGCGGTTCCTGCTACTGGATCTGTCGCGGTAAATCTTGCCGGTGGACAATCGATCACTGAATATTTATGGTTTCCTACTACAGAACAACCAAATCTTTCAAACGTTTTGTATAATATTACCTATAATGGATCTTATCCGTATGTAGGAACTACAGGAATAACAGCGCCAATGGTTGGTACCAGCTATACAGCTAGTGGAAATAATATAACTGGTGTTTGGGGTAGTTTACAATCATTTAGTAACAGCCCAGTATCTTTTACTGCATCAGCAGGTCCATCTGGTAATATTTCACAATTATTACAGAGTCAAGGGTATTTGTATGCTGTCAATAGTGTGGTTTATTCAGCTCCAATTGTAGAATGGAACATAGCTACTTATGGTGGTAATACTTATTCTCCAGAAAGTACTCCAATAACAGGAACTGGGTCTTTAGGCGTGTTAGTAGCACAAACTAGTGGTTATACTGCAAGTTATCTGGCAGTTAGTAACATTAGTGGCACTAACTATGCTGCCGTAGTAGAATCTAATTCAACTAATTTACATGTCTACACAGTATCTGATGGTACATTTAGCGGTAGTTCTACTACCACACAACTCACTAATTTAAGCTCAACTATCGGTAATGTTGCAATCGGTGTAGGTGGTAATCTATATGTTACATCTGAATCGAATCTTTACATTTGTGGTACGATAACAGCGATAACAGCATGTAATAAAGTAACATCATTACCTACATTTTCTTCTGCTACTACCTTAGTAAATGGAGTTACGGTTGCAACTAATAATGGCTATCTGTTAGTTACCCCTAATGTTGCTGCGGGTACTGGTGGGGTTATACCAGTTACGACTGCTTATTATGCATTAGATAGTGGCTCAACTTCTACTTCATTTATTGGGTTAAGTAATTATAGTTATAGTGCAGCTAATGCTACAAGCTTCAATTATAATTTGGTTTACGGTACATTAAATCCATTGATTGGTTATTACGGTACTTATAATTATTACTATTCTCCAAATTATAGTACGAATCCACAAGTATCTGCTTGGAGTACAAATAATTTCAATTCTGGTGTTATTGGTAGTCCTTATATTAACAATGCAAATGCATTTGCTTTTTATTCATTTATGCCAGTGGAAAGCAATGGGGTTATTTATTATTAAGATGGTGTAATTTAGATTGTTAAAAATGAAAGGTTAGCTATTTATGGCTAACCTTTTGTCTTTATAAGAGTATGACTATAGCATATCAAACTATGTGTCTGATAAGCAGGTGATGTTATTCTGCGATATCTTCATTCCATAATTCTGGATTTTTTGCAATGAAATCGCGCATCAATTGTTTAGCCTCATCCAAATCTAAATTGATAACCTCCAAGCCACGGCTACGCATATAATCTTCATTACCTTTAAAGGTTTCATTTTCAGCCATTACTACACGTGGTATTTTGTACAACAATATTGCACCGCTACACATATCACATGGTGATAATGTTGAATAAATGGTTGCTTTGGCGTAATCTTTGGCGCTTAGTCTTCCTGCATTTTTGAGACAGTCCATTTCGCCATGTAAAATTGGATCACCTTGCTGTACGCGTTGATTATGTCCTCTTCCAACTATTTTACCATCAATAACTAAAATGCTTCCAATTGGAATCCCGCCTTCTACAGCACCTTTTTTTGCCTCATTGATAGCTTCATTCATGAAATATAAATCTTGTTCATGCATTGTAATTCTCCTTGTAACTATGTTCAGTCATTAGTATAACTTGTTTACCTTAAATAAATTAATTTTATTCAAGTGCTTTGAGCAAATCTACGCACCATAATTAATATTGGGCATGGTTTAAACTGCATCTGAATAAAAAAAATCACCTGATAGAATCAGGTGATTTTTTATAGCTGAGAAAATCAGCATAACATGAAGCTCTTAGATAGACACCCTCCGCGACTTTTAGTACTTGGGCATTTTTATTATCAGTCATTTATAAAACATTATATTCTGTTTTGATTATTATTTTATTATTCTTGGTATGTTTTACTACCTGACCGTTTATTCATACCAAGATTATAGGTAATATTAGCAAATTATTTTGTCCACTTTTGTTTCACTTTACGTATTTTTATTATAATATACTGTATTTATTCAATAAATAATTTGGATTTAAATAAAAATAAGTTAAATTATTTTGCAATTTCGGCTATTTGAATGATATTTTTTGATAAATAGGCTGTTTAAATAGGGCATTATCCAGCTATTTTGCTAAGAATAGGTCAGCTAAAATGCATTGATATTATGTGTTTTTGCATGTATGCAAATAAATTTGATTCATATATAATCTCAATCTGAAACTAAATATGTCATATGGTGTATGTTTTATAATAAAAATGTTGCTAAATTGTATGTGTATATTTTAGTGCGTTATCAAACATTAGTTTTAAGGGGGAGATTATGACTGGTGGATCAATAAATCGGCAAATTGGTAGCGTTTTTATGATTATGGGTACTGAAATTGGTGCTGGTGTTTTGGCATTACCGATTATCATTTCTCATGTCGGAATTTTTTGGGGGTCAATAATTCTTTTTATGGCATGGGCGGTAATGTTGTATACGGCATTATTGGTGTGTGAGGCTAATTCTACTCTTGATGATGGGATTAGTTTTGCATCGATGGCATATAAATTTATGGGTACAAAAGGTAAATGGTTTTTAACAGTTATTTTTTGGGCTACACTATATACTATTATTATGGCGTATATTTCTGCTGCGGGTTCAACTTTTAATAGTATGCTAAAAATGTCACCAGCAATTACATCAACTGTCTTTGTGATTGTCTTTGGGAGTTGTGTAATTATTGGAACCAAGGCCGTTGACTATGTAAATCGTGGCTTATTAAGCTTAAAATTGCTGGGTTTTATCATTGCTATGGTTTTACTGTGCTATTCTTTACATGGTGAATACCTCTTGCTCTCTGGTGAGTCTCAAGCTATTTTGGCATCAATACCTGCAATTGTCACAACATTCATTCTACATAATATAATTCCAACAGTACGTCGCTATCTACGTAACAACTTGTTACAGCTTCGTAAGGTGGTCATTATTGGGAGTATAATTCCACTCGTTTTATACATATTTTGGGTGGTTGCAATAATAGGTAATATCCCTGCCGCAGGTGATCATGGCTTTACTTCATTACACTCTATGGGTAATGAGGCAAATGTTGGTGACTTGATGAATTTATTAGCAACGAATGTTAAATATCCATTAATTATGTCCGCCATCCATTTTGTAGCAACCATTTCTGTTACGACCTCATTTTTGGGTACGGCGATTTCATTGTATCACTTTATCCAAGACGTGCTTGGTTCACACCAAAAGCCGTTATTGCAAAGAATTAGTATTCCTAGTATCTTGACATTCGTGGTTCCACTAGCAATAGTATTGCTGTATCCGAATATATTTATCTTAGCATTAGGGTTTGCTGGTGTTGGCGCATCTATTTTATTCATCTTGATTCCTGTTTTAATGATGCGTAAAATGTTGCAAACAGGTTACCAATGTGACTTACCAATTTTAACCAATCAATTTATTCTCAACCTAGTATTCGTTTTAGGTTGTGTTGTAGTTGTTATTCAATTTTTATCTTAGTTTTTTTAGGAGAATTTATTATGACTCGTCGTATTCCTGAACCGTTCCGTATTAAAATGGTTGAATCAATTAAGCAAACTACGCGTGAATATCGTATTCAAGCCTTGGCAGAAGCTGGTAATAATCCATTCCTGCTAAGAAGTGAAGATGTTTATATTGATTTATTAACTGACTCTGGTACTGGTGCTATGAGCGATAAACAGTGGTCTGGTATGATGCTTGGTGATGAAGCGTATGCAGGTAGTAAAAGTTTCTTTAAACTAGAGGCTGCAGTACGTGATATCTTTGAATATAAGCATGTAATTCCTACACATCAAGGGCGTGGTGCAGAGCAAATCCTATTTCCTGCATTATTAGATCGCCGTCGTGAAATAAAAAATGTTACACAGCCAGTTTTTATTTCTAATTATCATTTTGATACAACTGCCGCACACGTAGAATTAACGGGCTCACAAGCCATTAATGTGGTTATTCCTGAGGCAAAAGATACTAAAGCTTATCATCCATTTAAGGGTAATTTTGATTTAGTTAAATTAGAGCAAACTATTTTAGAGCATGGTGCAGATAATGTAGTTGCGATTATTGTAACCGTGACGTGTAATAGTGTTGGAGGACAACCAGTTGCAATGGACAATATTATTGAAACTGCCAAAATTGCAGTTAAATATGATATTCCTGTTGTTATGGATTCTGCTCGTTATTGTGAAAATGCATGGTTTATTAAACAACGTGATGAGAAATTCAAAGATTGGACAATCCCTGCCATTATTAAGGAAATGTATCGTCACGCAGATATTTTAACTATGTCAGCTAAAAAAGATCCATTGGTAAATATTGGTGGACTGTGCTGTATCAAAGAGCGGGAAGATTTATTTAAAGCGGTACAAGTGCGTTGTATTCCATTTGAAGGTTTTATCACTTACGGTGGATTATCTGGACGCGATATGGAAGCTTTAGCTGTTGGTTTATATGAGGGTATGGATGAAGAATATCTAAACTATCGAATTGGTCAAGTTGAATATTTAGGTGCTAAACTATTAGAAGCTGGTATTCCTATTCAGTATCCAACTGGTGGACATGCGGTATTTGTCGATGCTGCACGTTTGTTACCACATATCCCAGGTCACGAATTCCCTGCTCATGCATTAGCAAATCAATTGTATATTGAAGGTGGTATACGTGGTGTAGAAATTGGTTCATTATTATTAGGACGCGACCCTGCAACTAAGGAACAGAAGCTTTCAGCATTTGAATTGTTGCGCTTAACTATTCCTCGTCGTGTCTATACTAATGATCATATGGACTATATTGTTGATTCATTCAAAGAAGTGTTAAAAAATATTAATCAAATAAAAGGATTAACATTTACTTATGAACCGCCAATTTTACGTCACTTTACGGCACATCTTGAATACATCAAATAAGTTGTGCTTGTTGTAGACATGTTTCAATAAATTGATGAAACAACGCCACTTTAATATCATTTTTATTAGGTGGCGTTACTTTATAAAAAGTAATATCAAATAAATCATAATCAGCAAACAGACGAATCACGTCTTCGCGTTTTGCGAGACAAAAATTATAACATCCAACAATTAATTGGTGCGAATCCAGCATTTTTTCCGCCTGCAAATCATCGTTAATTAATAATCGCGTTTTATTTGCAACCATTAATGACTCAGCACTAACTTTATGTGTAAAAATTAATTCTTGATTATTGGTAACATTTGCCGAGTCGTAACTAGCAACTAAATGTGTGCCATATTCTAGATCACTAGGGTGTAATGGCAGTCCATGCAGTGAGACATATTTATTTGAACAATAAAATCCACAACTACAAGCGCACAATTTTTTTACTATTAAAGTCTGCTGTTCTGGCATTCGTGAGGTTATCATATAATCAGCACCAGTTTCATACAAGCTAGCGCTACCATGGGTGTATTTGATATGGAGTTTTAGATCTGGATGTTGTTTTAGAAATGCAGGTAAGTAGGGTGAAATAATATGGTAGCCAAACACTGCAGGTAAAATAATATTCAAATCATTATTTGTCGCAGCGTTTTTATTTATATGTTGTTCGATATCTGTGTCAAGTTGCCATTTTTGTTGTGAGAAACGCTGAAAAATCTCTTTACCAAATTCAGTTAGTTCTACCCGATTGGCTAGTCTACGGAATAGATTATTACCTAATGATTGTTCTAACTTTTGTAAGCGACGGCTTAATTGTGATTGTGAGAGACCTAGCTTGCGTGAGGCCTGAGTAAAGCCACCATGATGTACAATATCTATGAACAAAAACAGATCATCATAACTATGCATCTTGCAACTCCTTGTTCAATTTTAACTATAGTAGTGTAATTATAACAAAAACATTTACCCAGTAAAATAAATTATATGATAAACAGAAAGGGTTAGATTTGATATAATATCTTTACCTGAGTCCTCACTTTTTCATTTTTGTTGAATTTGAGCAATAATAGATCTTTAACAAATTGGTAATTAAAAAATAAAAAAGGCATAAGTCCTAAT
>RXKA01000002.1 GCA_003962985.1 Pseudomonadota bacterium | reverse complement strand
TGAAATTTAAAAGTCGTGGTTTAATAAGTGGTCAAGTATTGCTATTGGGCATCAGTTTGGCTACGATGTATTCTGCATTTGCAGATATTCTACCCCATGATGATTTGATGGCTCAGTTACGTAGTTTGGAGTCTACATCAGCAACACATATTGGTGTTTATGCTATGAATAGCGCTAAT
Organism: Pseudomonadota bacterium; assembly: GCA_003962985.1. Lineage (GTDB taxonomy): Bacteria > Pseudomonadota > Gammaproteobacteria > Burkholderiales > UBA11063 > Aquella. Next base: position 9,409 of record RXKA01000002.1, on the reverse strand, counting down.
AATCAGAAGCTGGAATTTAATGCTGAAAAACGCTTTCCATTTTGTAGTACGGCAAAATTTATAACGGTTGCAGCGATTCTGAAAAATAGTGAAAGTAACCCTGATTATTTACAGCAACAGATTAAATTCACTCATTATGATGTGCAGACTAGTGGTTATTCGCCAATTACAGCTAATCATGTGACTAATGGTATGACAATTGCTGAATTATCTTTTGCAGCATTGGCATATAGTGATAATACAGCTATGAATTTATTGATTGCTTCATTGGGTGGTATAACGCAAGTTAATAATTATGCACGCACACTGAATGATAGTAGGTTTCGTTTAGATCGTCCTGAACCACGATTAAATACAGCGATTCCGCATGACTTACGTGATACGACTACACCTCAGGCAATGGGACAAGATATTCAGCAATTGCTACTAGGTAATGCACTAAATGCTACATCACGCGACAAGTTAGCTAAATGGATGATAGCCAATACAACAGGGGCAAAACGTATTCGTGCAGGCGTGCCACAGGGGTGGGCGGTTGCTGAGAAAACAGGAAGTGGTGATTATGGAACTGCCAATGATATTGGTGTAATCTATCCGAATAAGTGTAAGCCACTAGTGATGAGTATATATACTACTAGTGATAAAAAAGAAGCAAAATATCAAGATGAGGTAGTAGCTAAAGTTACAAAGCTTGTTTTGCAAGAGTTAGCCAAAACTGATCAATGTTTAAAAAATAGTCTGTAAGAAAGTTATTTCATGAGTTTAAATAAATATATACAATCATTAGCCGATGGGAACAATTTAAGTATTGAAGAAGCTTATTTAGCTGCGATAGCATTGCTTGGTGATATCGAACCCATTTTAGCAGGGCAGTTTTTAAGTTTATTGCATGCTAAGGGTGAAACTGCCGATGAATTAATCGGTTTTCATCGTGCTTTAACTGAAAATGGACGCCAAATAAAGAATACGATTCCATTTGTCGATATCGTAGGTACAGGTGGTGATAAAGCTGGTACATTAAATATTTCAACTGGTGGTTCATTATTGGTAGCTGCTTGTGGAGTTCCTGTCGTAAAACATGGTAATCGTGCCGTATCATCTAAATGTGGTTCCGCAGATGTATTAGCCGAACTGGGTTTTAATTTAAATCTTAGTGATGATGAGGTTAAACAAACTTTAAGTAATAATCAATTTGCATTTTTATTTGCACCTAATTTTTACCCTGTATTACGTAAGTTAAATGATGTACGCAAGAAATTAGCAACCCCAACTATTTTTAATCTAATGGGACCATTATTAAATCCAGCTGGACGTGAACACTTAATCCTTGGTGTTTATAAAGCTAAATATGTTCCCGTGATTGCTGAAGCTTTGTATAAACTTGGCACAACTAAATCGTTAGTTTTTCATGGTAATGGTTTAGATGAGTTAAGCACCTTAGATAATTTACAAGCTAAATTAGTTACCCGCGATGGCATCGAAGATATTAATATCAATTTGCAGAAGCTTGGTCTATCTCAATCTGAATTGGTTGATTTGGCTGGTGGGGATAGAATGTACAATGCGCAAATGCTCATTAAAACTCTTAATGGTACACCAACAGGTATTAGTGATAGTTTAGCACTGAATGCAGGTGCGGCTTTGTGGGTGTGTGGTAAAGCTGATAGTCTCGTTAGTGGAGTTGAATTGGCACAACGACGTTTGGCTCAGGGTGATATTATTAAACTGAATAAATTACAACAAATTGTTCAACGTAAATATCAAGCTCCAGTTAAACGCAAGAGCATGAAAGATTCGATTCGCAGTAAAGATTTTGCAGTAATTAGTGAGATTAAGCGCGCTTCGCCTTCAGCCGGTCACATTGCTGAAATTGGAGATCCTTTAAAACGCGCTTTGGAGTACGTTTCATATGGGGCAGCGGCAATTTCAGTGTTAACAGATGCTGGTTTTAATGGTTCAATGGCAGATTTAAAACGTGTAACAGATGGACTTAAAGATATTCCTGTACCCGTGTTGTGCAAGGACTTTATGCTAACTCCACCACAGATTGCAGAAGCAGCAGCTAATGGTGCAGATGTGATTCTGCTGATTGTGCATGTGCTAAAAGAAAAGACTTTTGAAATGGCAAAAATTGCCCATAGTTTCGGTTTAGAGGTATTAGTAGAAGTACATAATCCAAGTGAATTGGAAATTGCATTAGCGGCTGATGCAGATGTAATTGGAGTTAATCAGCGTGATTTGAATGACTTCTCAATGCATCCTGAACAATTTGCAGAGCTAATTAAATTAATTCCCGCTGATCGAGTAAAAGTTGCCGAATCTGGTCTTAAAACTCGTGATGATGCTTTGCGTGCGATCGCGCTTGGTTATGATGGCGTTTTAGTTGGTGAAGCTTTATCGCGGTTGGCTAATCCTGCTGAATTTTTTGGTAAGTAATTTAAAAGGTGAATACATATGAAAAAATATCAAACTGGAATTATTGAAGAGAATACATCATCAGAGATGTTTTTGCTATTTAATCTTGCTGATACTACCAAATTATTGGATGTACTAACTACATTAAGTAAAGTAGTTGACGAGTCACATGCCGTAGTTGGATTTGGCAACAAGATGATGACATATTTTCCTAAAGTTGATAAATATGAGCAACATCAATTTAATTCACCACTTATGAGTGATGAAGCAGGATTTGATTTAGCTATTTGGCTAAAGAATGATGATAAAGGTAAACTATTTCATCACGCATTGAAATTAAGAAACTTGCTAGATGGTACATTTGCATTACAAAAAACAGTCGCATCATATGCATATCGTAAGAATTTTGATTTATCGGATTTTGAAGATGGTATTGAAAACCCACAGGGTGATGATATGCTACCAGTGGCAATTGCTGATGATGGCTCTAGTTTTTGGGTTTTGCAGCAGTGGCAACATGATTTTGCATGGCTAGAGAGAGCACCACAGGCAACCAAAGAAGCTTGCATCGGAAGAAGCATGGATGACTCGCATCAATTAGATGATTTGCCAGAGTCAGCGCATGTAAAAAAATCTGCAAAAGAAAATTTTACTCCCGAAGCAGAATTACTCAGAAAATCTATGCCATGGTCAGATGATCAATTGAATGGTGGTTTGATGTTCTCGGCGTTTGGACACTCATTCCGTGCATTTAATTTGCAAATGGCGAGCATGTTAGGAATCGATGATAATATTCACGATGGAGTGTTTAAATTTTCTAAAATTTTGAATACTAGCTATTTATGGTGTCCACCTAGTGTGGATGGTGGTTTAGATTTATCATTATTAGAAATTAAATAATTTATAGATACGAAATGAGTTAGTAAATGTTAGTAAAAATTTGTGGGATAACCACGCCAGAAATGGCACACAAAGTAGCAGCAAGTGGAGTTGATTATATTGGTTTACTCTTTACTGCGCACTCCCCGCGTCAAATAAATGTAGCTACGGCAAAAGCAATTTGTGACGTAGTTAAAGATTACCCAACCAAGGTAGTAGGGGTCTTTTTTGATGAAACACCAGAGCAAATTGCTACAATTGATGCACAGCTTGATTTGGATGTAATTCAATTACATGGTGATGCGCCCAGAAGTGGTGTAGGACAATTTGTTAATAAACCGATTATCTATGTCGCAGATGGTAAGCCATTACCAGTAGAATTAAATCCAGCAAAAGACTTTATTCTATATGAGAAGTTTACTCCTGAGATGACAAACTTTAGATATTTTATCGCAGGTGGAATTGATAAAGATAATGTGCTAGAACAAATCGAACAACATCAACCACATGGAGTTGATTTGTCATCTGGAGTTGAAAGTACACGTGGTGTTAAAGATTTTGCTAAGATTCGTGAATTTTTGGCATTAGTCCGTCCAACTTATTATGGTGCATACGGTGGTATGTACGTACCAGAACTATTGATTGACCCATTGCACGATTTGATTGATGCATTTAAAACTATAGTGCCTAGTCAAGAATTTCAGAGTGAATTTCTTGGGTTATTAAAAAACTATGTCGGTCGTCCAACTGCATTGACTAAAGTCAGCAATTTTGCCAAAGCAATAGGCTTACAACATGTTTATTTGAAACGAGAAGATTTAACTCATACTGGTGCCCATAAAATTAATAATGCACTAGGACAATGTTTACTTGCTCAAAAGATGGGTAAGACCAGAATTATTGCTGAGACAGGTGCAGGACAGCATGGGGTAGCAACGGCAACCGCTTGTGCAATGCTTGGGATTGAATGTGTAATTTATATGGGGCAGGTTGATGTTGAACGTCAAGCACCAAATGTAGCAAAAATGCGTTTACTAGGTGCTAAAGTTGTCCCAGTTAGCGATGGCAGTGCTACATTAAAAGATGCGGTTAACGAAGCTTTGCGTGATTGGGCTTCTAGTTATGAAAATACGCATTATTGTTTAGGTACGGCGCTTGGTCCATATCCATTCCCACAATTATGTGCCCAATTTCAGGCCGTAATTGGGCGCGAAGCAATAGCACAATTTAATGAACAAGCTGGTACTAATCCAGATATCGTGATTGCCTGTGTTGGTGGTGGTTCAAATGCTATTGGTATCTTCCAAGGATTTCTAGCTGATGAAAATGTGCAGTTGATTGGTGTTGAAGCAGGTGGCAATGGTACTGGCGTTGGTGAGAATGCTGCACGTTTTCAATCTGGACGTTTAGGTGTCTTACATGGTAATCGTACCTATGTATTACAAACAGCCGATGGACAAATTGCTGACACTCATTCAATTTCTGCGGGATTAGATTATGCAGCAGTTGGCCCTCAACATGCGGATTTATTTGCTATTGGACGGGCTAAATATGATGTTTGTTCTGATGGTGATGCTCTAGCCGCATTTCAATTATTAACCCGTAGTGAGGGGATTATTCCAGCATTGGAATCATCACATGCGTTGGGATATTTAATGCGTGTTGCCAAAGATTTACCTAAAGATAGCAAAATATTAGTTAATTTATCAGGGCGTGGCGATAAAGATTTACCAGCTCTATTAGCAAAAGGATTAGTAAATGTCACGAATTAAGCAAGCATTTCAGAATAAGGCTAAAATTGCATATTTGACAGCTGGTGATGGTGGAATTACCAAAAGTGTGGAATATTTTTTGGCACTAGAAGCTGGTGGGGTTAATTTATTAGAAGTTGGTATTCCATACTCCGATCCTGTTGCTGATGGTCCAGTGATTCAAGCGGCAATGGAACGTGCATTATTGGCAGGAACAACAGTTAATTCTAGTTTGGAGGTTATTCGTCAGATTCGTGCGAAGAGTGAAGTTGCGATTATCGTGTTTACCTATTATAATCCAATTAATCAAGACCTCTATTCATTTTTACATAAAGCAAAACAAGCGGGAGCAGATGGAGTTTTGGTTGTTGACTTACCCTATGAAGAGGCGGCTAGTTATCACCATTATTGTCGTTCTTTGGGATTAGCACCAATTACAGTTATTGCACCATCGACGAAACCAGAGCGGATGAAAAGAATTTTAGCTGATTTACATGATGGTTTTGTTTATTATGCTTGCCAAAAAGGCACTACAGGCGCGAGAAGTGGCTTACCTGAGGATTTATCATCACAATTAGATAATGTGCGTAAGGCATCTGATTTACCAATCGCCGTGGGTTTTGGTATTTCAAATGCAGCGATGGTGCAGGAGATTCTTAAATTAGCAGATGGGTGTGTAGTTGGTTCATACTTAGTTCGCAAATTGGAAGATGAGATTTCACCCAAAGAATTGACTAAAGTTACACAGGAGTTATTTGATGTTGCTTGAATTACGCCCAGAAGTCGATTATCTGGAGAAACAAAATTTACTTGACCGCCTAAAACGTATGGGATTTCAAGTTGTTGAGAGTGATACCAACATTTTGGCTGTAATTGGTGGTATTGATTCATTAGTCGTTCAAGATGACTTTGCTGCATTACCACAGGTGTTAAAAGTCCATCCACTCACCGCTAATTTTAAATTAGCTAGTCGTCAAACTAAACCTAGTGACACGATTATCGAGGTTAAGGGTGTTAAAATTGGTGGTGATGAATTATTTATTATTGCAGGACCATGTTCAATTGAGTCGCGAGAACAATTGGAAGCATGTGCCAAAGTTGCTAAAGAACATGGCGCACAAGCATTACGTGGTGGGGCATACAAACCACGTACATCTCCCTATGAGTTTCAGGGTATGGGTGTTGATGGCTTAAAACTAATTGCAGAAATAGGTGCTAAATACGGGCTAATTACGGTATCAGAGGTTATGGATGCAAGCCAAATAGAAGTTGCCGCACAATACCTTGATGTTATCCAAGTTGGTGCACGCAATATGCAGAATTATGCGCTACTCAATGAATTAGGAAAGGTTAAAACTCCTGTTTTATTAAAACGTGGTTTTGCTTCAACATATCATGAATTATTGATGGCAGCTGAATACATTATGCTATCAGGAAATCCTCATGTGATTTTATGTGAGCGAGGTATTCGGACTATCGAGACTTTTACACGTAATACACTCGATTTGAATGCAATACCATCACTCCAACAGTTAACGCATTTGCCAGTGATTGCTGATCCGAGTCATGGTACTGGTGTGCGTTCATTAGTTTTGCCAATGGCGCGCGCGTCAGTTGCTGCTGGTGCACATGGTATTTTGGTTGAAATGCATCCTCATCCAGACCAGTCAATTTCAGATGCTAAACAAACAATTAGTTTTGATACCTTTGCAGAGTTATGTACTCAAGTGAAACGGATTAAGTCCGTAATGTAAAAAAGCCCCCTTCAAGAGGGGGATTTTTATTATGCATTTAATTCATTTTTGCATTTTACCATTAGTTGGTATAATTCATCTTTAAGTGCAACGCGTTCTTTTTTTACTTTCTCTAGTTCCAATTCACTCATAACTTCTTGACTATTATCAACTTTGTGTACAATCGTATCCAACTCTTCATATCTATTTAATAGGGTTTGGAAATGATGATCATTCATTTTTAAATGATGAAAAGCTTCTTTTAATTCTGGAAAACTTTCAGTAAGACTTTGATTTGGAGTTCTCATTACAACCACCTTAAAAATAGTTAAATATGGGTATATTATATCATAGCTACCTTATTCAGATTATAGTTTTTGGCGGTGATTGATAGGTTAAAAATTGGCAAAAATAATCCTAGTTGTGGTGATTGTTTATTTGCTCAATTGATCTTTTTTGTTGCTGATTTAGTGCCCAGTTGATATGTTCCTGTACCATTTCATCATTAATGAATAATAGTTTATTTTTTAATCCATGGATTATTTCCAAACTATACGGTGCATTGCCTAGTGCAACTGCAATATTTCTGATCCACGCTAGATAACCAATGCGATAAATTGGACTACCCTGCATACGTGAAGTAAATTCGCTTTCATTCCATGCCAATAACTCAACTAAAGATGAATTATTTAGATTGTTACGAATCGCAAAATCTTTAACCGTCGCGGTCTGACTAAATTTATTCCATGGACAGAAGATTTGACAATCATCACATCCATAAATTCGATTGCCAATTTTATGGCGTAGCTCGATAGGAATACTATCTTTATTTTCTATGGTGAGGTATGATATGCAACGTCTAGCATCTAACACGTATGGTTCAATAAATGCATTAGTTGGACAAACTTCTAGGCATTTCTGGCAACTACCACAATGTGCTTGGCTATTGTGGGTAGTGGTGCCAAATGGTAGATTGGTGAATAATTCGCCCAAAAAAAACATACTACCTTGACGTTTATTAATTAACAGCGTATTTTTGCCACGCCATCCACCGCCTGATTGAGTTGCCAATTGAACTTCCAAAACTGGTGCAGAATCAGCAAATGCACGATACTTATGTGTTATCTTGGCTTGTAATAATTGTTCATTTAACCATTTGGCAAGTTTATTGAGTTGTTGTTTAACCACTTTGTGATAGTCACGACCATGTGCATAGCTAGAAACATATGCTTGTTGTGGTTCTAATAGGCGATGCTTATAGCTGGCGATATCTTCTTGTCGATATGGCATTTTGACGCAGATAACCGTTATGGTTTCAGGATGCAATAATTGTGGATTAAAGCGTAACTCTTGATTATTAGATAAATAGTCCATTGAACCATTTAAACCATTTGCTAACCATTGTTGATATTTGGTTTTAACATTCTCAGGAATTATGGTATGAGTGATGGTTAAATCTATAAATCCTAATAATTTAGCTTGTTCTTTGAGTTGTTCTAATAATGTAGTATAGTTAATCATGTTAAATAAGGAGCATATGGACAAGTTTATTGAGAGCTACACCTATACGAAATCATATAGGCGTAGTTGAGAGATCGTTGTTTTACTCAGCTGGTTTTTCGTGTTCTTCCATTACAGAAAAAAGCTGAATTTGTAACCATGATTGAATTTTAATAAATTGTTTCCAAAAAATGATTGCAATGATAAATGCTCCGACCTCAAGAGTTAGTAATAATTTAGGCTCAGGCAAAATTTGATGACTAATTGAGAAAATTAGGCTCATAATCCAGATAATAGTGATCACTGGCACTGTTTCAAAAATTACTTGGCGCGCGCGATAAGTATGTTTCCCAAATAATCTATTTCGAATCCATAATTCAGAGAAAATCATGCTAAGTGCTTTTAATTTACGATACGATGCAATGGTAAATGGTAATGATACTAATAGAGCAAACCCACATACGATAGAACGATGATAGTTATCATCCAAGGTAATTAAGTCCTTACCAAATAAAATACTATCTAAATTACTAGCACAGAATGCACTTGCGATAAATACAGCAGCAACCAACATGCTATTGACGATAATTTGGGCAATAATCTTAAAGATAAATTTAACAATCATAGCACTATCACCACTAGGGTGTAATTCGTGTATCCAGACAGTATAATGATTAAATACTTTAACTAATGGACGTGCATGATGAGTAAATACATTACTAATCGGAGACGCTAAGTTGATCATATACGGAGTTGATAGCGTGGTGATTGCAGATACGGCAATTGCTAATGGATATAATTGTGGATTTGTTACACCCAATGTCGTACCAAGGCTGGCAATGATGAATGAAAATTCCCCAATTTGAGTGAGCCCCATACCTACTTTGAGTGAATTACGCCCCGATTCACCAGACAAAAATGCACCACTGGTTGCACCAATCATCTTACCAAGAATCAGTGCAACACTGATAATTAAGATAGTTGATAAATTCGTCATTAGGATATTGGGATCAAACATCATCCCGATAGTTACGAAGAAGATTGCACAGAACATGTCTTTGAGAGGTTCAATTAACTTTTCTATTTGATGAAGTGGTTTTGCTTCGGCAATAATTGCACCCATCATGAAAG
>RXKA01000117.1 GCA_003962985.1 Pseudomonadota bacterium | reverse complement strand
CTCGTGAGTTTGGTAGTCATATTACCAATGTCTTACGTTGTCTACGTTTAGAGGCTCATGGATATAGTGTGACAGCTACCGAATTGATTGGTTGGGAGCATTCAATGAAAAATGAATTAATAATTGCTAAAAAAACTGGATGCCCTAATTTAAAATCTCGTCAATATTTACTAGATATCTTGGATAAATTAGGGCTTGAAGAACTAAAATTACGCTTTAATGTTAATTAGAATTAGGTGCTAAATAAGTATTACGGATTTGCTGATGAAGATAGCTATTTAGTTCTTCACGATTTTTAAATTCTGCAGCATGGACTGGTGGTAATACCGTAACATTAATATGTAAGTTCTTTAAGTGTAAGGTGTTCATTACTGTTTGTAACCAACCAACATTTGCAAATGAAACTTCAGGTGCTGGTTGGTTATCATTTTTACGGTAGCTTAATACCAACGGGATAATCGTGCTTTTTGCCATGATTGCAGCTTCTAAAATTGGCGCTTTAAATTGTCCAACATCATGACCCAAGGTGGTTTTGCCTTCTGGATAAAGACCTACCGTTGCGCCTTGTTGAAGAATTTCAGCAACTTGTTGATTAACTTTTAGAATGTCTTTTTTATTTTTACGGTCAATAAAAATAGTTCCACCAGCCTTAATCATGCTATTCAATAACGGCCATTTAAGCATCTCAATTTTTCCGACATAACGCACATAATATAAACGGAGCATGACTACCGTATCTAGCCACGAAATATGGTTTGACACAATCATTGCATTATGTAAATCTTGCTTACTTACTTTATAACCAGTTACAGTTAATTTAGCTCCAGTCGAGGCAATTAGACACTTTGCCCATAGTACACGGAATTGATGTAATAAACATTTACGACATAACTTATTTAGAATTAATACACCAAAAAACAACAATGTCATACTTAGAATGACCGCACAAAATCTTAATTTAGCAATTAAGCTACGCATTTAAAACATCCTTTCTTGATATACAACTAATAATTGTATAATAATATGAATATTTTGTCTACCTTTAATGCTAATGAGTGTAATTAAAATACGGCTTATAATTACCACTTCAGTAATTTTTTGCGTTATAATCGTGAACTAGTTTTAATATAAGGAAATAATCGATGAAAGCAATTAGTACACCTAATGCACCACAGGCAATTGGACCATATGTGCAAGCAAATCAAACGGCAAGTTTAGTTTATACTTCGGGGCAAATTCCGTTAACTAAAGATGGTGTCTTAGCTGGTGAAGATATTACAACTCAAACTCATCAAGTGATGAAAAATATTGAAGCCATTTTAACGGAAGCAGGTACTAATTGGAATCATGTAGTAAAAACTACTTGCTTTTTATCTGATATGAATAATTTCGCTGCTTTTAATGAAGTATATGCAAGCTATTTTGATATTCGACTTCCAGCTCGTTCATGTGTTGAAGTTTCTCGCTTACCTCGTGACGTATTGGTAGAGGTAGAGGTTATTGCTGTTTTACCTATCTAAGTAAAATATCTGAATTAATTAAGATATATATGGTAAAATCCTCATTGGTGTTGCTGTCTTGATGATATTCAACACCTTTTTATTTGCTTATTTTATCAATAATAAAGATTAATAGTGCTAGCGATCAGTTATGACTATTAACCTAAAACAGGAATTTCATGTCAAAAAAAATCTACTCTGCATCAGAACTTAATATCAATCATCTTATGTTAGATAAAGATGCATACCTAGTTATCTCAGAACTACAACGCAATCATTTTCATGCATATGTAGTCGGTGGTGGTGTTCGCGATCTATTGCTAAATGTTAAGCCAAAAGACTTTGATATCGTCACTAATGCGACGCCAGAACAAGTACGCCGAATTTTCGGACGTAATTCAATGATTATTGGACGTCGATTTAAGATAGTTCATGTATATTTTCGCAGAATTAATCAACAACGTAGTGATAAATTTGATAAAGATATTTTTGAGCGTCATGTCTTGGAAGTTTCAACCTTCCGTAGTAACAAGGTTTATGATGATAGCCTTAGTCAGCATGGACGAATTTTAGTTGATAATAACTATGGTTCAATGGATGAGGATGCTTTTCGACGTGATTTCACAGTTAATGCATTGTATTATGATCCAATAGCTGAGAAAATTATTGATTATCATAATGGAATCGCAGATATCAAGAATCGTATCTTGCGTATCATTGGTAAACCACAGGAGCGTTATATTGAAGATCCTGTGCGCATATTACGTGCCATTCGTTTATCAGAAAAGTTAGCTTTAACTATTGATGATAATACTTGTATCCCATTTAGATCAACTAAGCATTTATTAGCAAACGAACCGCGTGGGCGTTTATTTGAAGAAATGATTAAAATTTTGATGTCGGGTAGTTCAAAAAAAGTCATTAGTGAACTCCATGAATTGAAATTACCACGTAAGGTGTTTCCTTTGCTAGACCAATTGTTCTTTCATGCGCAAGATGATTTTGCTTTGCGCGTATTGGAACGGACTGATGATCGAGTAAGTGGTGGTGAACAGGTTTCACTGATATTTATTTTTGCAGCCTTGGCGTGGCAAGCAGTTTACCAAAGTTGGACGGAACAATTAGCATTATTTGGTGGTTCGCGTAAACAAGCATTGTTGGATGCGATTGCGCAGAATAAGCATTTATTGATTAATAATGGTGTTACACAAAATATGTATAGTGCCATTCGTGAGATATGGCTATCGCAATTAGAATTTGAGCAACCTAATTTACGTGATTTTGAACGTTTAATAACTAGTTCACGTTTTCGTCAAGGGTGGCATTTATTTACGTTACGTAATGAATTCGGACAAATTGATAAGAATATGTTTATGTGGTGGGACAAATTTGTTAGCGCTGAAGGTGAAGACAAAACTGAGTTACTAATTGAGTTGGTTGATATGATACCTCATCATGAACCTGAGAAAAAACGTAAACGTCGTAAAAAAAGAAAAAATAAACACAAACATTCACATGATAAGTTTCAGGAACAAAATTAAAAATGACAGAAGATATTTTGGATAATACACCACAAATTCGCCGTGAAATTCGTAGCTTTGTCTTACGACAAGGCAAAATAACGAAAGGGCAGCAAAATGCGTTGGAAACATTTTTACCAATATATGGTGTTGATTATCAAGAACAATTAATTAATCTAAATCATGCATTTAAGCGTGATAATGCGAAGATTGTTGAAATTGGTTTTGGAATGGGACATGCTACGTGGCAAATAGCCAAAGCTAACCCAGATAAAGACTATCTAGGTATTGAAGTACATTTACCTGGGGTTGGGTCATTGTTGATGGAAATCGCAGAGCATGATTTGCAAAATTTGCGTGTGATTCGTCATGATGCGGTCGAAGTATTAAAGAAAATGATTCCTGATAATAGTTTGGATGGCTTTCATATCTTTTTCCCCGATCCATGGCATAAGAAGCGTCATCATAAACGCCGTATTATTCAACCTGAATTTGTAGAATTATTAGCTAGCAAATTAAAAACGGGTGGTTATATTCATCTTGCAACAGACTGGGAAGATTATGCAATTTGGATGCTGGATATTTTGAATGTAAATACCGCACTGCATAATACGTCACCAACTAATGACTATATTGAGCGTCCTGATTATCGTCCGCTAACTAAGTTTGAGAATCGTGGACTTAAACTTGGGCATGGAGTGTGGGATTTAGTTTTCACTAAGAAATAATTACTTGATTGGTAGGTGTCATTCTACCAATCAAGATTAATTTACTCTGCTGAAAATGCTTTGAATGCATCCAATGCTTGTTGGCGTGATTCTTTAATATCTACGATTGGCATTGGGTAAGTTTCACCGAGAATAATATTAGCATTTTTGAGTACCGCACTGGGTGCATCGATTGGATTAAAAATATATTTTGTCGGTAGTTGGCGTAATTCAGGAATATATTTTCTAATATATTCACCATCAGGGTCAAATTTTTCACCTTGAGTTATGGGATTAAAGATGCGAAAATATGGTGCAGCATCGGCACCACAACCAGCAATCCATTGCCAACTAGCGCTATTATTAGCTAGATCAGCATCAAACAGACAATCCCAAAACCATTTGGCACCATAACGCCAATCAATTAACAGATTCTTAACTAAAAACGAACCAACAATCATGCGTACTCGGTTATGCATATAACCAGTTTGCCATAATTCACGCATACCAGCATCAACTATTGGAATTCCTGTCATACCACGTTGCCATGCTCGTAATTTATCTTGATTATGTTGCCATGGAAATTTATCAAACTTTCTTTGTAAATTTTGCCATGGTAAATCAGAGTTAAAGTAAATTTGACTATACGAAAATTCACGCCAGCCAAGTTCGCTACAAAAACAATCGATATTCTGCTCTTCTGGTAATTGTTTTACTACATACCAGATTTGATTAGGGGATATTTCACCAAAATGCAGATGTGGTGCTAGTAATGAGGTATAGCGTTTAGCAGGTAAATTACGCCCCTCTTTATAATTGTACAAGGCTTTTTCTACAAACCACCACAATTTTTGCTGGGCACCTTGCTCGCCAATTTGCCAATCAGTAAGCGTTTTGGAGTACCAGTCAATTGTGGGCAATAAAGATAAATCTTCAACAGCTAATGTGTTTTCTGCTTGGAAGTAGGATATCTCACGTGGTACAGCTAATGGTTGTCGTGGCTGGGTAGCTTGTAGGCAGCCATTACGATAAAATGGGGTGAATACTTTATAATAGCTACCATCTTTTTTCTGTATCTCCCATGGTTCCCAGAGTAAACTAGCATTAAAAGAGGTCACTTGAATGTTTTTTGTCATTAAATGGTGCTTGATATTTTTATCGCGATTAATTTGCCATGGTTCATAACAACGATTCCATACTACCTGAGTAATCTTGTAGCGTGTACACAATTCTAAAAGTATATCTAATGGATTACCCGTATATATTGCAAGTTTATTCTCCAGATTTTGGTTTAAGTTCTGTAATGAATAATGTAACCATACTTTACTTGCGGCACCAAGAGTAAATTCTTGAGAATTAACTTCATCCCAGATATAAACAGGTAGTACTGTACCATTATTGGCAGCATAATGAAGCGCTTGATTATCGGCTATACGGAGGTCTTGCCGTAACCAGTAAATAATAATAGGTGTTTTCATTGTTGTTAGTTATTAATATATTATTGTACAATAATTTGTTCTAGTTCATGAAATGATGATATCGTATAATGTGGCTTTACTGATGATTGATTGGTTAGATTATGCTGATTAAACCAACATGTATGAAAGCCTGCGTTAATACCACCCAAAATATCAGAATCTAGATTATCACCAACCATCAAAACTCGTTCATGTGCTGGTGCTTGCATTAGATCATGGGCATATTCAAATATTTTACGATTTGGTTTTGCTACACCAACCTCTTCAGAAATAACTAAAATATCAAAGAAATGCCGCAAACTATTTTTTCGCAGGCGAATTTCTTGTAAATCAGTTAATCCGTTGGTAATAATACCCATCTTAACTTTATTATGTAAAGTCGTTAAGAGACGTTCAACACCACGAATAGGGGTGCAAACTTGTGCCATGGATTCAAGGAATGCGTTATTTAATATTTTTGCTTCCGTATTCAAGCGCTTTGCCCAATATGCGAAACGGCGCTCTTTGATATCATTAGTTGTGGCAGTACCATTTTGATAATCCTGCCACACTTGTTTGTTCACCACTTGATAGTTATCAAAATCATGTGTCGTAAAATCAATATCAAAATTGCTAAACATTAGTTTCAATCCGCTAAAGGTATCAAAATGAAATAATGTATCATCAGCATCAAATAAAATCCAATCATAACGCATCTTGTTATCCTTATATCATACAGCTTATTCGTTAGGGTTAAAACGCGCTAAATGTTGTAGGTATTTGAATTTTTGACTTACTTCATCTTGCTTGAGTTGAATATGTTCTGCTACCGCAGGTACATCTTCTTCTTGGACAAATTTAAACCGACTTTCCATCCGTAAAAAATCTACTAACGGTATCGCAGGTTCTTTACTATCCAATTGTAATGGATTTTTGGCACTATTTTTTAGCTGTGGATTGTAACGATACAATGGCCAGTAACCACTTTGGACGGCTTTTTTCTGATGTTCGGTACTAGCTGTCATGTCCATGCCATGAGCAATACAGGTTGAATAAGCAATAATCACCGCAGGACCATCATAGGATTCCGCTTCACTAAAGGCTTTAATTGCCTGCATTGGATTGGCAGCTAGACAAATTTGCGCAATATATACTGATTGATAGTTCATTAGCATTAATCCAAGGTCTTTTTTCATACTACCTTTACCATTGGTTGCTAATTTGGCAACCGCACCATCGGGAGTTGCTTTGGACATTTGACCACCAGTATTAGAGTAACTCTCCGTATCTAAAATCAGAATTTTTACTTTGTTACCACTTGCAATAACATGATCTAAACCACCGTAACCAATATCATATGCCCAACCATCACCACCGATTGCCCAAACACTCTTAGGAACTAAATGATCAATTAATTCCAATAATTCATCCTTATTCTCTAATTCGAGCGTCTGGATTTGTGTTTTGAACAACTCAATTTGATGGCGTAAATTATGAATATTTTCTTCACTATCTAATGGTAGTGCTAGTAACTCAACCATTTGATCGTGATAGCTAGCTAGCTCAGTGTTAGAACTTAATCGTTGCAGTAAATTTCTTGCTTTTTGATGTAACTCATTTTCAGCTAATTTAATTCCAAGGGCAAATTCTGCGTTATCTTCAAATAATGAATTAGCCCATGCAGGTCCACGTCCTTCTGCGTTGGTACAATATGGAGTGGTCGGTAAGTTACCGCCAAAAATTGATGAGCAACCAGTTGCATTGGCAATCATTAATCTATCACCAACTAGTTGTGTCAGTAACTTGATATAAGGTGTTTCACCACAACCAGTACAAGCGCCTGAGAACTCAAATAATGGTTGCATTAATTGGCTACCTTTGAGAGTTTGAATACCACCTTGTACTTCATGCGGACGTACTTCACCTAATTGTTGGAAAAATTCTAAATTTGCTTTTTCTTCAGAAAGGATCAGCTCTTTTTTTACCATGTTTAAAGCTTTAATATCAGTGCCTTTTTGTGTCACAGGGCAAATATGGACACATGCTTCACAACCAGTACAATCCTCAGGATAGACTTGTAAAGAGTAATTTTTATCAGTAAACCCTTTAATTTTATTCTTAACTAATGGAAAGCTAGCTGGTGCATTGTGTTCTTCAGTTTGATCATATACTTTCATCCGAATCGCTGAATGTGGACAAACCAATGTACAGTAGCCACACTGTGTACAAATATCGTGTTTCCATTGCGGAATATTTTCAGCAATATTCCGTTTTTCATACTGTGAAGTTGCACTTGGCCAAATACCATCTAAAGGCATTGCAGAAACTGGCAATTCATTACCTTTTAGGTTCAACATCGGTGCAATGATTTGTTGCACAAATTCAGGTGCATTTTTTAATTCAGTTTGCATTCTAATCTGGCTAGTAGCGGTAGCTGGTATGCTAACTTGCTGAATAAAATCTAATGTTTTGTCAACTGCGGCAAAATTACGTTCAATAATGCTACTACCTTTATGTGCATACGCGTACTTGATTGACGCTTTAATTGCGGCAATTGCTTCATCTAATGGAATAATTTTACTAATCGCAAAAAACGCTACCTGCATAATTGTATTTATGCGACGTCCCATTTTAGTTTCTGCAGCGATTTTACTAGCTGGTACATTGTATACCGTGATATTCTTACTGATAATTTGTTCTTGAACTTCGTATGGTAGATGTTCCCAAACTTTATCACTCATATAAGGGCTAGCTAAGAGTAGGGTTCCATGTGGTTCTAAATCACCAAGGATATCATATTTAGTTAAGAAATTAAATTCATGGCAGGCAATAAAATTAGCTTGTTCAACTAAATAAATGCTCTGAATTGGTTGATCACTAAATCGCAGATGTGAAATGGTGTATGAACCAGATTTTTTTGAATCATATTCAAAATATGCTTGTACGTACTTATCAGTATGTTCACCAATAATTTTAATTGAATTCTTATTGGCGCTAACCGTACCATCAGAACCTAAACCATAAAATTTACCGTGAAATTCATGTTGTTGAATATTTTGGTAATTCTTATCTATTGCTAAGCTAGAATGAGTGATATCATCATCAATACCGACAACAAAATTTTTCTTCCGTAATAAACTATCCGCGGTTAAATTATCTAATACTGCTTTTACCATTGCAGGAGTAAATTCTTTTGAACCTAAGCCATAACGTCCACCGATAATGGTGGGTAAATTGCTCATTGGTAAGGTTTGATTTTCCCATGCTTCATAAATAGCGGTTTTAATATCTAAATATAAAGGTTCACCAACTGAACCAGCTTCTTTGGTGCGGTCTAACACGGCAATCTTAGTTACACTTGCAGGCAGTGTTTGAATAAATTCATCGGCATAAAAAGGACGGTAGAGACGAACTTTAATGAGACCAAATGCTGGATTATTTAAGCTCTGTAAGGTTTCATCGATGGTTTCACATGCAGACCCCATGGCTACAATGATATGAGTAGCAGTATTAGAACCAACATATTCAAATGCTGAATAGTGGCGGTTGGTGATTTCTGCAAGTTTAGTAAAGTTATTTTTAATAATTGGTTGCGCGTTATTATAAACTATATTACCAGCTTCACGTGCTTGGAAAAATACATCAGGGTTTTGTGCCGTACCTTGAATATGTGGGCTATCTGGGGTTAAGCGCCGGCTACGATGTGTATTCAATGCTTCTTGATTGATAAATTGTTTAATTTGTTCATAATCAATTATTTCAATTTTATTTAGTTCATGTGAAGTGCGAAAGCCATCAAAAACTACGGCAAATGGAATCCGCGTTTCCAAGGTTGCATTTTGTGCAACTAATGATAAGTCCATTACCTCTTGAACTGAGTTGGCGAAGAGTAGGGCAAAACCTGTATTACGGATTGACATTACATCTGAGTGATCGCAAAAAATAGATAATGCGTGACTAGCAATTGTTCGTGCTGCAACGTAAAATACTGATGGAATAAATTCACCTGCAATTTTATGCATATTGGGAATCATTAATAATAATCCCTGTGACGAAGTGAACGTAGTTCCCAATGCGCCAGCTGAAATAGCTCCATGTACCGCTGCAGCAGCACCTGCTTCCGATTGCATTTCAATTAATGTTGGTACTTCTTGCCAAATATTATTATCATTATTGGCAGCTTTTTCTTCGGCTAATTGTGCCATATTTGACGATGGTGTAATTGGATAAATTGCAATTATTTCATTGCATGCATATGCAATATATGCCGCTGCACTATTGCCATCCATTATTTTGCTAGTCATTTTTTTGTTTTGTCCTTTGGATTCTAATCTCTATCTGTAATTTAATCCGTTATTGTATCATTAAATAAAATATGGTTTTAAATATTACTCTAGCATATATTGTATCTGTTTTT
>RXKA01000155.1 GCA_003962985.1 Pseudomonadota bacterium | reverse complement strand
AACCTCAATTATGGAAGCGCAATCCACCAATTCGTGAGCGTAAATCAATTCCTACCTCATGGTTAGAATTAACTATTTGTGAGGGTAAAAATCGCCAAGTTCGCCGTATGACTGCAAAGGTTGGTCTACCTACATTACGTTTAGTACGTGTTGCTATTGGAGGGGTTCGTTTAAGTGAATTAGCGCTTGGTGAATATCGCGAGATGGGATATTTAGAATTTATTAAACAATTTCAAAAATCATAAAATTTAAGATACTATATGCACAATTTAACAAGCCAGTCAACTAATGATGAAGTTATTTCAGTTAGTCAATTAAATAAATTAGCCAAAAATGTTTTAGAAAATCATTTACCAATCGTCTGGATTAAGGGTGAGATCTCAGGATTAAAGACTTATGCTCATTTATATTTTGATTTAAAAGACGATGGAGCAAAAGTTTCTTGTGTGATGTTTGCGAAGCTTGCTGCATTGCTTGATTTTAATTTAGAGAATGGTGCTAAAGTTGAGGTAAGGGGTAGAGTTACTATTTATCCGCAAAATGGTAGCTATCAAATCAACGTTGAGCGGATTCGCAAAGTCGGTCTTGGTGAATTGTGGGAAGCATATAATCGCTTGATTAATAAATTGCGTTTGGAGGGTTTATTTGAAAGTAAGTTTAAAAAGCCGCTACCAATTTTTCCACGTGCAATTGGTGTAATTACTTCCAAAGAAGGTGCGGTTATTCGTGATGTATTGACTACTTTGAAACGTCGCATGCCAAATATTCCAATTGTGATTTATCATAGTGCCGTGCAGGGTAGTGATGCAGCCATGCAAATTACTCGTGCCATTCGTACTGCGAATCAACGCAAAGATGTTGAAGTCTTAATCGTCTGTCGTGGCGGTGGTAGTATGGAAGATTTATGGTGTTTCAATGAAGAAATCGTCGCTCGTGAAGTATTTAGTAGTGAATTACCTATCATTAGCGCGGTAGGTCATGAGACAGATACGACTATTATTGACTTTGTGGCAGATTTGCGAGCACCAACCCCAACTGCCGCCGCTGAGTTGGTTACCAAAAGCTCCAAAGAATGGCTGGATTTAATTGAACGCTTTGAATTTGATTTGAGTAGAAAATTTGATGATGTGATTAATGCTAAGCAGCAAGATTTGGATTTATTGACCGCACAATTAAAAGTTCTTAATCCTTTAAATCAATTAATTCAAAAGCAGCAATACATCGCTCAATTGGAACATAAATTACGTCTTAACTTTAAATATCGTATCGATAATGCCTGTTGGAAATTTGAATCATTAAAAAAATCACTGGAAAAAGTATATCCTAGTGTCAATTTACAACAAGATAAATTAGCTTTGTTAAGTAGCAATTTATCACGTGTAATGTTCCAATATTTGACAGACAAAACGCAGCAATTAGAGTTTGCGCTCAAATCATTAAATTTACTTAACCCAAGTGGTGTACTTGCTCGTGGCTATGCTATTGTACACGATGCAAATGGTAAAGTAATTCAAACCATTAAACATGCTAAACAGCATGCGAAAATACAAGTTAGTTTAGCGGATGGTAGTTTTAGCGCGATTGTGGATCACTCATTAAATCCCGAACAACAAGAACTCTTATAAGCATAATAAATCCAAATTAATGAATTTGCTTTAAAAATAACAAGTGTTGTTTTTTTGTTATCTTGCTGAAATCATTGAATATCATTGTTTTAAATGTGTTTATTTTGTGGTTAATCGATTTTATCCCAACAAACATGCACCCAAAATGAGTTAAAATTATATACTGATAGACTATTGATGTCCAAATTAACTTATTTATTTTCACATTTCAGGAGTTTGGTAATGAGAAAATTTTTTGCGGTGTTGCAACAGGTAGGTCAGTCTTTGATGTTGCCTGTTGCGTTATTGCCTGCTGCTGGTATTTTGCTAGCATTGGGTAATGCCTTTCAAAATCCTTCGTTTTTACATTATGTGCCATTTATGGGTGCAGAATGGTTTCAATCATTAGCTCACTATATGGAACAAGCTGGTGGTATAGTTTTTGCAAACTTACCAATTTTGTTCTGTGTGGGTGTTGCAGTTGGTTTATCTGGTGGTGAGGGCGTTGCGGCACTTGCGGCACTAGTTGGTTTCCTTATCATGAATGTAGTGGTTGGTCTTGCTAGCCATGTTCCAAGTATCGTTGAATTATCACAAAATCCTAATCCTAAATTAGCTATTGTTTTAGGTATCCCAACATTACAAATGGGAGTTTTTGGTGGTATTATCATGGGTATTCTGGCTGCCAAAATCTACAAGAAATATTATGATATTGAACTTCCTCCGTATTTAGCATTCTTTGCGGGTAAACGTTTTGTGCCGATTATGACTGCCGTAGTTGCAATCATTTTAGGTTTAATTTTATGTGTTGTATGGCCGCCAATTGGTAACTTCTTACAATGGTTCTCTGACTCAATGATCAATGCCAACTTAACGTTGTCTGCGTTTGTGTTTGGTGTAATTGAGCGTTCATTAATTCCATTTGGTTTACATCACATTTTCTACAATCCATTCTGGTATCAATTCGGTGATTATGTATCACAATCTGGTCAAATTGTCCATGGTGATCAAGCTATATTCTTTGCTCAATTGAAAGATGGCGTTCCATTTACTGCTGGTACATTCATGACTGGTAAATTCCCATTCATGATGTTCGGTTTACCTGCTGCAGCTTATGCTATGTACAAAGAAGCTGCTCCTGATAAGAAAAAAATGGTTGGTGCATTGATGTTCTCTGCTGCATTAACTTCATTCTTGACAGGTATTACTGAGCCAATTGAGTTTTCATTCTTGTTTGTAGCGCCAGTTTTATTTGCTGTTCATGCAATTTTTGCTGGTCTGTCATTTATGGTTATGCAATTATTGGGCGTGCATATTGGTATGACATTCTCTGGTGGTTTAATTGACTTTATCTTATTTGGCGTGTTACCTAATCGTACACCATGGTGGTGGGTAATTATTATCGGTGTATGTTTCTTTATGCCTTTATATTATTTCGGTTTCCGCTTTATTATTCGCAAATTTAACTTAGCTACTCCAGGTCGTGAATCTGGTGATCCTGAAGAGCTGGAAGAGCATGCTGAAGATACTGATGGTTATCATCACGCAGCACAAGTTTTATCTGCATTTGGAGGCATCGACAATATTTCTATGCTTAATGCGTGTATGTCACGTTTGAGAATTGAAGTTAAAGATAAATCTAAAGTTAATAAGGGTCAATTGAAAGCACTTGGTGCTGCTGGTGTCCTAGAAGTAGGTAACAGTGTTCAAGCGGTTTACGGTACGCGTGCTGAAATTATTAAAACTAAAATGCAAGAAATTGTATCAGGTAAAGTTAATGTTAAAGTTCCAGCGCCAAAAGCACCGGTAGAGCATCAACAACCAGTTACTCCTGTAGCTCATGAGAAACCAGTGGTTCCTGTGGCTCCTCTTGAGGTTGTTGAAAGTTTTGCAACTAGCGAATTTGTTATGCCATTAGCTGGTGAATTATTAAAATTAGAATCAGTACCTGATCAAGTGTTCTCTACTAAAGTAATGGGTGATGGTTTTGCTATTCGTCCAACTTCAAATACTTTAGTTTCGCCAGTTGATGGTGTTGTTACTATGTTATTTAAAACTAAACATGCGTGTGTTATTACTATGGCTGATGGTGTTGAAGTTTTGATGCATATTGGTATGGATACGGTTAATCTTGGTGGTGCTGGTTTTGAAGCACTAATCGCAGTAAATGATAAAGTTAAACGTGGAACTCCGTTAATTCGTTTTGACTTAGAAAATATTGCATTACAAGTGCCATCAATGATTACACCTGTAGTATTTACCAACTTAACTGATTTAGATAAGAAATTATCTGTACATGGTTATCACAGCGAATTTAATGCTGGTGAGGAAATTCGTGTAAATATTCAATAAATTAATTGAAATTCATAAAAAAGCAGGTATCAAACCTGCTTTTTTATTTAGTAATTATCTTGAGGTTATGGCGTATAATAATTGGGTATAATAAAGGTTGCTTAAAAAGAGAAAGAGTTAGTATTGTGAAGATAACAATTATAAATATTGCCAACAAAATGCCATCATGGGTAGAGGATGGTTGTAATGAATATCTTAAACGCATTAATCGTGGTAAGTATAGCTGTCAAATTTTAGAAATAAAATGTGATAAAAATAATAAGCGTAGTGCGTTAGAAAATATGGAGCTAGAAGCCAAAAAAATTGAATTAGCAATTCCTCACGGTAGTTTTGTAATTGCTTTGGATGAACGTGGCAAAAGTTTAGACAGTATTAAATTTGCCCATTTATTAGAAAAAACAACCCTAGATACACCGCAGATTTGTTTCATTATCGGTGGGGCAGATGGTATTCATCCATCTTTGCGTGCTAAAGCACACTTAAATATTAGTCTATCGGCATTTGTTTTTCCTCATGCTCTAGTACGGGTAATCATTTTGGAACAAGTTTATCGTGCGATTTCCATTTTAGAAAATCATCCTTATCATCGTGAATAACTGGGTATGTTATAATCTATAATAGTTAAGATTTGGTAAATAAGAATGATATCACAAGAACAACAAGATTTATATTTTGATAATATATTAATTCCCCATTTTATTAGTCAGGTTGATAGACATATTTATTCTATGCTGATTGGGCGTGACTTACGAGTGCGGATATGTAGTAATTTAACAGCCCAAAGCATTGGCTTTTCTTCTTATCATGAAGTAGTTGGTACATCATTTTTGGACTATCGTAATCCAGAAATGTGTGTAAAAGTATTTGGTGCCGCTTATGATTCAGAGCATAAACAACAGATTGATCGTCATATTGAAAATATTCTTGATTTACAATATTCTGTGCTTAATACTGGTGCAGTACGTTGTTTTATTGATGTGTTGCCATATCAAAATAATTTGCGAGCATGGCTAACTACTTATGTGCCGATTTATCATCCTGATGGAGATATTATTGGTATTCATGCGATTTCTGTTGCGACTAAATTCTTACGCTTTCAAGACTTTATTGGTGATCCATTAGAGGATTATGAATTGTTAGATATTAAATTGACTAAACGTGAGCATGAAATTATATTTTTGGTAGCTAATGGAATAGTGCAGGAACAAATTGGGCAAATCTTGGGTATTTCGCGCAGCACAGTTGCGACGGTGATTGCCAGTTTATGTATCAAGTTTGGGATTGATGGTTATAGTGCCAAATTACTTGCCAGAAAAGCAATTCATTATGGATATTATAAACATATCCCTAGCTCTTTATTACAGCCGTGTATTATTACGGTTGATGATGATAATCCAAATGTGGTGCTATAATGATTAAGCTATACTGTCAAAATGAAAATGTGCTATTGGATGCGCAGAAATTAGTTGCATTTACCAATCAGGTTACTTGTTGTGTAGCTGCTGAGATTAGTGATGAGATTTATTTGTTTTATACTAATGATGGTTTGGAGGTCAGGTCACTTAATTTTAAACCGCTACGACTAAATGAATTTTATCATGATTTTATTAAGAAACGAAGTAGTTTGTTAAGCAAAGAAAACTTGTTGCAGGCATTAAATTGCAATAAGCTAAAAACTACGACAGAATTATCGGCATTAGATCTAACCGGTGGCTTAGGGCGCGATGCACTCATTTTGGGTCTAGCTGGTTTTAAGGTGACGGTTGTTGAGCGGAATCTATATTTAGCTTGTATTTTGAACTATTTAGCAATAATTATTAAGGGTGTAATTCCTCATTTTGAGGTTATTTATCAGGATAGTTGCAATTATTTAGGGAGTAATCAAGCTGAGTTTACCTGTATTTATTATGATCCCATGTTTGAAGATAATAAAAAGGCACTATCTAAAAAGGATATGCAGTTGATTGATTTATTCGTTAATTATGAACAATCGACCATGAATAAAATAGATAATAGTGTGATTTATCAGTTAGCTAAACAATGCTGTCATAAACTGGTCGTGAAACGCGATAACAAACAGGAATTTTTTATTTCGCAAATAAAACCAACTTACCAAAAAATAGGTAAAACAGTTCGTTTTGATGTTTATCAGGGAGATGTTTCTCTCACCGACTTAATGGTTAATTAAGTTTATTTTTTGCATAACATGTTAAAATCATTCTTTTAGTTAGAATAAATTATTTATATCATGCAAAATAATAAAGTTACACTTAGCTTTAGTATCGCAATTGTGCTACTATGGGCGCTACCATCGATGTCAACAGACATTTATTTACCCTCTATGCCGACCATGGCGGAATATTTTCATGTTAAACTAAGTACAATCCAATACACGATTTTTTTCTATACCGTAGGATTTAGTGTTGGTGCACTCTTTTTTGGACCTATCTCTGATCGTATCGGGCGCCGCCCAGTGATTATTGGCAGTATGATTTTAGCTGCGATTACTAGTTTAGCGGCGATGTTATCGACTTCATTAAATATTTTATTCATTGCTCGCTTACTGCAAGGTGTGGCTTTGGTTGGGGTTGCGTCAACCATACGTGCCGTAACCAAAGATGTATGCCCAGATAAAGAGAGTATGGCACGCTTTGGTGCGGTTTTGGGTATCGCGATTCCAATTGCTGCAGCGATTGCACCTGTAATTGGTGGCTATATTGAAAAATATTTTAATTGGCGTATCAGTTTTGCTTTTATCTTAGCATACATTGTTATATTTTTAGTTTATACGTTTAAATCTTTGCATGAAACGAATCATAATCGCTTGGAACGACCACTTAAATATATGCTCATGGATTATAAAGAAGTTATTTTCAATGGGACATTTTTTCGCTATAACTCGCTTACTGCATTCGCGTTATGTGCCATGTATAGTTATTTAACTATTTCACCATATTTATTACAGGTTAAGGTTGGCTTATCACCAGAAGAATTTGGTTATACGAATTTATTGATCTCAGTTATGTTAATTACAGCAAGTTTAATTAATAGTAAAGTAATTTTCCGTTATGGCGTTGATCATATGTTACGACTGGGTGCAATCTTGCTAGGCTGTTCTGGGGTATTATTTTTAATCAGTGGGTTATTGGGAATTCATACTTTAGTGACAATTTTAGTGCCAATGCTAATTATGGTGCTAGGGTGTGGATTCATTTATCCTAATGCTAGTGCTGGTGGTTTGAGTTTGTTTAGTAAGAGCGCTGGAACTGCTGGTGCAGTTTATGCCTGTATTCAAATGCTAGGAGGATCTGCAGGTAGTGGATTTATCTCTTTTATGAGCCATTATATTGACCCGATGACGAGCCTTGGTGGGCTAATTATTTTACAATCACTAGTTGGGGTAATTTTTACCAAACAACTTATTTCACGTAATCAATCATTCATTGACTAAAATTAAGTGCTCGTCTGAGCACTTAATTTATTTAAAAAGAGATCCATTTAGAGCGAATATCTTCCAATAAATTACTTTCTATATCTAATCCATGTACGTATGGCTTAATCAAAGTCGTATAACTATTTTGATAAAGTGGAATCACCGCGTATTCTTTCATGGCAAGCTTAATTGCTTGTTGGTAAAGTTTAGTTTGCAGGTGCGGATTTTGTTCTTTATCTGCTTGCGTTATTAAATTATCGTACTCGTTGTTACAATAGTCTGATACATTAACACTGCTTTTACATTGGTATTCTGGAGTATAGGTTGTGATGAAGTTAAATGCAGCGCCCCAACTATTGCGAATTACCTCAAAATTACCATTTTTACGTGCCGCTAGGTATCCTTTCCATTCTTGACTATGTAAATTAGTTTTTACGCCTAAACCTGATTCCCACATATTTGCAATTGCGATAGCAACTTTGCGACTAGCATCATTATTATCATATAATAAATCCAGCTCCAATGGGTGATTATGATTATAACCAGCTTTAGCATAGAGTTGCTGAGCGATCTTAATTCGTTCAGGATAACTTAATTGTTGCCAATCATAGTTAAGATTACCATAGCGATTTTGTTCAATTGATGCTGATATATAAGAATAAAGTGCGGTCTGTCCATTGGCAAGGATTTTATTTACCAGTACATCTCGATCAATAACCATCGATAGAGCTTGTCGAAGGTCTTTATTTTGTAATTTACCAATCCGTGTATTGAGGCTGTAAAATGTGATACCTTCCATTTTTACTGTATGCAGTTCTTGTGGGTATTGTGTTTTTAACTGTTGGTATTGATCAATAGGAACATTGGCTGAAATATCGATATCACCAGTTTTATATGCTGCAAGTGCTGCATTCCTGTCTGCATATGGAATGAAGTTTAGATTATCTATTTTTACGTGGTTTCCATCATAAAAATAATCATTTTTGTGCATTTGAATAGTTCCATTCGCAATATGCTTAGTTAGCCTATAGGCACCTGTAGAAACGACATGCTGTGGTAGAGCCCAACTTTCTCCATATTGCGCAATAATTTTTTGTGGTACGGCACTCGTGAAAATCGTTGTACACTTAGCAATGAAAGCGGGGTCAGGGCTTGCTAATGTAACTTTAAGCGTATAATTATCTAGTGCAGTAATACCCAATTTATCAATTGGCAACTTACCTGCAAATACACTTTCGGCATTACTTAAATGATCGATTACAAATTTATATCCTGCGGTTTTTGGGGAAGCTAGCCTTTGCCATGAATAAACAAAATCATGGGCTGTCAGTGGTGAGCCATCCGAAAACTTTAAATCATGACGTAAATTAAAAATATATGTTTTACCATCAGGGGAAACTGTCCATTTTTCTGCCATCCCTGGAATAGGGCGGTTTGCTTGATCCATGTCAACCAACCCCTCATACATATCACTAAGCACACGAAAGGTATAGGCATCAATCATTGCCTGTGGATCAAAAGTTGTTACATCTCCAGCAATATCAATATTTAAGCTGTTGCGAGTACTAGACTTACTTTTATTATCTGAACATGAGGATAAATTGGCAATTAGCAGCACCATTAAGATAGAATTACGCCAGTAATATTTCATTAATAAAACCTTTTGCTAAAATTTAAGTTAACGGAAACGATGTTATCATGACTATAATAAAAAAACAAAATAAAAATCAACAGAAAACCTATGATGTACAACATGGTCAGTCCATAGAGCTTCTCAAAGAATTACATATCCTAACGCGTGATGGTAAATTAAACCAAGATAGTCGCAGAAAATTAAAACAAGTATATCATTTATATCAATTTATTGAACCATTATTAGCATCAGATAACAATTCATCAATCACCTTAGTTGATCATGGTGCAAGTAAATCATATTTAGGGTTTATTATCTATGATTTGTTTACCAATGTGGCTAAACAAAATGGATTATACGTCTATGGAATTGAGACCCGCGATGAGCTAGTAGCTAAGTCACAACAGCTAGCCAAACTTGCTGGATTTACCGCAATGCAATTTTTACATCTATCGGTGGCAGATTCAATTAGTAGTGAATTGTTACCCGACAAAGTAAATGTCGTAACAGCCTTACATGCTTGTAATACTGCAACTGATGATGCAATTGATTTTGCGCTGACCAAAGATGCGGATAATATAGTACTGGTTCCATGTTGCCAAGCAGAGGTTGCCGCCGTACTTCGTAAGAATAAAAGTAAGTTATTGGCAGATATTGCACTTGGTGAGATGTG
>RXKA01000098.1 GCA_003962985.1 Pseudomonadota bacterium | reverse complement strand
TATACTTATGCCATCTAATGTTGCAAAGTACTTATTTACAGTCCTGCGCTTATCTTCTTGGTACTTTTCGTGTATAACTAAGCCTGCATTATTGCCGGCGTTTTGGAGTGCTTCGATTTCTTTCATTTTTATACTGTTTTGATGTTTAAAATACTTTCCTTTTGTTCCCAATGCTCTAAAATGTATTCCCATTGCGGAGCATTTAAAATAAAGTTAGCTGATACTGTAAAAGCAAAGTTTTCATAGCTATTGCCATATAAAAATTCCTTTGCATAAATTGGATAGATTATTTTGTAAAAAATATCTTCCGTGCTTTTCGAGTAATCAAATTTTTTGATAGTCATTTTTGTTTGGTTTTAATTGGTTAATTAATTTATGCTCGTTTATTATTAAATCTCCTTCTCTTAGCATCCTTACTATTTGAAGGTTTTTAGTTGTTAATTGGTTTTAACCTCAAAAATATATTCCCAAACTTTTTCGTAAGGTGTCCAAGTATGTTTAACTAAATCATAAACTTTTACTTCGTATAGGTTTTCTCCCAAAGGAGTAACCATAACATTTGTTCTGTTGGCTTTTAATCTTCTACCAAACATTTCAGGGTTGTTTTGCTCAATTACAGCCAGCAATATTTTTTTGATGTTTGCACCGCTGTCTTTGGTTGGGCTTGTTTCGTGGTATCTTACTGTTGTTGCCATTTGTTTTGTTTTAATTGATTATTGTACTTTTTTTAGTTTTTACTTTCTTAAAAATTCAATGTACTTTATATTGCTTGTTTCGGAGATACCAACAATAAGTTCTTTCAACGCTTTGTTTGCCTTTTCTGGTGTTGAATAACAAACCATATTGTTATAACTGTCAATTATTTTCAAATCGTTATCTCTGAAATAGATAATAGTAAAAGACTGACTTCCTATTATGTCAATAAAACCGTTTACTCTTTTTCTCGCTTGTTTTTTAGTTTGTGTAAAATCTCCATTAAGAGAAAATAACCATTGCATTTTATAGTTATACATTTTCATTTTAGTTATTTTGTAAGGTTAAAAAATTGTAGGTTTAAATATTTCATGCTTATTGAAAATGAAAGTAAAAACGCTTTGTTTTTTATACTTCCTGCTATGGTAAAAAAATCTTTACCTCTTTTTTGCATTCCATTTTGCCAGTATTTTTTTTCTGTGTTTTTCATGCTTTTTGATTTTAATAGTTAAATTCTCTTTTCAGTTGTGATCCTTCAAACATTGTATCAAGTGCTTTTTTACTTAGCCGTTGCGGTTTGTTATTCCAAAAATGAAATACTTTGAAATATCCTGCGTGTGTTTCTAAGTTTTTTACAACTTCGTTTAATTCTGTTATGTTGCAAAATGCTTGTTTTCCGGTGCTTGTTGTTACTTGGTAAACTCTAAGGTTGTTGTTTATTGTTGTTTGCATTGTAGTGATTTTAAAGTGATTAATTAAATTTTGGTGAAATAGCTTACGTATTAGTATTCAATTAAAAATGCGTGGAAATGATCTTCATTACTAACGCCTGAATCTACAAAGGATTCATAAAATTCAACTGTTACTGTTGTGTTTACTTCATCAACGAAGTATTTTTCAACTTTTACTTTTTCAATGTGAGCTTCACCCACATTTAAACCGAATGTTTTAAAGTATGCTTCTTGGTCGTCAGAATCTTCGGTTACTGTTTTAAAATGTTCTTCTGCGGCTGCTTTTAGTTCAAAATACCCGTCAAATTCATTTCCTTTAAAATAGTAGTTGTTGGCATTTACTAACTCTCTTACTTCTTCGATTGTTTTTAAGTTTTTCATTTTAATTTAATTTAGTTTGTTATTTAATTTATTTGTTTTTCTCCATGCTCTTATCGCATCGGTTAAAGAATAAAATAAATACTTTGATCCATTTATATTTATCGTTCCGTTGGAATATTGATAAGCATAAATTCCATTTCTTACTTTTCTTTTTCTTATCGGTGTGTTGAATAAATCTTGCATTGTCTTGTTTTTTACTTTGTGATTAAATTGCTTTCATAAGTTATAAACGTTCCGTATTTCTGCACCATTTCTGTTTCAAATTGTTTTAAATCTTTATCGGTGGTGTATATCTCCGTTTTTAGTCCGTTTTTAGTTAATAAGACTATTTTGTACTTTTCTATTGTTTGCATTGTAGTAAGATTAAAGTGATTTTAATAAATGTTTTGTTACATAAATAGCATTAGCTGTTAATTGTCTTTGCCATGCTTTGTTAAATGGTGACCATTTAAAGCCGTTTCTTTTCATTAGTGTTATTACGTCTTGACCTGGTTTTGTGTCGTGCATTATCTGTATTCTATCGGCTTCATAATTAACTACCACCTTACCGCCATTAAAAGAAAATTCTTTCTCGGGTTCATTTTGCCTGTTTTGCTCTTTTGCCTCAAGTTCTTTTATCCTTGCCTCTATTCTTTTCATGTTGGCGTTATTGTTTTGTAAGCCAAAACCAAACTTCATTGTCCAGTCAATCATATGCGGTTTTATTCCGAAAGTATCTATCAAATATTGTGAAATATCGGTTTTGTCTTTATGCGCTTTTTTAATGGCAATATTTCCCGCTTTCATTAGTTCGTGATTTTTGCGCATTCCATCCAATTCTTGTTTGTATCTTTCAATTTCTGAATTATAG
>RXKA01000134.1 GCA_003962985.1 Pseudomonadota bacterium | reverse complement strand
TTTATCGGTTATACAAGAAACATAACTTAGCCTTACGAATCAAACAGCGTAAAAAGCTCAAGGTAGAAAAAAGACCACTATCAGTACCAACGATGCCCCAACAAGTTTATGCGTTGGACTTGTTGGACTTTGTACATGATAGATTAGCGAATGGCAGAAAATGTTACGCGCGGTGTTAAAATGGATCAGTTACGCGGTCGAAATTCCCCCACCTGTATGAGGTATAGTGGTACAACATAGCTCTTGACTATTTCAGGAGGTACCATGATTACCCAGCAGGAATTTATTATGATACATGAATTAAAAAAGCAGGGTTATTCAATACGTGCAATTGCAAGAATTACTGGTAAAGATCGTAAAACTATCTCACGTCATTTAAAGAATGACCAATTAGCGGTTATAAAACGAACTAATAATAAACAATCTAAGTTAGCTGACTTTGAAGGCTTTATTATTGAACGTGTTGCTCAATCAAAAGCAAGAATCCCGTCAATAGTAATTCTTAAAGAAATCCGCGAGCTTGGCTATACTGGTAAATTACGAATATTGCAAGACTTCCTCAAGCGTGAATACGATAAACGCTTAAAAGATGATCCAGTGGTACGCTTTGAAACTGCGCCTGGTTATCAAGCGCAAGTAGATTGGACCACTGTCAGAAATGGTAAATCCCCAATTCATGCTTTTGTAATGACTATGGGATATTCAAGGACCAGCTTTGTTATTTTTACTAACAATATGGCTGAAGATACATTAATTAAATGTCATGATCAAGCGTTTAATTATTTCGGTGGTGTACCACAAACAATTCTCTACGATAACATGAAGACAGTAGTTGATGTTCGTGATGCTTACGGTGAAGGCAAACATAAATTCAATTCACAGTTTCATAATTATGCCAAAGATACTGGATTTGTTATAAAACTATGTCAACCATATCGAGCTAAAACCAAAGGTAAGGTCGAACGTTTTAACCAATATTTAAAAAGTAACTTCTATCGACCGCTGGTTAGTAAACTTAACTGTGGCGGCATAATTGAGATAACCATTGAACTATTGAATAGCTACATCAATGCATGGTTAAATGAAGCTAACAACAGGATTCATGGAACCACCAATAAAAGACCGGTTGACTTATTACAAGAAGAGCTATCGGCATTAAATCAATATGTAGTTAAAGTATTGCCACAACAGCTACCACTAGCTAAATCTACCCTAAATATTGAGCTATTACCTAAAGTAGCATTAGTACCGATTCAGCAGCCATCGTTAAATAACTATGATAGATTGGTGGTGTAATATGTCACTTACATTAACTCATAGCATTATAGATGGGTGTACTACATTAAAGCTATCAGGAATATCTACTGCTTACCAAAGTATTGCGGATAGCTGTGCAAAAGATAATCTTAGTTATAGCGAGTTTCTGAATAAACTCCTCACTTATGAATTAGAGTGTCGCTCACAAAATGGACGCAAACAAGTATTAAAAATGGCTGGGTTTCCAGTATTAAAAACCTTGGAGATGTTTGACTTTAAAGAATCAGCAGTAAATAAAACGCAGATATCTGAATTAGCAACTTTACGCTTTATGGATAATGCCCAGAACGTTATTTTACTTGGTTCTAGTGGCACTGGCAAAACCCACTTAGCCATAAGTTTAGGCTACTTAGCTACTCAACAACGCTTCAGAGTCCGTTTCTTTACTGCAACCGATTTATTGTTACAGCTAGAAGTAGCAAGCCATCAAAATCGTTTAGAGCAGTACATGAACAAAGTAATTGGTGGTAGTAGATTATTAATTATAGATGAGTTTGGTTATGTGAAATTAAATGAAACCCAAGCTAATTTACTATTTCAATTAATCAACAAACGTTATGAGACAGGATCAGTAATCATAACATCAAATTTAATCTTTACAAAATGGAAGGAAGTACTAAATAACGATGAAGCATTAACAGCAGCAATATTAGACAGATTAATTCACCATAGTCACATTATTAATGTACAAGGTGAAAGTTATCGATTAAAACAGAAAAAGAAGGCTGGACTAATCCAGATTTAATTAACTTAGGTGGTGGAGTTTAAGACCGCGCGAGTGGTCCCATTTTAGATTGCACTTGACAGAAAAATTAGAATTCTGAATATTATTGACGAATTTAATAGTAAAGCTGTAAGCATGTATGTTGATCTTAGAATTAATAGCAAAAAGGTGATTAATGTTCTCAATCAACTGAAAGCAGCAAACAAGTTACCAGTTAAGATTCGTAGTGATAATGGACGAGAATTCAGAAGTCACAACATTGCAAGATGGTGTGTAGAAAATAATGTGCAATGGGAATTTATTCAATCAGGAAAACCAATGCAGAATGGTTATTGTGAAAGATTTAATGGAACATTTAGGCATGAGCTATTGAATGTTTATGAGTTTAACACCTTAGCCGAAGCCAAACTGCGCGTAAATCTCTGGATGGATGAGTATAACAATGAACGACCGCATAACAGATTGAATGGGTTAACACCTATGCAATATGAAATGAGGTATATGGAGAATGTCTAATTTAGGTTGGTACTAATATTGGGGGCTTGACAAAATCAATATCAGACCATTTTAATGCAATTAATTCTGATATTCTTAATCCAGTCCAAAAGTTAAACTGAATGAGGTTTTTAATTTGACCTTCTGCATTATCAATAATAATTTGTTTTTCTTCTTCGGTAAATGGCTCTATTTCATAGTCGCTTTTAGAAGCGGTTTTATTAATTTCTTTACTCAGCTGTATTTCTTCTTCTAAGGAAGTATTTAAAAAAATGATCAATGGCGAAATGAGAACATACACAGAAGCAGAAATTAATGCATTGATGGACAGGCTGTAATAACAAATGTCTGTTATCTTTTCACATGAATATTATCTTAATCTAAGAGTTATTTGTCAATTCTTGGATACAGTGTCTTTGACAAAGAAAAACAGATTAAAAAAAGCGATCAAAACCAAATCAATTATATAAAAAAATTCTCCAATATCCACCAAACATTCTCAAATGATGTTAAATATTTTTATGCTTTAGACTATGCAATTAGTTATAAAACATATATAGGAAATATTTACATTCTTAAAAATAGCATAGCACAGTATGTATAGTGGTAGACTTTGTCAATACTAATATTCTTCAAATCTAAGATTCAACTACAAATTGGTACTAATTTTGCCTACCATTATATAATATACAATTAAAACAATGTGATATTATACTATAATCAACTAATCAATTGTTTTTGAATGTGCAGAGGTTTCAAATTAATCAACACATAATTCTTTGCTACTGGAGTTTAGTAGCCATTCTTTAAAGCATTTACTTTGCATATCAAGAGTTAATGGAATAGCCAAATCTGACCTTCTCCCTGTAATCAAATTTTGTTGGTTTTGCCATAGTGTATCGTTAGCATGAGTGGTAAAATTTACTAAAAATGCATTTTCAACATTTGGTGAAATACTTGGCGCATAATAACCATCTTCAGGAACTAAAGAATAAACAGCACTTTGTCCAACGTCATGGTGAGATCCGTTGATATAGTTTGCAACCAATGTATATGCTTGCGCATATTTTGCTATATCATACCAAACAAACATGCCTCTATCGCTACTATTAGGAACTATTCCTGCCGGAATGTTTACTTTGCCACCGTATTCAGTTTGGTTGTACATCGTAGGGATTAAAATTAAATCTGCACGTCTTAATGAGTAAATGTCAGCAATTTCTGGAATTCTGGCTTCATCATTTAACATAATAGCAACACGCCCAAGATCCGTATTAAATACAGGTAAATCATTTCCTGACGTTGCCCAAGTTTGTTCAGTATCATTTAAATGTGATTTTCGATATATACCAACTTGGTTACCATTGTAATCAAATAAGATTGCAGTTTCGTAATATTTTCCATTATATTGTTCTGGCATGCTAAACAACAAGTAAGTTTTATATTGTTTGGCTAAATTCATTGCTAGATTGTAGCTCTTGCCGTGCAATTCTTCTGCATATTTATTAATGTTTTCTTTAGTGATTATAACATTACCAATCAATGAGTTAAATGGTAGCACCACCAAATTAAATACTTCTTGATTCTTTTGGATTAAATTTATGATTTTACTATAATTATCATCAAGCTTATCATTGTCGGGTTGATATTGAATTAATAATGATGATATTTGGTGTGGTATTTTATTTGCACTTGGGTCAATTGGCGCACGATAGTAGTTATAATCTTGGTAAAGATCAGGTCTACGGTGTTTTAACCAAAACTCTTTTTGTATATTCGGTTTATTGGTATCAAGAGTTGCGTAAATAGTTTGTGGCTGACCTGGATTAGTCCACGTTGAAACTGAAGCACTATTTAGTAAATTTCCATTATTGTCCCAAATTGAAGCTCCGCCAACAAAGTGTGTAATTGCACCTGTCAGTGGGTTAATTTCATTTCCTGTACGATTGCTAGCCACAACATTTATCCCAACCCAACCAGAGATTGATGAAATATTACCAATCGTAGAGTGATTCGTATTGCTACCTTTTTCAAATTTAGGTAAAATGTCCGATGATGTAATATAGGCTAAAATATCAGCACCACGTAGATTAGGTATTAGAAGTGATTGTAAATGGGTATCATCGTAACAAATTAATAGCGCTATTTTACCTATTTCTGTATCAAATACAGGGAATGTTAGATTACCACGAGAAGACCACATATTATCGCTAGGATTTAATTGATTTTTGCGATATTTACCTATATAACCATTAGGGCCTATTAAAGCTGCAGAATTATAAACTATTCCAGTTGCTGAATCTTTCTCAATAATTCCGATTGCAACATATGTATGGTATTTATTAGTAACTTTTGCAATAGCATCAGTAGTTTTGCCAGGAATAGTATCTAAGTATGGAGCTAACTGTTGACGATCTTTATAAATGTATCCAGTCGTTGCGGCTTCTGGCAATACAATTAATTTTGCATTATTTTGTGCCGCATTTATTACTGCATCAACAATTCCATTTATGTTGCTATCTAATTGCATAAATTTTGGATTAAACTCTACTGATGCAACCTTTACTTCTAGCGCATTAGTAACTGTAAACATTGATAATAATGTTATCAACAATTTTCTCATATTAAACACTTTACAAAAATTTATTTATAAATTCTAAATTAGCATTATTAATTTTTTTTGCTATATTATAATTATGTTACTTTAATTTTAAAAATCTTAAATTTTTTTATTTGTAACCAAAATCATATAGATCGTTTCAATTTATCAATTTAGAAGGTCTTTTATCTATAATATCTTTAAAATAATTTATAGATAAATTTTGTTCCATACATTTATATAAGAATTCACAAAACATTTCGCCCTCATAGTTAAGTCCTCGTTTATAAACTAAGTATAATTCATTATCTGTACGAATATTAAATTCTGGTAATATAGGGACTAGATTACCATTTAAAACTTCTTGCTCACATAAGCTCTCCCAACACCAAAATATATTATCTACCGCAATACCAATTTTCTTGGCATGGTAGGCGGAGTTAGTTTTAATTAACGAGTTCTTTAATTTATAAACCACTTCTTCCTTTGTGTACTTATTAATAAGTACTAATGATTTAATCTCAGTAAGATAGTTATTAGAATTTTCTAAACCACCAACAACATAGTGTTTTTTTAACTCATTAATAGTTGTGGGCAAGCCATATTGTGCAATATACAGAGGTGAGCAAAATAATTTTAAATGATCATTTCTAAGCAGCTTAACTTCATACTTCAAATCATCTAACATTCGATGAGATATACCAATATCAAAATCAATCTCATTTATTAAATCTACCGAATAAAATATAATATTTAATTCCACATCAGAAAATTGCTTGGTGTAATACTTTAAATATGGACAAATTAATTCATAAGAAATGGTACTATGTAGACAGATTTTTAAAGTTATTTTATTATTCTTTAAATATCTACTATCTGAGTTGACTTCAAATAAATAGTTATCAAAATCTTTTCTAATATTTTTAAATTTATTATATAGTAGTAAACCATCTTCAGTCAGATTCATATTTCTGGTATCTCTAATTATTAAAATTTTACCAATATACTGTTCTAATTCACTTAATTTCCTACTAATTGTACCTTGAGCTAAGTTTAATTTTTCTGATGCTTTACTAAAGCTTTTTGCTTCAATTAATGATATAAAGATTGCAATATGCTCAAACATGTTTTATCCTTAATATATTGATAACTGCCATAATGATAAAACACATTAGGCAGATATGTCTTTTATTTTTAATAATACAAAGCTAGCGATTGTTAATAGCGTAAATACAATGGTTGAAATAATAATATTCATACTTGGTTCATATTTTAAAAAACCTACAAACCATGAACCAAATGCTGCAAATACATACTGTAATGAGCTTAGTAAGCCAACAGCAAATGAACCTTTATCATTAAATATTGTCAAAACACCTACTTGAATCGGCGGATTAATAAATGCAGTTGCAAGTCGAGTAATCCAACCTGTGAAAGTTATCAATAGTATAAATAAAATTATTTCATGACGTAAAAATATACTTAATATTGTCAACACAATAACTATAACCCCCAATACAATACCAATTAATACCAATTGATATGGGCCAACATTGCGTTTACTATAAAAAACCATAATTTTATTACCAACCAAATATCCTATAGCTATTATAGTAAATAAATACGAATAATAGATTTCAGATATATGATATTCATTGATGTACATATAGCTTGACATCGAAATAAATGCATAAAAAGAAGCAAATGTTCCACCAACAACTAATACATAACGTATAAATAGCCAATTACATAGAACATGGATATAATTGTTAATTATGGTTTTAAGGTTAAACTGACTCCTGTATGTATTAATTTGATTATTACTTTCCTTAATTATCTTAATGGACAGTAACCAAAATATGCTCAATAATATACCTAGAAGTCTAAATGTCCAACGCCAATCAAGATGTTTAATGATAAAGGCACCAACTACTGGAGCTAATGCAGGAGATAAAACTAATCCAAGTAAAAACAATCCTGTAACTGATAAAACCTCTTCTTTATCGTATACTTCTTTGATTATTAATCGCGATACAATATATACACCAGCACTACCAAATGCTTGAAATATTCTAAATATTAGTATAATATTTAGATTTGAGCTTTCAGCAATAATAAATGTTGAAATCAATGAGCAAAATAATGTTATAACTATTACACGTTTTCTTCCAAATATATCGCTAATTGGTCCTATTATTAGGAATAGGAATGCTTGTGAATAAACATAATATGTGATTGTTTGATTCATCTGAGCAGGGCTAACACTAAAATCATGTGCCATAATTGGCAACCCTGAAACATAAATGTCTGTAAATGCTTGAGTTATAAATAATAAAATTAATAAGACAATTATTAATTCTTTTTTATATTTTTTTTGATTCGAAACCATTACAATCTTTCTCTGCGTTAGATCAGCCAATGAAATATAATTTAACAATGTATATCTAATCAATTATCAAAATTACTAAAATATTCTATATTAATCTGTTATTTATATAATTAAAATGGTTAATTATTAAATAAAATCCCCCACCCCACAAGAAGGAATCTACTGAAACTACATAGTGGGGGTGACATATTTATGCCGATTATATGAAAAAATTAATTCTTGAATTTTATTATTGGGTCAAGAGATTTTTGGTTTAATAGTTTTTCTGCCAAATGTTCAGATAAACCAGTCGCTCCCTGAATTACATCTTTATTAAGCTGCTGTGTGCCACCAAGCAGTGTTATTTCATTAATTTGTTCAGTTGTTTTTAATACTTCATAAACCTCCAGATCTTTTCTGCCTACATTGATAAATCCAAAAAAGTTACCTACTGGAATTGAGATTAAATCACCTCGTTGAACTAATTTATGATAAACGTTTCCATCATCGTCCATCATTGAAATAAAACCAATCCCGTCTTGAACATACAATAATTCATCACCATTGGTATACCAATGCGGAGTACGCATAGAGCCAGACTTAAGAATAGTTCTTTGTAGTGTTACAAACATGTTCGAATTTTGTGTTTTACTCAAACGAACAATCGAACCAAGCTCTGAATTATAGATTGGTTTAATCTTATTAAGATCACTGTTATAGCCTAGCGGATCGTAATCAACTTCACTTTCAACTTGTGGCTGGTAATTACTTAATGGGTTATTCGTTGTTTTTTGAATATGTGCCAATTCTGACTCCGATAAACCAACAGAGTTTGATAGCATTGATTTTGGTAATGATGCCCATGCGGTAATAAAATCTCTATCAGCAGTGACTGGGTGATCATAAATAACAATAAATGACAATTTATCTTTGCCGACATTTTCTAAGGAGTGAAGTGTTCCTTGTGGAATAATCCATGTCTCACCTTTATGCACATAATAAATTGTTGGCTTATCTAATCCATTCCAAATTTCCACGCGCATAGAGCCACTAGTAACAACACCCAATTCATTTGCATTGGCATGCCAATGGGGTACACGCATTGCATTTGGTAATAGTTCATAATAAAAAACCAATCCAGCATTATTTTTTGCGATCTGTTTTGCCTGTTCTGAAACTCTTACACCTGCGGAATTTTCATCAACTTTACCATTTTTAAAAATATTCATACGAAAAGGAAATTCTTTATTGAGAGAAACCTTTTCTTCTTTTAGAAGTCTTATTATTGCAGGATCATTAGATAATTGATTATTATCCTGAAATCCTGCACTTAAATCATTAAATTTTAAACTTGAGTCTGCTATGGCATACGACATAAAACACGCGTTTAATACACTGGATAATAACATACATTTAATTATTTTATTCATGTTCTAATTCCTTAAAATTTTTTAGTTGTTTCTTATTCTATCATCGCATAATTCAATGATAAAATGATAAGTTTTATAATAAAAGTCTCTAGTACAATACATAATTAAAATAAATTAATAGTTATAAATATAACTGCAATATATCCTCTTTAATTTAATTTGTAGTGACCGCGTTTAATTAAACGAAGAATATTGCAGATTATATCTAGTTTTTCAGCACAGTAAAAATTAAACAGTTTTTATGTTTTAGCACTAGCAGTTTCGTTAATTTCATCTAGAATAATATTGTTTTTAACCTTTAATTTATTCTACCACTTTGGCCATATTACATATTTCTTGACGCTACACCATAATCCAGCATATATTAACCTAGTGATGTAAAACAGTTAATATTTATATCAGAGGTTATTATGGAATCAGTTAAATTAGAACAATTATCATAAAACCCAGCACGTAAAAGTTATGATCCTGGGTTTATTCAAAAGGTTCTTGGTGTCGGTCAATCTTTAATTTTGACACAAAAAAATATGACAACACCGAATTGTACTGCATGAGAATTTAATGATTAGCAACAATTAAAGATATATGATCATAAATTAAAATAAGTTTAATTTCAGTGATATTAATTCATTACTAATTATTGATTTTTATCTTTTTGTAATTAGCCATTTGGTATTTTAAGCGATGCTTACATGTTATTTATCTAAACTTGTAGATATCTATCTATAAATGTAACATATTTCAAGTTATAAGCACCAAACTTGATTAGTGAACTAGCCGTCCTAGCCCAGTATAATAGTACCACTCATAATTAGACAGCTTGATAACATTTAGTCAAATTAAGTAGTGTTGTTATGACTAAACGAA
>RXKA01000177.1:0-9820 GCA_003962985.1 Pseudomonadota bacterium | reverse complement strand
TTTTTATTTTTTAATTACTTATTTGTTAAAGATCTATTATTGCTCAAATTCAACAAAAAT
Organism: Pseudomonadota bacterium; assembly: GCA_003962985.1. Taxonomy (GTDB): domain Bacteria; phylum Pseudomonadota; class Gammaproteobacteria; order Burkholderiales; family UBA11063; genus Aquella. The sequence continues at coordinate 9,760 of RXKA01000177.1, read as the reverse complement.
AAAAAAGTGAGGACTCAGGTTCTTGACAAGTAATATGATTGCCAAGTCATCTTTCTTTATGTTTTATATTTCATAGGTGGTTAAATATTTTTTAGTACATCATTCTTGGATCTAAATAATGTTTAAATTCAAGTAAGTTGTTTGCAGGATCAATCAAAACAACACTGGTGTGTTCTTCTACCGTACCTTTAAATCTAGTAAATGGTGCTGCGTAAATTGGGACATTACGTATTTCAATCAGTTTTAGTAAGTTATCAAAATCGATGCGATTTTTAAATGTAATACCAAAATGTCTCGGATACAGTGCTGGATTTAGATCAATTCCTTCTGGATTAAGATGACAAACTACTTGATCCCCAAAAAAGTCAATGGTAACTCGGTCATCATATTTTCGTGCTAATTTGCATCCAAGTTTGAAAACGTAAAATTCTATTGTTTCATCAAGATCTTTGCAAGGAATTGCTAAATGAAAAGTATTATATTGTTCACGCATCATGTGCACCTTTCTAATTAGGTTGTAATGAGATAGCCTATTTATCGTGGCGAATTATCAAGGAAATATTTCCAGTGTGTTATTGTAACACCCCTATAGTGGAATTAATGAATAATATTTATTTGCAAAGTGTTGCAATAAAATGATATAATAATCAGCTAAAAATTTTTATATGTGGGGAGCTCGGTTTTTTAATCTAGCGCTTGACCCGTTTTTAGAGGTAGTCCTAAATGGCAAAAAAAGTAATCGGCTTTATTAAGCTGCAAATTGGTGCTGGTAAAGCAAATCCTTCACCTCCAGTTGGTCCTGCGTTAGGTCAACGTGGTCTGAATATTATGGAATTCTGTAAAGCATTTAATGCTAAAACTCAATCAATGGAGCCTGGTTTACCTACTCCTGTGGTTATTACAGCGTATTCTGATAAAAGTTTCACATTTGTATTAAAAACACCTCCTGCGTCAATTTTATTGAAAAAAGCTGCTGGTATTAAGAGCGGTAGCTCACGTCCAAATGCGGATAAAGTTGGTAAAGTTACTCGTGCGCAGTTAGAAGAAATTGCGAAAACTAAAGAACCTGATTTGACAGCTGCTGATTTGGATGCTGCTGTACGTACTATCGCTGGTTCAGCACGTAGTATGGGTCTTGAAGTGGAAGGGGTTAAATAATGGCTAAATTAACAAAACGCCAAAAAGCTCTTGCTAGCTTTGACACAACTAAAGTTTATGCGGTAAGCGAAGCTATTGATATGGTTCAAAAAGCTGCTACTGCTAAGTTTGATGAATCTGTTGACGTTGCATTCAACCTTGGTGTTGATCCTCGTAAATCAGATCAAATGATTCGTGGTTCAGTTGTATTACCTAATGGTACTGGTAAAACTGTACGTGTTGCAGTATTTGCACAAGGTCCTCAAGCTGAAGCGGCTAAAGCTGCTGGTGCTGACATCGTTGGTTTAGAAGATCTAGCTGATGAAGTTAAAAAAGGTAATTTAAACTTTGATCTAGTTATTGCTACTCCTGATACTATGCGTATCGTAGGTACTTTGGGTCAAATTTTAGGTCCACGTGGTTTGATGCCAAATCCTAAAGTAGGTACAGTTACAGCTGATACAGCTACTGCAGTTAAAAATGCTAAAGCTGGTCAAGTTCAGTACCGTACAGATAAAAATGGTATCATCCATTCTACTATCGGTCGTGCATCTTTCACAGTTGAAAAATTGCAAGAGAATTTAGCAGCGTTGGCAGATGTATTGCAAAAAGCAAAACCTGCAGCAGCTAAAGGTCAATATATGAAACGCGTAACAGTATCTAGTACAATGGGTATTGGCGTTAAAGTTGATGTTTCATCAATTGCAAAATAATTAAAGAACAGTAGAGAGATTTTATATTTCTCTACTACTTAATAACTATGTAAAGTTTATTCTAAGCATAGTGGGGGGTAAGGATTATTCCTTATCATTATCAAAGACCGTAGGAGTTTGCAAAAACTTAAAATTGTCCTACGCAGATAGTGGATATCTCACGAAATAAATTAAAGTTTTACGACTCTAATACTCGAATTTATTCCACTACATTTTAGGAGTTGAGCCTTGAGTTTGAACCTAGAAAGCAAAAAAGTTGTTGTTGCTCAGGTTTCAGAAACTATTAGTGCTGCTCAAACAATCGTTATTGCTGAATATGCTGGCGTTACCGTTGAAGCTATGACTGCAATTCGTAAAGAAGCGCGTGCGAAAGGTGTTTACTTACATGTAATTAAAAACACTTTGGCACGTAAGGCGGTTGAGGGTACTAAATTTGCTCCGTTAGCTGAACAAATGTCTGGTCAGTTAATTTACAGCGTTTCTGAAGATCCAGTTGCAGCAGCAAAAATCATTAGTGATTTTGCTAAAGCTAATGCAAAAGTGAATATCGTTGCTGGTATGTACAACGAACAGTTACTAGATGTAGCTGGCGTGAAACAATTAGCATCTATTCCTAGCCGTGATGAGTTATTGGCTATGGTTATGGGTGTTATGCAACAAATTCCTGCAAGTTTTGTTCGTGCAGTTGCTGCGCTTAAAGACAAAAAAGAGCAAGAGGCTGCATAATTTATTTTATGTAGCGTAGTTTTGAATTAAATTTTTAAAAAGTTATTAGGAGTCTATAATGGCTATTACTAAAGCAGAAATTATTGAAGCAGTTGGTCAAATGACAGTTATGGAATTGTCAGAATTAGTTAAAGAAATGGAAGAAGCATTTGGCGTATCAGCAGCTGCTGTTGCTGTTGCTGGTCCTGCTGCTGGTGGCGCTGCTGCTGCAGAAGAGAAAACTGAATTTGACGTTATTTTAACTGGCGCTGGTGCTAACAAAGTTGCAGCTATTAAAGTTGTACGTGAAATCACTGGTTTAGGTCTTGCTGAAGCTAAAGGTTTAGTTGAAGCTGCACCAAAAGCGGTTAAAGAAGGTATTTCTAAAGCTGATGCTGAAGCATTAGTTAAGAAAATCACTGAAGCTGGTGCTACAGCTGAGATGAAATAATTTTTGATTATTCATCAAAAAATTATTGCCAAGAGGTAACATTTACGTTGCCTCTTTTGCCGTATTTGCTAAATTATAAATCTAAAGGTAAGCTAAAATAATTATTTAATACAATGTAAGTAGTTATTTTTATTCCCTTTTTCTTTTACACATAGTCTTCGGAGCTTTACATATGAGCTATTCTTTCACAGAAAAAAAACGTATTCGTAAAAGCTTTGCCAAGCAACCTGCTTCATTACAAGTGCCTTATTTGTTGGCAATGCAAAGAAATTCTTATGAAGAATTTCTTCAATATAATGTAAATAGCAGCGCGCGTAAAAACATTGGTTTGCAAAAAGCTTTCACCGATATCTTTCCCATCCTGTCTAACAACGGCGCGATTCGCCTTGATTTCATTAGTTATAGCCTAACACCGCCTTTATTTGATGTACATGAGTGTTTGTTGCGCGGTGTCTCATATGCTGGTAAATTGCATGCGAAGATTCGTGTAACTTTGTTTGACCGTGAAAATGATTTCAAAACTATTTTACACAGTACAGAAGAAGATGTGTATATGGGCGAAATTCCATTCATGACGGATACGGCATCCTTCATTATCAATGGTAATGAGCGTGTTGTTGTTGCCCAGTTACATCGTTCTCCTGGTGTTTATTTTGAACATGATCATGGTAAAAATCATTCAGCAAATAAATTATTATACTCTTCAAGAATCATCCCTTACCGTGGTAGTTGGTTAGATTTAGAGTTTGATGCTAAGGATTTGATTTATTTCCGTATCGATAAACGTCGTAAAATGACCATCACTTTATTATTAAAAGCTATTGGTTATACGCGTGATGATATTATTGATTTATTCTACGACAAAGATAGTTATTCAATTCGTCGTGGACGTATTTATAAGCAAATTATCGCTGAGAGATTAAAAGGCGAAACTTCACGTGTTGATATTACTGACAATGAAGGTAAATTAATCGTAGCTAAAGATAAAAAAATCACGACAAAACATATTCGCGATTTAGAAAAAGCTGGCATTACCGAGTTGGAAGTACCAGTTGAAGATTTAGATGGACGTATTTTAGGTGCTGATTTAACTGATCCTGATACTGGTGAGGTTTTGGCAAAATCAAATTCGATTTTAAATGAAGAATTAGTTAATCAAGTTTTAATTAGTTCAATCGAAGAAGTACAAACTTTATACGTAAATGATTTAGAGCATGGTTCATACCTAGCTGATACTTTACGTGATGAAGAAGCATCAAAAGAAACTGCTGAAAACCAAGTTGAAGCGATTCATCAAATTTATAAAATGATGCGCCCAGGCGAACCATATTCAGAAGAAATTGCGAATACCGTATTTATTCGTACATTCTTTAATCCTGAGACTTATGATTTATCACAAGTTGGTCGCTTTAAATTTAATTCGCGTACTTACTTGAATGAATTGGATAATAAAACACCTGCGTGGTTTAGAGCATTATTAACTAAGTTGGATCATCCAAGCAACGATGAAGTATTATTAACTAAAGAAGATATCGTTTTATCGCTAGCTATTTTAGTTGAATTACGCAATGGTCGTGGTGTTGTTGATGATATCGATCATTTAGGAAATCGTCGTATTCGTGGCGTCGGTGAATTGGTGGAAAATCAATTCCGTGCTGGTTTGTCAAGAATTGATAAAGCAGTTAAAGATAAATTAAGCCAACCATTAGAAGAAAAAGATTTATTGCCTAATAAATTGATTAGTGCTAAACCAATTACTTCTAGCTTGAAAGACTTTTTCTCAACTAGTCAGTTATCTCAGTTTATGGATCACACCAATCCATTGGCAGAAATTACGCATAAACGTCGTATTTCAGCATTAGGTCCAGGTGGTTTAACTCGTGATCGTGCTGGTTTTGAAGTACGTGACGTACACGTTACACACTATGGTCGTTTATGTCCAATTGAAACACCAGAGGGTCAAAATATTGGTTTGATCAACTCATTATCAGTTTATGCACGTCCAAATGCACATGGTTTCTTAGAAACACCATATCGTAAAGTAGACAATCATAAAGTTACTGATACTATGGAATATTTATCAGCCATAGACGAAGATAAAGTTATTATTGCTCAAGCAAATGCGCGTTTGAATCCAGATGGTAGTTTTGCTGATGACTTAGTATTCGCTCGTAAAAAAGGTGAAACAACACTAGTTCCTGCTGCTGATGTTGATTATATGGATGTGGCGACTAATCAAGTTGTCTCTGTTGCAGCTTCATTGATTCCGTTCTTGGAACATGATGATGCCAATCGTGCACTGATGGGTTCTAACATGCAACGTCAAGGTGTACCATGTGTTCGTGCGGACAAACCACTAGTTGGCACTGGTATGGAACGTGTTGCGGCAATTGATTCAGGAACATTACTTACTGCTAAACGCGGTGGTGTAATTGATTATGTTGACGGTAATCGTATCATCATTAAAGTAAATGAAGAAGAAATTACTGGTAATGATCTTGGTATTGATATTTACAATTTGATCAAATACCAACGTTCAAATCAAAATACCTGTGTTAACCAAAAACCAATTGTACACTTGGGCGATAAGATAGCTGCTGGTGATGTAATTGCCGATGGTTCAGCTACTGATATGGGTGAATTGGCAGTTGGTCAAAACGTTCTAGTAGCGTTCATGCCGTGGAATGGTTATAACTTTGAGGATTCAATCCTTGTTTCAGAAAAATTAGTAGCTCGTGATGTATACACTTCAATTCATATTGAAGAATTAAATGTAGTTGCACGTGAGACTAAGCAAGGTGATGAAGAAATCACTCGTGATATTCCTAATTTATCGCAAACGCAATTAGCTCGTTTGGATGAAAGTGGTATTATTCACATTGGTGCTGAAGTTACTCATGGTGACGTATTGGTTGGTAAAGTTACACCAAAAGGTGAAGTTCAATTGACTCCAGAAGAGAAATTGTTACGCGCTATTTTTGGTGAAAAAGCCTCTGATGTTAAAGATACTTCTCTACGTGTGCCAATTGGTATTAGTGGTACTGTAATTGATGTTCAAGTATTTAACCGCGATGGTAGTAAACATGATCAACGTAGTTTGGAAAACATCGAAGTTGAATTAAGTCGTTTGCGTCAAGATATTAAAGACCAAATGACAATTATTGAAGAAGATGCTGCTGATCGTTTGAAAGCTGACTTATTAGGTCAAGAATTCAAATTAGGTAAAAAAGGTAAAATTACTGAAGAAGTTCTAGCAGAATATCGTTCAAAACGTGAGTGGTTAGCCATAGTAGTAAAAGATGATGCTGTTAATGATAAAATTAACATGATTGTTAAAGCAATTGAAGAAAAACGTGCAGAATTAGAAGTGCGCTTTAAAGTTCAAAAAGATAAGCTTTACCAAGGTGTTGATTTACCAAATGGTGTTATCAAAATGGTTAAAGTATTTGTGGCGGTTAAGCGTCGCTTACAACCTGGTGATAAAATGGCAGGTCGTCATGGTAATAAGGGTGTGGTATCCAAAGTATTACCAGTTGAAGATATGCCGTACATGGCAGATGGTCGTACGGTAGACATCGTGTTGAATCCATTGGGGGTTCCATCACGTATGAATATTGGTCAGATTCTTGAGGTTCACTTAGGACTGGCGGCTAAAGGTTTAGGTCGTAAGATTGACAATATGTTACGTGAACAACGTAACATGGCTGAAGTAAAAGATTTTATTAATAAGATTTATACTTCATTTGGACGTCCAGAAGACTTAAATCAATTAAATGAAACTGAGTTTGCAGAGTTTGCCAATAACTTACGTGATGGTGTACCATTTGCAACTCCAGTCTTTGATGGTGCTAAAGAGTCAGAGATTAAAGAATTATTAACTTTAGCTGATTTACCTGCAAGTGGTCAAGTACAATTGTATGATGGTCGTTCAGGATTACCATTTGATCGTCATGTAACCATTGGTTATATGTATATGTTACGTTTACATCATTTAGTAGATGAAAAAGTTCATGCACGTTCAACTGGTCCATACTCACTAGTAACACAACAACCATTGGGTGGTAAAGCTCAATTTGGTGGTCAACGTTTCGGTGAGATGGAGGTATGGGCATTAGAGGCATACGGTGCTGCTTATACCCTACAAGAGATGTTAACTGTTAAATCGGATGACGTTGAGGGACGTACTGAAATGTATGAGCGCTTGTTAGAGGGTGATCATAGAATTTCAGCACAAATGCCAGAGGCATTTAGAGTATTGACTCGTGAGGTTCGTGCTCTAGGTCTTGATATGGAATTAGAAGAGTAAACCTTTCTTCAAGATGTTAAAGACGTGGATATTTATTCACGTCTTGATGTCTATCTTATAGGTCATAAAATATTTGGCTTATAAAAACTAAATAAGATTCATTAAAAACCAGCTATTGGAGTAGAAAATATGTTTGATTTTAATACTCTTTTTAATCAAAAAAATAATGGTAATGACCATTATGGACATATCCGAATTGGTTTAGCTTCGCCTGAGAAAATTCGCTCATGGTCGTACGGAGAAATCAAGAAGCCAGAAACGATAAATTATCGTACATTGCGTCCTGAACGGGATGGTTTATTCTGCGCGCGTATATTTGGTCCAGTTAAAGATTATGAGTGTTTGTGTGGTAAGTATAAACGCATTAAACACCGTGGTGTAATTTGTGACAAATGTGGTGTTGAAGTAACATTACAAAAAGTTCGTCGTGAACGCATGGGGCATATTGAATTAGCCTCACCGGTAGCACATATTTGGTTCTTAAAATCATTACCATCTCGTATGGGTATGGTTTTAGATATGCCATTACGCGATATCGAACACGTATTGTATTTCGAGGCATATGCTGTAATTGAAGTTTTAGATCGTATTGATCCACCAGTTCATCCAAAAGATGGCAAAACTCCAATTAAGAAAGGTGATATTTTATCGCCAGAACAGTATAACTTCTTAGTTGATAATGATGAAAGCGATAAATTAGACGTTGGTATCGGTGCTGAAGCAGTTCGCAGAATGTTACAACGTATTGATTTAGAGAATGAGATTGTTAATATTCGCGAAGAAATGGCAACCACTAAATCTGAAACTAATTTGAAAAAATTAGCAAAACGCTTGAAAGTATTAGAAGGCTTCAAACGCTCAGAAATGAAACCAGAGTGGATGATTATGGATTCAATTCCTGTTCTTCCGCCAGAGTTACGTCCATTAGTAGCATTGGATGGTGGTCGTTTTGCGACAAGTGATTTGAATGACTTATACCGCCGTGTAATTAACCGTAATAATCGCTTACGTAAATTGATTCAATTGCGTGCACCAGAGATTATTTTGCGTAATGAACGTCGTATGTTGCAAGAAGCTGTGGATTCATTATTCGATAATGGTAAACGTGGTAAAGTGATTACAGGTGCGAATAAACGCCCATTGAAATCATTAGCTGAAATGATTAAAGGTAAATCAGGTCGTTTCCGTCAAAATCTATTGGGTAAACGTGTTGATTATTCTGGTCGTTCAGTAATTACGGTTGGTCCTACATTACGTTTGTATCAATGTGGTTTACCAAAAATTATGGCTTTGGAATTATTCAAACCATTTGTGTACCATAAATTACAATCATTAGGTATTGCTTCATCAATTAAATATGCAAAACGCATGGTAGAGCAAGAGCATCCACAAGTATGGGATGTTTTGGAAGATGTAATTCGTGAGCATCCAGTATTATTAAACCGTGCTCCTACACTTCACCGTTTAGGTATTCAAGCATTTGAACCAATCTTGATTGAAGGTAAAGCAATCCAGTTACATCCATTAGTATGTTCTGCATTCAATGCCGATTTTGATGGTGACCAAATGGCGGTTCACGTACCATTAAGCTTAGAAGCTCAAATGGAAGCACGTACTTTGATGTTAGCATCAAATAACGTTTTATCACCAGCTCATGGTGAGCCGATTGTAGTACCGTCACAAGATATTATCTTGGGTCTTTACTATATGACGCGTGAAAAGATTAATGATAAAGGTGAAGGTTCTATCTTTACTAACTTTAAAGAGTTGGAACGCGCTTATCAAACTAATCAAGTTGGTTTACATGCACAAGTAACCGTACGTTTACAAGAATGGTACCAAAAAGCGCCAAATGATTTTGTAGGTCATACGGTACGTCGTACAACGACAGTTGGTCGTGCAATTTTAGCGCAATTATTACCTAAAGGCTTAGATTTTGAATTAATTAATAAACCACTGAAGAAAAAAGAAGTGGCAAAATTAATTAATGTATCATTCCGTAAATGTGGTATTAAAGATACAGTAATTTTAGTTGATAAATTAATGTATACTGGTTTCCAATACTCTACGCGTGGTGGTATTTCAGTATGTGTAGATGATATGCACGTACCACAAGCTAAATATGATAAAGTTTCAGCAGCTCAAGCAGAAGTAGATGCAATTACTCAACAATATAATGAAGGTCTAGTAACTCAAGGCGAACGTTATAATAAAGTGATTGATATCTGGGGTCGCTGTGGTGATGACATTGCTAAAACCTTGATGAATGAATTGTCAAAACAAAAAGTTATTGACCGCGAAGGTAAAGAAGTAGAGCAAGATTCATTTAACTCTATTTACATGATGGCGGATTCTGGTGCCCGTGGTTCGATCGCGCAGATTAAACAGCTTTCAGGTATGCGTGGTTTGATGGCTAAGCCATCAGGTGAAATTATGGAAACGCCAATT
>RXKA01000037.1 GCA_003962985.1 Pseudomonadota bacterium | reverse complement strand
TAATAATCGCACTACCAATCACAGGTCCAATCAAAGGCGCAAAAACACTAATATTTGAAACTAACGAGCATAATTTTACCGCGGTTTTATCATCAAATAGCTCATGAATCATTGCATAACCAATAAAGATAAAGCATAAGCCAATACCTTGGAAATAACGCGCAGCTAAGAACTGATCAATATTCGTAACAAAAGGAATAATTGCACTAGCAATTAAGAAAAATAAATTACCAGCTAATAAAATATTACGTTTACCATAACGGTCACATAGTGGACCTAAAAATATCTGCAAACTACTGCCGCCAATAATAAATAGCGATAATGATTTGGCGATGTTCTCTACCGGACTATGAAATTCATTTACAACCTGTATCATACCAGGCATAATCATATCATTGGCAATATACGTATTGAATTCATAGATAATAAAAAATACGGCAAAGAGGATTAGATTTCTCCGAGAGTTCATTATTATTCTCCTCTAATGAAAGGGCATGATTATAACATAAGTTACTATCATGATTGTAAATAATTTGTGAGATGTTGAAATATAGTTCTTTGTGATTGATATTTATGCTTGGTGTATTTGATTGCGAGGTAGTTTAGCTAATATTGTTTTGATTATAAAAATAATTTTACTTAGATTTGTGGTGAGAGTATTATGTTTTATTATCCGTTGGTATTTTGCAGATTTTAGGCTAGTAGATTATCAGTACTATTAGTTGCATATTGATTTACCAGTGTCTGTTGAATTGATATTAAGCGCTCTATTTGTGCAATTAGTAATTTTTCACGCTGATTGGCTTCACTTAACTGTTGACGTAAAAGGGTAACAAGACGCTCATGATTAATTTGTGGTTGATGTAGTTCTACTGGATCATCTTCTTGTCCGTGGAGTGTGATTAGTTTTACTAGATCGGCTAATTCAATCCTGCGTACCCCATCAATGAACTCAGCGTTTAATAGCCCTGTTTTGATATAACGATAGTATAAAGTTGATTTGCTAATTCCAGTTAGTTTTGCTGCTTCAGTGATACTTACTTTTGTCATAGAACTTGTTCCCTCTCGTTTTTAGTTTAATTAGACTAAATTAATTTATCAAATATGCGGTTAATATCTTCAATATTAGCGGGTATTTGGTACTCTATATATAAATTGCTTGAATGTTTTATTGTATTTCTAGTTTGCCGAGAATTTGGTAATTCTTTCATAATTGCACGCATAGCATTGCATATCGCAGGGATGCGCTTATTTAATTGCATTATTTGGGCAATATTTCCTGCTCTAAATTCAATTCTAAAACTGTTATGGTTATGTTTAATACGTTCGATATCTATTAGTGATTTGATACAGCGTATGATGCGACTTCTCAAAGTATCACGAACTATTAGTTGTGATTCTGGTAAATTGGCAAACATTTGTGGAAGTGTATCGTTAGTAGTACTTTGTTTGTGATCAATGCTATTTAAAACGTCCAAGTGTTGTAATGCTTCATCCATTTTTAGCCCTGCAATTGGTGTGTATATATGCTTTATATCCTGATCAATAATTGAGACATAACTATTACTAGCAATAACAACAAATAAATCATTTTGTAGATCGTAGTTATATTGAGTAGCTAAATCATTTAATTGTTGACGGGCTAGTGCTGAAAGCTGTAATTTTTGCAGGGGTGATAAATCGTTGTATGCAAGATTGTATGATTCAATTATAGTTTTCTCATGAATTAAGCCGTACTTAGCTGATAAAATAAAAATGGTATCAATGCCAAGATTTTTTGCATACCTGTATGCTTTTTTAAATCTATCTCCAATATACAAATCTTTAGCTTGATGGTGTCCTGATAGTTTTTCATTACAACATCCAATAATTGCTATTATTTTCATGGTTTATCCCTAATTATTTAACCTAACTCATTTTTGAGATAGCATTATTATAACAAGGAATATAAATATAATATCTGGGGAAAAATTTCCCCAATTGAATCTATTTTGTTAGACTATCTAAGATATTATGTAACTCATTTTGGGTGCTCTGGATTCGTTCTTGTAATAAACGATATTGATTATATTTCTCGCTTAATATATCTAGTTGCTGTGGGGAAATTGCTGGGATTATGAAAGAAGATATATCTTTATGTGAAAAAGTATGGTATTTTTTGGGTGGCTTATTTTGCAGATGTAATTTAATTAGTTGATGGAAAATAATGTAAAAATTTCTGATAGTTGTATATTTACTTAGAAAGTCATTGCGGTAGTCATCATTTAAACGTAAGATATGGATATTATCATTTGGTATTAATCTAATTGGATCGCCTAGTTCATTGATGAAATCTGAATCCTCCAATAAAATACAATTTAGATTATGAGGTGTATATTTACGATTAATTATGATATCACCTGCTTTTAATTCATCGTTATACATGATGAATAGATTATGGAATGTCTCTTCCGTAATGTATTTGAGATGTTGTTTACATAATGTATCATGTTGTAAGTTGTCCGTATTTATTTGAATAAATTGAGTAACTGTATTATGCTGTGCAACTGTTGGTAACCTAAATCTTAATAAATCAAAATATTTATCAATGTTGTCAGAGTTTCGGTGACTGGCTGAATTAAATAAGTTGAATTGATAGAGGTTATGAAGTTTTATACCAGAGATAAAGAAATCATCAAATGTTTTTACTCGTAAAAGATTGTCTTGAGAAAGTAAATAATTCCATGGTGAGCCGCATTGACCATTATACCTTTGAAGATATTGGTATAAATTATTTTTAGGTTTATCGAGTTCAACATTGATATAGTAAACTTCTCGATGATTTAATTTTTTCTGCCACTCTAATATGTATAGGATTCGATTTTCGTGCTTGGACTTAAGATATATAATACCTGTGATATATGTCTGTAAATATTCAATCATTATATAGTTATTAAATGAGTCCGAGTCTTTAATGAGTAAAAATAATTGTCCTGTGTTTGGTTTTAATTTTTGGAGTGCAAAAAGGATGTGGTATAAAAATAAATTTGAATTACCCATTCTCAGTCGAAGAATATCTTCATGAATATTAAAAATATGTTGCAGTCTTTTGAGCTCTTCATTGATTTTATCATCATTCAAATTGGTAAAACGTTTGTAATAATCAATGTCGTAATCAGGAAATTTTTTAGTACTATTGGCGCTAAGTACTATGTAGTCATAGGATAAATTTTGAAGTGATTCTTGACCCAAAATATCCTGTAAATATGATTTACTTTGTGGCGTGTCATAAAGTAAACCCAGTAGATAATTTTCACGCCACCGACCAATATCATGTGAATATGCTTCTAGTTGAGAGTTGTTATTAATGGATTGAATTAATAATGAATTTTTGGTACCAAAAGTTAAGATTTTCAAGTTCTGATTCGTTTCATTTGTTTTAATTAGAAGATTAAATAACATATCAAGGTTATTATCGAAACGAAATCCATGAAGTAGGTCTATAATAGCGTGAATAGTGACGCGTTTATCTTTTTTGTCTAACATGAATTTGGATACGCCACTGTCAATCTGTTGTGCAATACTGATAAGTTTAGGAAATGCTGCGCCATAGGTGATGTTCAATTTCTCTAAACGTTCAAATTCCAATCCATGGTAAAGAAGTTGATGTAGATGTTGAGATATTGAACTTAATTTATCCAAATATAACTTAACTTCATCAAAGGTATTAATGTTAGATGGGATAATATCGGTATATTTAAAAGCTGTTAACAATAGTAATAGTACTCGTGATGCGTATATGGTTGCTAGATTAGTTAAAGGGTTGTTACTTTCTGCTGCTTGAATCTGTGGAGGCATCTTTGTTGGCGGTGTACAATATTGTAAAACTTCTGTTTGCCAAATTTGGTTGAAGGATTGTTTATTCTTAGTTGCTTTATGCATGGCGAAAATCCATTAGTTTAAAATTCTATATGATTTTACTAAATGACAACATTTTATATTATTACATAGATTTTGGTAACAGAATATATGAAGAGTTATATTACGTGGTGATTGATGGTAATTAAAACATGCTTTATAAATTAATATCAAGCATGTTTTGTTGTAAGCCAAGATTAATTATTCTGCGTATTTAATGCAAAATTAAAGGTAGCAAGTAATGAATCTTCAAGGGTATTAATTTGGGTTTCGCTTAGCTTGTCGGTAGTGATATAAATCTCAATTTTATCTTTATTGTTATACCAATTATTCATTTGTGCATTTAACTTACAATTAGTACTTTGTCCACCTTTGAAACAATTACGTGGAGAGATACTACCATAACCATTGGCACTAAAGCGCTTTTCAAGCGTTTGATTTGTTTTACCCACATATTTTACTTCGCCATTTACTACAAATACGTAAATACCACCATGGTTTAAGTCTACACCTGATACTTTGAATTTACAAAATTTGCTGCTACCATATTTATTAAGCGGTAAATTCTTGGCGTTGTCATAACGCTTGGGGATACCCACAATATTTGATTCCAGAAAATATATTGTTAAGGCAGTTAATTGAAACCCGATAGCTTCAGCTATATCTGTTATAGTTGGATTTGATTTTTTTGTCATGATTTCCCTTTTTATCTAGTTAATGCGTTACGTAAACAAAAGTGACACGCTTTATATTTTAACCCTGTACTTTCTGCATATTTTATAGCATCATCTAGTGTGCTAAAGGTGTTGTAACCATCACGTACACCAGAGTGTACTGTTCCGCCGTTTTTTAAGATTTGCTTACAAGTATTTTTATGTATTGTAGCATGAGGGTTATTATGATTTTCATAGACCGTGTAATTTGTATTCATGTTGTTTCCTTGGTTGAAGATGGCCATCTATGGAATAGATAGCCATCAAGGTTATAGTCGATTAATTAAGAGCAATAAATGCATTAGATTCAGCCTCACTGCCACATGTGGCACTATAGTTGATGTTAGCAAATGCTCCACCACTTGAGTTGGTGGTAATTGTGATAAAGTTGACCCCAACACTCTCTAATAATGGAATGTTTAGAGTTGATAATTTGCCATTTTGATACATGCTAATGCTACCAGTTCCATAGTAACTATTTTGACATGGTTTTTTATTACTATTATCTAGGTCTGCAACATAAATTGTTTTATTCGTAGCCTGCTCGATGGAAGTAATTACACCATGATCATTAGGTATCAAATATGATTGATTTTTCCATGTACCATTAACATATGATAGTACTGCTTCAGATGATGGTTCTTCAATACCTGCTATAGTTATGTTATTATCTATAGAGCTTAGACTGTAAAAATCGTACTGATTAAATTCACCTTGATTAACCAAATCTGTCCATGTTCCATTGTGATAGCTACTTATGTATGCGCATGACGGGCAATTAATATGTTCATAAAATCCACCATTCATAGCGACTAGTTGGTTATTGTTAATGATTAAATCATAAATATAATTATCTTTGCTAATCGTCGTATCAATATAATGTGGGCTACTTGGATTAAATAAAAATATTTTAGATACAATATTATTAGGGTCATATTTAATAGGTGCAGCAACAAATAATAACCCTGCTTTGGTTGCTATAATATTAGATTTTCCTATTGAATTAAGTACTTTTAGTTCTGGATATTGTGTATTAAATGTTTGAGTTAGATTAATTGATTCTAATTGTTGAGTTATTTTATTTTGCCAGTACACAATATACTCATTATTGCTTTCTGCAATAATGAAGTAATCATAGCCAATATCGCTAGATAGGGACTTTTGCAATGTATAATCGGAGCTTAGCAGTACAGAGGTACTGCTAATGTCAGGGTTTGCAACTTGGATTTGCTGAATCTGTTGGTTAATACTTTCTGCAAATACTTGATAGCTTTGTTCATCCGAGCCATTATTCGTACTTCCACTACTATTACCTCCGCCACATGAAATAAGAGATATTGCGCATCCGCAAAGTAATAGATGAGTTAGTTTTTTCATTTTGTTTTCCTATAAAAGTGTTACATTTTTACACTGGTTTTTTATTTTAATTTAATGATATTGAATCTAAAGTCATATTAAAGTACAAAATTGATGAAATACTTTACATGATACGAGTATATTATATATACCAATAAATTAGTGACTTATGCCTGAATTAGAAATATACAAGATTACGAGATTCAGGCATGGTCTTAATTAATATTAGAACTGTTGACTACAACTATATTGGTAATTATTGACAAATACTTCTTCTACATTATAGTTAACAAAAGATTCAGCATAAAAACCATAGATTTGATTATCAATATACTTTCCTGTTGTTATTGTATTAGATATTATCGGTTGTACGGTGTCACCATTCGGTGAGCTAATATCTACCCATTGACCATGGTATGATATATATGAATTACCAGTTTTTGGTGAACTTGAATAATGATCATAATTTGTTAGTATCAATGGCGTATTTGTGTTGTATGGGCACAATCCATAAATACTAAAATTATTTAGAGATACTAAATCAAAGTAATTTGGGGCGGTATCTACCCACTGTTGTCCATTAAATTGATAGTAACCATATAAATTACTATCACGACCAGAGTCACTACTACCTGTACTTCGCTCACCAATAGCAATACCAACACCATTTATTGTTGAATAAAACATTTGTAATGCTTCATCATGGTATCCTTGTTGTTGTGGCAAAATAGGAGTAATGCTATTACCAACCATACTACAATTACTTAAAACACCCTCATCTGAAATTTTACAAGTGTAATTTGTTAAAATTCCTAAACTATCATTTAACATAAAGCTAATATAATCTGGACTATATTGGATATTACCGTTACTTAGTGTCATACTACTAAATATTGCAGGCATCCTTGCTTGATTTAGATCGAAGCCTTGACCTGTAATAATATGGCAACCACTAGCTGTACATAAATATTGATTACCTAATTGAATAATAAATTTATTATTTGCAAAACTATATACACCACTTCCATTGTAGTCATCAGTATCAATAACAATCGGATCTATACTATTCATGTAATATACGCCATAGCCAGTAACCAACCACTCTATAGGAGTTGTTCCACTTAAAACTATCGACGATAAATGCTTTGTACTATGTATTGGAGTAGGAGTTTTATCTATCAACTGATTATTGGATAAGATATATACTTTATAATTGTTATTTGAATCACCTGCCAAGAATCCAAGTTGATTGTTATTATGCCAAGTATATCTAGAACCAGGACTAGCAGGGAGTTCTATAGTATATCCATTAGCAACGCTTCCTATCGACGACCATGTATTATTGGAGAACATAAACAGACTAGTGGTGGTCTGTGCAATCAGTTGATTGTTTACTACAAATAAATAATATCCCATATTATTTGTTAATTGATTAAGATTCAGAGTAATATTTGTCCAACTATTTTTATTTAGATCATATTCAAGTATTACATTATTATTACCATTAGTACCATGGTAATACATATATCCATTATTTTGTAAATTTTGATTTGGTCTAAAAGTATAATTACTCAAATTGTTATTTGTTATAAAATCTTTTAATCCTGTTGATATCCAATTATTATTTGGTGTAGGCTGAGGTTCTGGCGTTTTTCCAGTGACCGTAATTTGTAACGGTTCATTATTTGATACCAATGTACCATTGACATATACATTTGCCACTAAAGAATATATGCCATTGTAAGCACTACCTGTAGAAATTGATACGCTACACGACCCAGAACCATTTATGATGCATGGTTCTGGTGACGTTGTAACAGTTGGTTGATTGCTTGCTTTTAGATTTTGTAATTTTGCTGTATTTGCTTGGTTCACACCATAACTTACGGTATATTGAGTTCCATTAGTACCGTTAATGGTTATGCTGGTATTAATTGGTTGGCTAGGAGATATAGTGCTAGGAGTGGTTAAATAAGTAACAGTACCACCAGTAGTTAAATCAGATGTTTGATTTGGTTCAATGGAGTTCGGATTATTACCATCACCACCACTACTATTACCTCCGCCACAGCTGGCTAGAGACATACATAATAATGCATAGACTAGTTTTCTCATTTTGTTTTCCTATAAAAGTGTTACATTTTTACACTGATTTTTTATTTTAGTTATGACGCATTTTTAATCAATTATGGTTAAGAATTGGTTATTTCATGCCTAATTAGTTAATTTTTAGCCTGAAACTCCCGATTATTTAAATAACCATGTATTATAACATGATAATACCAACAATTGTTGGTTGTAATTGAGGTGTAGATGCATTAGTATTCAATAAAAATGGATACTATATGAGTGAAAAACTATTCCTAACTCAGTTAGGGCAATTAATCAGAAACCAACGTAGAGTGTTGCATTTGTCACAAGAAGAATTAGCGTGGCGGTGTAATATAACCAAGAATGGCTTAGGTAAAATTGAGCTAGGGCAGAGTCAGGTGCGTATTACAACGCTAATGACGATACTCCGTGAGCTAAACTTAAATATTTATGATTTGCAGATTTTACAGGATGCGCATTATCCGTTTGATGAATAATTAAGAGAGCTCTAATTATTAGCTGGTAAATTTATTATGTGTATTTTTGAGAGTAATAACGCTATTATTAATAATCTGGCTGTAGTATTGTTGATTATGCAATATGTTCTTATTTAATTGTATGATAACAGGTAGCATCGGAGGATTAATTGTTAATAGAAATATGGCACCGATGTAAGCAAGTATGCTGGCAGTTAGATTACGACTGAATAATTTTAGGGCGCTTCCAAATGATTTTTTGATTTTTAGTCCTGCCAAATTAACGCTAAATAGCTCATCCAAAAGCAAATGACTTAAAAACCCAATCCCGAGAATCCCTCCATATACGACACTATGATATGCATCAATATTAAGCAAACTATAACTGAACCACGATAAGGTTAAGCTCCAGATAAACATCACTGGTATTGAGTGAAATATACCGCGATGAATAGTAAATTTAAAAATGACCCAGCGTAGTAATAGATTAATAAATGTAAACATTCCGAGGGTATCTAGCAGATTTCTGAAAGTGATATCATGAGTAAGGATGATATAAACGAGGCTAAAAATACAGGATATTGATGCTGAGACAATTTTTTGTGACTTAGACGTACTTGAATCAATATCAGGCAAAATTCCACCAATAAACGACAATAGCACAGCTATACCGAAGACTTTGATATTTAGTTCGGAGTTGGGTAGTGCAAAAGTAGTGAACATGGCTCCTGAAATAATCGAACCTGTCACATGGGTTTTAAAATTGGCGATTTTGTCAACCTTCCATAAATTATATAGGGGTAAAATTTTATGTTGGAGCTTTAATTGTATAGGAAAATAAATAACTGTTGAATATGTAAACAATATTTATATCACAAAATAGTGTTTTGAGTAAAAGTCGTATTGTAGTGGTATGTGCAACCAAGAATTTGGTACAAGGATAATGAATTGTACGGCTTGAATTAATTCCAACTTAATATAACAGTTAATTTAAGATCTATACATATTATTTGAATTTGGTACATAATTGTAGCATAAATAACAGAGACCTTGATGGTCTCTATTATTTATTTCAGCAGATTCTGATTGTGTTTGATGTTTGTAAATGAGAACCCGCTCTCATTACTAAGTCCCCAAGTCACAAATCTACCTTGATTATTAGGTAATGATAATCCTTGTGGTGCAGGCTTAGATACTATCCAATCAACAAATGTGTCAGTTGCATGGTAATGACCTTTTGCTGTGTCAAGGCTCCAACCTCCTTTTGGTAGCCAATCTGTTGGGAAGCTCGCAGGTGGTTGCAAGATTTTATCCGCTTCAATTTTATCGTTCAAGTCAGGCATAACTATTTTGATTGGGCGTGCTTTAGCATTATTATATAGATCTAAAGGATCGCGTACCGATAACCATGGACTGCTCTTATTCCATGCATATTCTATACTATAATGCTGTAAACCTTTGTCAATAGCATCATAAGCAATATTAGGAATAT
>RXKA01000207.1 GCA_003962985.1 Pseudomonadota bacterium | reverse complement strand
TTCTTGAAGCATTAAATACTGATTTAGTTTGTGATGCAATTAATACTGCAATGCGTGAATTATTTTTGCAAATCGTTTATGGGCGTTCACAAACTGCTTTCTCAGAAGGTGGATTACCGATTGGTGCTGGACTTGAGGATTTAGGTAAGGGCTTACGTAGCCAGATTGGAACTATGTACGGTACGGTTGCTAAAGGTCCGCGTTATATGGAATTAGCTGAAGGTTATGTAACTCGAGTTGCATTAGATGATGGTAGCGAAATTATTGGTTATGAATTTGTTCATTTGGGCAAAATGATGGAATCAATTAAAAAAGGTGTAGATGCCAATGATGCACTTAAAAAAGCTACTGGTACCTATGGGCGTTTCGCTGATGCCACACGTTATATTGATCCTCGTGCAGAATAATTTTAGGAAAGAAAATAAGATGCAATTATTTGAAAGTTATGATCGTCGAATTGACAAAATTAACTCGGTTTTAGCGCAGTATAATATCCCTAATCTAGATGCAGCGCGTAAACTTTGCCTTGACAAAGGTTTTGATCCTTATGAAATCTCCGAGAAAATTCAGCCGATTTGTTTTGAAAATGCCAAATGGGCATATGTTCTAGGGGCTGCGATTGCTCTAGTTAAAGGTGCAACTAACGCGGTTGAAGCAGCCAAAGCTATTGGCGAGGGATTGCAAGCGTTTTGTATTGCTGGTTCTGTGGCGGAAGATCGTAAGGTCGGTTTAGGACATGGTAATTTAGCTTCAATGTTGCTTAGCGAAGAAACACAGTGTTTTGCTTTTTTAGCTGGACACGAGTCTTTTGCTGCAGCTGAAGGTGCTATTGGGATCGCGCGTTCAGCTAATAAGGTAAGAACGCAACCATTACGTGTGATTTTAAATGGTTTGGGTAAAGATGCTGCACAAATTATTTCACGAATTAATGGTTTTACCTATGTCCAAACTAAATTTGACTATTATAGCGGTGATTTACACATTGTACAAGAAAAGGCGTATTCGAGTTCAGAACGTGCCAATGTTCGTTGTTATGGTGCTGATGATGTTCGTGAAGGCGTAGCAATTATGCATAATGAAGGCGTTGATGCCTCAATCACTGGCAATTCAACTAATCCAACTCGTTTTCAACATCCAGTGGCTGGAACCTATAAAAAAGAACGTCAGTTATTGGGCAAAAAATATTTTTCAGTTGCATCAGGTGGTGGTACTGGACGGACGCTTCATCCAGATAATATGGGGGCTGGACCTGCTTCTTACGGTATGACTGATACGATGGGACGGATGCACGCTGATGCGCAATTTGCGGGTTCGTCTTCAGTACCTGCCCATGTAGAAATGATGGGGTTTATTGGAATGGGGAATAATCCAATGGTTGGCGCTACCGTAGCGGTGGCGGTGGCAATTCAGGAAGCGCACTAATTAGCATTGTTTCTATTTAGATTTTGATAACTAATGGAACTTAAAATTATTGTAGTTCCGTTAGTTAGTAATAATAGTACTCACGTTTTTTGTACATCATTGCGCGGAGTATCGTATAAACACCACCAATGGTTACCAAGATGTAACCATACATACTTACTAATGGACCTGAAATTCCAAATACTTTCCAGTCAACCATTGCACATTCGGCAGTTCCAGTTAATACTGTATGCAAAAATCCTGTTATTGGCATTTGTTGGAACATTATCGTTAATGGCATACCACATGATGCAGGCCATAATTCAGGCGGTAGGCTTTGTAACCAAACATGATGATGGGCAATTGCAATTCCCGCGCCACCAAAGCCACTAACTAACAATCCATAGAAAATATTACCATATTTTTTACAATTGTGAATCGCTCCAACTAATGCGAATATACCGATAACAGCGTAAACTACTCGTTGTGCTATACATAATGGGCATGGTTCCGCATGGTTAAATATTTGTGAATAAATTGCATAACCAACACTCCCAAAACAAAAGAGTGTAATGAGAATAAATGTCAGGCGAGCACTTATTTTATTAAATATAAATGTAAACATGGTAATAAGCCTTTATAATATCTACTATTAAGTAAGATATTATAGACTATTTTGAAAGTGTGATGTTTATGCATAGCGTATTTTATATTTCTGATCAAACTGGTATTACGACTGAAAAATTAGGTAGTGCGTTACTGGTGAAATTTCCTCAGTTAGAATTCCATAAAGATAGTTTTCCTTTTGCGAATACGCCAACTAAAATTGGTAAGGCATTACTTAGAGTGCGTAACCGCTATTTAATGGATGGTCATAAGCCAATAATCATCTCAAGTATGATAAATCCAGAGCTGCGCAAAATGCTAAAAGTTGATTATGCGATTCATTTAGATTTTTTTGAAGCATTTATTGGTACATTAGAAAATGCATTTGGATTAACGGCTGAAATGGCTGAGGGTAAAGTACACAGTATCGGCAATGAAGAGAAATATAATCATCGCATTGATGCTATTCATTATTCACTAGATAATGATGATGGTGTGAGCTGTAAGAACTATGATGATGCAGATATTATCATTATTGGCGTATCACGCGTAGGTAAAACCCCAACAAGTATTTATTTAGCGGTTAATTATGGCATAAAAGTTGCTAATTACCCTCTTGCTGAAAATGATTTATTAAGTAGCCATTTACCTAAGTCGTTGGTGCCATATCATCATAAATTATTTGGGCTGAGTATTGAGCCAGAGCGCCTGCAAAAACTACGGACTAACCGTATGCCAGGTACTAAATACGCATCTTTAGAAAACTGTCAGATGGAAATTGCTGCTGCTGAAAAAATTATGAATACCTGTGGTGTGCCGTTTATTAATAGCAATCATAAATCAATTGAAGAAATCTCAGTAGCAATTATGCAGCTAGTGAAATTAACACGACAGTTTTAAAGTCACTAACTACATAGAATATAATTTATGTTTTTAGTCAAGTTTTCTGGTAAAATCAAATATTAACTACCATAAGGAAAAGCGTTTATGATTGGATTTCTCAAGCCTGCTGCATACATATCACCGCTGTCAAAAGATAAAATTGATAAAGAATATAAGCGTTATCGATTACAACTGTTTTTAACCGCTTATATCGGTTATATGGCATACTATTTTGTCCGAAGTACTTTGGCGCTAGCTAAACCAGAGTTGCTTAAAGATGGTTTTAGTATGACGCAGGTTGGGTTATTAGGATCTGGTTTGGCGGTAACTTATGGTTTAAGTAAATTTATTATGGGAAATATTTCAGATCGGAGTAATCCGCGTTATTTCCTTGCTATTGGGCTTATCTTATCTGCATTGTGTAATCTTCTAGTCCCTAGCTTTATGACTTTTGGTGCTATTTTTGTACTGATGCTTTTGAATGGTTGGGTACAAGGAATGGGGTGGCCGCCATGTGGTCGGATTATGACGCATTGGTTTTCTGATGGTGAACGTGGTACCAAAATGGCGATTTGGAATACTGCACATAATGTCGGTGCAGGGATTTTACCTTTGATTGTCATTATTGGGGTGGCATTATTTGGTCAGTGGCATGGGCTTTTCTATGTACCAGCAGCATGTGCGATTATTGTTGCAATTTTTGTTTTGATCGCTGGGCGTGATGTGCCGCAGTCTGTTGGTTTACCACCAATTGAAGTTTATCGTAATGACTATCCATCCAAAGATGTTGAACATGATTTAACCGATCGTGAACAAGAGATGACTGGGCGGCAAATTTTATTTGATTATGTGCTAGTTAATAAATACGTGTGGTTCATGGCATTAGCAAATGTTTTTGTTTATTGTGTTCGTTATGGGGTTTTAAATTGGGCTCCAACCTATTTAACTAAGGTCAAACATTTTAGTAATTGGTATAGTAGTCTTGGGTTTGCTTTCTTTGAGTTAGCAGCAATCCCTGGTACTATCCTCATCGGTTGGTTATCTGATAAATATTTCTCTGGTCGTCGTTCGCCATTAGGTTTTATCTCGATGATAATTATTGCTTTGGGAATGGTGGTGTATTGGCAGTCAGAAAACCAGATTGTAACAATGATTTCATTGGGAGTAATCGGTTTTATGATCTATGGACCTGTGATGCTAATCGGGGTTGCTGCTTTGGATTTAGTCCCTAAAAAAGCAGGTGGTACTGCGGCTGGATTTACTGGTTTATTTGGATATTTTTTTGGTACGATGGGTGCTGAAGCTCTAATGGGGTATTTGGTTCAAAATTGGGGTTGGGATAGTGGCTTTATTATGTTGATTATTTCCTCATTTTTGGCGGCGGGATTTTTTGTATTGAGCTGGAATGTTCACAGAAAGAATTAATTTAATGTTGAAAAGAGTTTGTAAGTTTATATTGGGTTTATTATTTATTGCTCAGGCTTGTGCCATGGATTCACTCGTGGATGCACAAGCTTTTGCCTTAAAAATTGAATCCCAAAATCATAATTATATGTGGGTTAAATTTAATATTGCCGATGGTTATCATCTATATCAAAGTAAGATTAAGATTGTCTCAGCTGAGGATAGTGACGTTAAACTAGGTGTTCCAGTGTTACCTGATGCCAAAATAGTTCCAAATGATGATCATAATTTGACTGCAATATATGAAAACTCAGTGGCGATACAAGTACCGATTATTGATTATGCTTCAGGCAAATTAACTCTTGATATTAATTATCAAGGTTGTAAGGGAAATAGCCTATGTTTACCTGAACAACATCAGCATGAAAAGATTGACCTAAATAGTGGTGTGGTAAGTAATACTGCTTCGCCAGTAACCAATCCGATGGTTAATGATAATGTCAGTGTTAGTATAACTGATTCTGGTTATAATTATTTTATGCAAAGTTCATGGCTGGTTATTGTTAGCTTTTTCTCTCTTGGATTACTAATAGCGTTTACACCATGCGTATTTCCGTTATTACCAGTATTGATTGGTATTGTTGCTGGGAATAATATCTCTACTAAACGAAGTTTTATCTTAGCTCTGAGTTACATTTTGGGTGGTGCTGTAGTCTATGCAATAGCTGGAGTGCTAGCTGCCGTTATCGGACATAGTGTCTCAGCATGGTTTCAAGGGGTCTGGATTAGCGTGTTTCTAGCGCTGCTGTTTGCTATTTTTGCGCTATCTTTGTTTGGCTGGTTTGAATTACGTATACCTGTTGTGATTCAACAGCGTTTAAATAATTCAGTGAATAATAAACGTAGTGGTTCAATTCTTGGTTCATTTATTATTGGTGGTTTATCTAATTTGATTCTTTCTCCTTGTGTTACGGCGCCACTAGCTGGAGCATTGGTGTATATTAGTACTACTGGGGATAAATTGTTAGGTGGTTTTGCATTGTTTGCGCTTGGCTTTGGGAGTGGGATTCCATTACTGATTATTGCGGTTTTTGGTAAACGTTTCTTACCTAAAAGTGGCAATTGGATGCTAGTAACCAAACAAATGCTTGGGTTAATCATGCTAGCTATGGCGGCATATATGATTAGTAAAATAGTTAGTGGTTATGATGACCTAATTATCATTATTTTTACGAGTATTAGTCTTATTATCTTGGGTGGGAATATCGATAAATTAAGACAACCGAAGGTAGCCAAGATTCTTATCGGAATAGTAGTTTTAACGGCACTTGGTTTGTATAAATATCGTAGTGATCAAACTATGCATTTAGTTGACGAGCAATTTGTGACAGTTACAACGGTTAGTGAATTAGAACAAAAATTACATGAAGCTCAACTCAAACATCAACCTGTAATTTTGGATTTTTATGCTAATTGGTGTTCAGCATGTAAAGAACTTGACTTACGTACTTTTTCTGATCCTGCTATTCAAAATCATTTTCGTAAATATGCGATGATTAGAGTGAATGTCACGCAAAATACACCAGATATACAGATTATGCAACAACGCTATGGGATTTTTGCGTTACCCACATTATTGATGCTTGATAGTTCTGGTCGTCCAATTCAAAATTTACAAACCTATGGGTTTATTAATCGTAATGAGTTATTACCTAAATTAGAGCAGTTTGAAAAGGTTCAACAATCACTACAATGTGGAACAAGTACCTGTTGATTAATAATGTAGAGCTATGTAACAAAATAAAGGGAGTTAGGTTATGAAAGAAGTGGAACAGCAAATAAAAGGTGATTTGGTAATGCGCACCATTGCCATGCCAAGTGATACTAATGCGAATGGTGATATTTTCGGTGGTTGGTTGTTGTCTCAGATGGATTTAGGCGGTGGAATTGTTGCCAAAAGTAATTCAACGAGTGGACGCGCAGTTACGGTGTCAATTGATAGTATGTCATTTATTAACCCCGTTAAGGTTGGAGATATGGTTTCGTGTTATGCAGAATTAATTTCTCATGGACGTACCTCGATGAAAATTCAGATCGAAGCATGGACGTATTCTTATATTACGCGAGAAGCTAAGCACGTAACTAGCGGTATTTTTACCTACGTGGCAATCGATGAACATGGTCATCCATGCCCAGTTAAGGGAAAGGTTGCGGAAGTATGAAAATAGTTGGTTTTACGCTTGCAAAATTACAGATTCCGTTGATACGTCCATTTATCACAGCCTTACGCCGCACTGAACATGTTGAAGATATTGTTATTATGCTTCATACGGATAATGGCTGTATTGGTTATGGTTCTGCTGCGTCTACGCCAGTAATTACTGGTGATAGCCAAGAATCAATTATTGGTGCGCTACAGATTATTGCCAATAAATTGGTTGGTCAAGAAATTGCCAATTATGAAGAGTTATTATTAATGGTGCAACATAGTGTAGTTAATAATTCATCAGCTAAAGCGGCATTAGATATTGCGTTACATGATTTAGTTGCAAAAAATTTGAATGTACCATTATATAAATTTTTGGGTGGTGGTGCCAATAAATTAAAAATTTTGACCACCGTTAGTGTTAAAGACGCAGCATCAATGGTGGCTGATGCACAATTATTTGTTAATCAAGGTTTTGAGACGCTGAAGATTAAAGTTGGTTTAAATCCTAAGGAAGATATCGAA
Organism: Pseudomonadota bacterium; assembly: GCA_003962985.1. Lineage (GTDB taxonomy): Bacteria > Pseudomonadota > Gammaproteobacteria > Burkholderiales > UBA11063 > Aquella. Next base: position 2,774 of record RXKA01000207.1, on the reverse strand, counting down.
CGCTTACAAGCCATTCGTGCCGCCGTTGGTTTTGGGATAAATATTCTTAGTGATGCCAATCAAGGTTGGGATGCGAAATCCGCATTAAACATCATTGATAGCTTAGTAGAAAGTAAACTAGGTATTGCAATGGTTGAGCAACCAGTTAAGGCATGGGACTATGACAATCTGAAATTTGTCCGTGATAATTCCAAGCTACCGATCTATGCTGATGAGTCAGTTTTTAATTTACGTGATGCTACTAAGATATTAGCTGACAAGATAGCCGATGGCATTAATATTAAATTAATGAAATCTGGTGGAATTTATCAAGCTAGGGCTATTTATGATTTAGCCACCGCACATAATACACCGTGTATGGCGGGGTGCATGCTAGAGTCTCCAATCGGAGTTGCGGCAATGGCAAGTTTTGTAGTTGGACGGAGTAATATTAAATTTGTTGATTTAGACCCTATTGCTATGATTAAGACAAATCCAGTTATTGGTGGTGTTACATTGTCAGGTGCAGAATTAACGCTTGGTGAGGGTGCAGGTTTAGGCATAACTCATATTGAAAATTTAGAACCATTATTGAAGGTTGGAGTTTAATATGGATTGGCATTTTTATTTCCAATTAGCGAGTTTGTCAGTGATTGTGATTTATACCATTTTGGTTTTTCGCAATGTTGATCCTCTAATTGCGACTGCAATTGGTGTTGCGCTAGGTTTTTTATTTAATCTGTCAACGCCACTTGAAATGGGAAAGATTCTTGAAAGTTCATTGGGATCATTTCTTGCTTTGGTTGGTTTTATCATCATGCTTGGGCGCGGCTTGGGTGAGGTATTAACTGAAACTAAGGTTAGTCATACTTTGGTGCATAAAATTGTTTACAGTATTGGTGTCAATACACAAACTCGAGTTAAAATTGGCGTGGTAATTTCATCGACAGTTATTGTTGCTATATTAGGAACTTTGGCAGGTGGACTAGCAATTTTAGCACCTATTTTACGTCCGATTGCATCCAGCGTAGGATTATCGCGACCTAGTCTCGCAGTTTTAATGCAAGCAGCTGGTGAAGAAGCATTAATTATTGGTCCATTTGCACCCCCAGTAGTTGCACTTCTTGGTGTGACTGGATTAACTTATGGTACTATGTTAACCCATGCCTCATTGCCGATTGTTGCGGTAACTTTAATTGTGACGTGGATTATGGCAGGTAAATTACAACGCCAATACCCACAAGAGTTATTTAATTATGCTGAAGATGCCGAGCAATTTACCCCAACAAAACGTCAATCTAGGGCGACCATCTTTTTTGCGTTAGCTTTTGCGGCTTGTGTCGTGTATGGATTGATGTATAAAGCTAAAACTTCATATGTAATCTTTGTTATGTTATCCTTGGCAATTAGCACTGGAATTGTTGGCGGGTTAAAACTTACACGTATTTTCGAACTTATCGTTGACGGAATGAAAAAGAACTTTCATTTATTTGTTATTTTTATTTTATTAGGTCCAATGCTTGATTTGGTACAAAGCGCGGGTGGCTTTGATGCGCTATTAAAGGTCTTTGAGCCATTACAACGGATGGGCGGGAAGTCAATTTTATCGATTTTGATCGGTCTAACTGGTGCATTTGGTATGCCAGCAGCATCGGCGGCAGTTATCAAAATGCTATACCAAATGTTTAGTCCATCAGTAATCGCTTTGCAATTATCTGCAACAACTTTTGCATTCAGTATGCTACTAGCAACGCGAATTACTAACTTTGCGATTCCTGGTGCCAATATGTTTGCTGCGATGGGATTTGCTGAAAGTTCAAATATCAAAGCTATGATAAAAAATGGTCTGATGGTAACAATGATACAAATTATATTTCTGGTTTTATATTCAGTGATTTTTTAGTTCTCAGGATAAAATATGACCAATATTAAAGGACGTGATGATCTTATCATTATGTTAGAGGAGCATGGTATTGAATACGAATCGATTATTCACCCACCAGTAGCAACAGTGGCTGAAGTACAGTTGTATGCAGCACAAATCGCGGGTGCACATTGTAAGAATCTGTTTGTAAAAGGTCCGAAGAAAGACTTCTATCTGTTAGTGATTCCAGATGATAAGAAAATCAATTTAAAGCAGATTGCGAACTTAATTGGCTGTAAACGATTATCATTTGCATCAGTTGATGAATTACAACACTATCTGGGTATTTCTCCTGGTAGTGTCAGTCCATTTGCAATTATAAATGACAGTGCTTGTTTCGTACGCGTGATTATTGATAATGCATTATTAACCGTGGATAAAATCAGTTTTCATCCATTGATTAATACAGAAACATTGGTAGTAAATCTGGCAGAGTTCATGCGATTCATGGAGATCTGCCAGCATCCTGTGCATGATCTAGTGATTGAGTGAAGTTATTTGCTATCCATAATTAAGCTAATGGTTGAGCTAGAGAATTTTTGTATTCCTTGAGCCGTTTTTACTACTAGCTCACCTGTTTCACTCAAGTCACAATGCATTCCTTGTGCGAGGAATTGATTATCTTGCGTTAGTGTGATTTGTGTTTGATAGTGTATGCAGTTGTCTAGCCATTCACGTCGTAGTAGTGGAAATCCAAATAATTGGTATTCACGCAATGAATTATCCACCTCGCGGACGAGATTAGCTAATAACTGATTTCGTTCCCAATTGCCAATATTATCTAAGCCAATGCCAATAACTACATTATTTTGTTGATTACGCAAGACATTTTCAACCAATATCCCGCAAATCTTGTTTCCATTATTATAAA
>RXKA01000135.1 GCA_003962985.1 Pseudomonadota bacterium | reverse complement strand
CTTATGCCTTTTTTATTTTTTAATTACTTATTTGTTAAAGATCTATTATTCTCACTTTCAGCAAAAATAAAAAAGTGAGGACTCAGGTAATTTTTATAAGAGTATTTCTAAAAAAAGTTGCACTGCAACATTACTATCCAGTAAAATAACGGTAGATTGATTATCGATGAAAATATTTTTCCGATAATTTATATATAAATTATTAATCTAAATTTAAAATTTAATTTTAAGGAATTCTTATGAAAAAATTATTAGCTGTATTGATCGCTGGTGCTTTCGCTACTTCTGCTTTCGCTGCTGAAGCTTCTGCTCCTGCTGCTAAAGCTGAAAAACCTGCTACTTCTAAAGCACACAAAAAATCTAGCAAAAAATCACACAAAAAAGCTGCTTCTAAACCAGCTCACGCTAAAGCTGAAAAAGCTGAAAAACCAGAAGCTTCTAAATAATTCTGGACGTCCTAACGGGCGTGTGATAGCGATTAAAACCGAGAGCTTGCTCTCGGTTTTTCGTTTGTGTAATAAAATAACTTGAGGTATAAATCATAATGCAAAAATTCCCAATGACTAAAAATGGTGCCAAGCTTCTTGAAGAAGAACTAGCGAGACTAAAAGGTCCAGAGCGTAGTAACGTTATTCAAGCCATAGCAGAAGCCCGAGCGCATGGTGACATTTCTGAAAATGCCGAGTATGATGCAGCCAAAGAGCGCCAAGCATTTATTGAAGGTAGAATTGCTGAAATTGAATCCAAACTAGCACAAGCACAAGTCATTGAAATACATACATTAGCAAATGATGGACGAGTTGTATTTGGTGCTACTATCGATTTACTCGATTTAGAGAGCGAAGAAGAAATCAGTTACCAAATAGTTGGTGATGATGAAGCAGATGTAAGACAAGGCAAAATATCTGTTAACACGCCAGTTGCTAGAAGCCTAATTGGCAAACATAGTGGCGATGTGGTTGAAGTAAAAGTCCCAAGTGGTACAAAAGAATATGAAATTATTGATGTTCGCCTAGTGTAATTAGGTGGTAAACCCAATAAACACTAACATAAACAGCTAAATACATAACAAATCAATTGCATTTTTAACAATAACATGTTAGAATGATGCCCTCATTTATTTAAAAACATAACTAAACTTTAGGAGTTTATATCGATGTATGCGGTCATAAAAACTGGCGGTAAGCAACACAAAGTTACCGTTGGCGAAAAATTAAAAGTAGAACTGATACCTGCAGAAATCGGAAGCAAAGTTACTTTATCAGAAGTACTTATGGTTGCTAACGGTGAAAACGTAGTTATTGGTACTCCACTAGTTGCTGGTGCAACAGTTGAAGCGACAGTTGTAAATCAAGGTCGTCATAAAAAAGTACGCATTTTCAAAATGCAACGTCGTAAACATTATCAAAAACATCAAGGTCATCGTCAGTACTATACTGAAATAGCGATTGACTCAATCAATAACTAAGAGGGGCAACGAATATGGCAACGAAAAAAGCCGGTGGTAGTTCAAAAAACGGACGCGATTCTAATCCTAAAATGTTAGGTGTTAAAGCTTACGGTGGTCAATTAATTTCTGCTGGTAGCATTATCGTACGTCAACGTGGTACTCAATTCCACGCTGGTGTAAATGTAGGTATGGGTAAAGATCATACTTTATTTGCTAAAGAAGATGGCGTAGTAAAATTCTCAGTTGGTGGTAAATTTAACCGTCGCATCGTGAGTATTGAAGCTGCTGAATAAGCATCTCTATCTTACGCATAGAATTATAAACCCTGCAATTATATGTTCGCAGGGTTTTTTTATATCAAGACCAAACTTATTTAGATTAATAATATTCTCTTTTTCATTTGCCAATCACGCACATCAAATTAGTGAAATCAGAATCTTAGACAAGATGTATGGTAAAATCCTGACTTTAATTGGTCTCCTAAAGACGACACAAGAACAATTTAATCAATATTATCACATGATAATATAATCATTTAAAAAACAAAGAAGATTCATATATGAAATTTATTGACGAAGCAAAAATTGAAGTAATCGCAGGTAATGGTGGTAATGGATGTATGTCATTTCGCCGCGAAAAATTTATTGAAAAAGGTGGTCCAGATGGTGGTGATGGCGGTAAAGGTGGTTCAGTTATCATGGTTGCCGACAATAACATTAATACTTTAGTCGACTACCGTTTTGTAAAAAAATATGCCGCCAAAAATGGTGAACATGGACGTGGTGCTGATTGTTATGGACATAAAGGCGAAGATATTTATCTCCGTGTTCCTGTTGGTACTACTGTTGTGGATGAAGAAACTGGTTTGGTGATGGCTGATCTTAATGAATTAGGACAACAGTTTATTGTTGCTAAAGGTGGTAATGGTGGATTAGGTAATATCCATTTCAAATCATCAACCAATCGTGCTCCACGCCAAACGACTAAAGGTGAAGCAGGTGAACGCCATACCCTACGTTTGGAACTAAAAGTACTTGCCGATGTAGGTTTATTAGGATTGCCTAATGCAGGTAAATCAACATTTATTCGTGCAGTCTCAGCAGCAAAACCAAAGGTAGCAGATTATCCATTTACTACCCTACACCCAAATCTAGGTGTAGTTCGTGTTGATACCGACCGCAGCTTTGTTATCGCAGATATTCCCGGATTAATTGAAGGGGCTGCCGATGGTTTAGGGTTAGGACACAAATTCCTAAAACATCTACAACGTACTAAGGTATTATTGCATATTATTGATCTTGCACCACTTGATAATAATGTTGATATCATTGCCGATGCTGTTGCGATAACGCAAGAATTGGAAAAATATTCCGATGAATTGTATCATAAACCGCGTTATCTAGTATTAAACAAGCTCGACTTGATCCCTGAAGAAATGCGTGCTGAAGTTATCAATGACTTCATTACCCAATTCAAACAGTACGACACCAATACTAATTTTGATAAGGTATTTACCATTTCTGGGATTACTGGAGAAAACTGTAAAGATCTATGTTACTATCTAATGAATTTTATTCAAGAGCGTACTAGTGAACAAGTACAAATTAAAGCTTCTTCAAGTGTAGCAGGTGATTTATGACCATTGAACGCGATGTAATGGAATATGATGTAGTTATCGTTGGGGCTGGACCTGCGGGTTTAGCTAGTGCCATTCATTTAAAACAGCTAGCACAACAACATAATACAGAATTAAATATCTGTATTCTTGAAAAAGGTAGTGCCGTTGGTTCACACATTATTTCAGGCTGTGTGATGAATCCACGAGGTTTAGATGAACTCATTCCTGACTGGCGCCAATTAGATTTTCCTGTAACAACAGAGGTTACAAGCGATAAAACGGTAATCCTCAGTAAGAAACAGCACTATCGCTTACCAGTACCAAAAGATTGGCAAAATCACGATAACTATATTATTAGTCTCAGTCAATTATGTCGCAAGTTAGCAGAATATGCTGAAGAACTAGGGGTTGAAATTTACCCAGGGTTTGCAGGGGCAACACCAATCATCGAAGATGGAATTCTCAAGGGAATTATTACTGGTGATATGGGTATTAATAAAGATGGTAGCCTCAGCAGTAACTATCAGGCAGGTATGGAAATTAGAGCAAAACAAACCATCTTAGCTGAAGGTTGTCGTGGCTCAATCACCAAACAAGTTAGTAATTTCTTTGGTTTAACCAAAGACTCAGACCCACAAACTTATGGTTTAGGAATAAAAGAAATTTGGCGAGTTGAATCAAATAAACATACGCTGGGTTCAGTTACTCATATGCTTGGTTATCCATTGGATAAGCACACCTATGGTGGCGGATTTATGTATCATATGGCAGATAGTCTAGTGGCTATTGGCTTAGTAACGGCATTAGATTACCAGAATCCTTACCTTAGCCCATATGATGAATTTCAAAAACTCAAGCAACATCCGTTAGTTGCGGATATCCTCAAAGGTGGTGAACGCTTAGAATATGGTGCACGTACTGTAGTTGAAGGTGGGTTACAGGCTCTTCCACGTCTAAGCTTTAATGGTGGAATATTGGTTGGTGATAGTGCTGGATTTCTAAATGTTCCCAAAATCAAAGGTGTACATTGCTCAATTAAATCAGGGATGCTGGGTGCTAATGCAGTGTTTACTGCCCTATCCAAGAATGAAAAACGCGCAACCAGTTATAACCAATTATTTAAACAAAGTTGGTTATATCAAGAACTCCATGCCGTGCGTAATGTCCGTCCTGCATTCCAATATGGTAGAACATTTGGTATCTTATATTCTGGTTTTGAGAAGTTTATTTTGCGCGGTAAAACCTGCTGGACATTCAAAATAAAACATGCTGACCACCAACGTACCAAATTAGCCGATAAATGTTTGCCACTAACATATGATAGTTATGATAACAAACTAACATTTGATAAAGCATCATCAGTACATTTAGCTAATGTAACCCATGACGATAATCAACCAGTGCATTTACAGTTGAAAACACCCCAATTAGCGATTGAGGTCAATCATACATTGTATGCTTCTCCAGAAACCCGTTTCTGCCCTGCTGGTGTGTATGAAATCATTAACAAAGAAGGTAAACCAGCGTTACATATCAATGCACAAAACTGCGTTCACTGTAAAGCATGTGATATTAAAGACCCTACTCAAAATATAAACTGGACAACCCCAGAAGGTGGGTCTGGTCCACAGTATAGTGATATGTAAACATTAGGGTATGTCTTAAATCAACATACCTTAATATTTACTATGCGGCTAACTGCTTACGACTCTGCACAAACATTTCATAATAGCGATTAATATTGACTTTACTATCATAATCACAATGGACATCTAACAGCAGAGGTTCATTACTATAACGAAACATTTCAAGAGCTGCTAATAACTGACTAGTTGTTTTAATCTTCAGTGACGGAACACCTAAAGAATTGGCAAATAACCCCCAATCATGACTAGGTATATCATATTGGTGATCCACCAAACCCAGCTGTGGGTATTGACGATTAGCATTTTTAATTGCGCCATGAGCACCATTATTAATAACGATAAATAGTACCTTAACTTGATATTTGGCAGCAGTCTGAATCTCCATACCAGTCATCAACATACAACCATCGCCAGTAATACAGATACAATTCCGCTGTTTATCAGCTAATTTCACACCAATACTTGCAGCAATCGCCCATCCCATATGCCCATTATTAACCGAACTATAATAATTAGATCCATGTGCAAGGCGAAGAATCTGCGCACAATATAAGCGATGTAAACCTGAATCAGTCACATAATTGGTATTATCGGCATAAATTTTATTAATATTGGCAAGCACATCATCCACATATAAATCATCATCTTCATGACAAGTAGTTATGATTTGTGATTCTTTAAGTTGGTTAACATAACTTCTCCTTAACAAAATAGACCCCAAAAGACTTTGTTCTAATTCATGATCATGGAGTAACTCATTAAACAGCAACTCCAGATTACCAATATAACCGTTATTTACAAGGTAATAATCACGACTATTTTGGTGTAAGGCTTCATCAAGATGAATAATATTTTGTTCAAATTGACTCCATTGATAAGTATTGCGCTCATTTATATCCATACCAATAGTGATAATGTATTCAGGCTGATGCTCACTCATCATTAATTCAAATACGCGTGGTGACATCCCAAAGCCAAAGATACCCAGATAATTAGGGAGTAGCTCATCAATAGTTCCCTTGGCACATAAGGTAGATGCGGATAATAAAAAGTATTTAGTTACTAATTGATTAATTACTCTCTTGGCACTAACTGCACGATTCCCCGTTACGATTAGAACGTTATGTTGCTGTAAAATAGATTTCAATTGAACAAATGCATCACGATTAAAACTATTATCATTGATTGATTTAATAGTAGGTAATTCATAATCAATTGGCATATTTTGTACATCCAATGGTACATTCATTAGAACAGGCAATGATTTATGCTTTAGGTTAAACATCATATTGGCATAATGGTTCGCATAATCCAATGAATTTATCATACATGAATAAGATGTTAACGATGCAGATAAGTTATGGCTATTTAGCTGCACCAAACTGTTATCCTGAAATAAATTCTTACCACTATGATAGGTTTCACCTGTCCCAATAATAAATAAGACCTTTGTATTGTCATAGTAAGCATTGGTAATCGATGGAAAAACGTTACTAAATCCAGGTCCTGCTACCGTAATTGCCACCCCATATTTATTGCTTGCTTTAGCATACCCCTCTGCCATAAAGCCCGCACCAGTTTCGCTGGCACAAATAATATCATTTATCGCAAACTGGCGAGAGTTCTTTAAAAATGGAAAAACCGTCCGCCCTGGAACAGAAAAAATATGTTGAACATCACCCGATAGTTGTAATAGTAGTTGTTCTGCAAATGTCATTTTATAGCCCCTAATGTTATTTTTAATTTTATTGAAATAATTTGAATTTTAATTTATGATTTTTTATTATCATTAGTTGCTCACTAGAAAAAGAATCTGGATAACGCAATTCTGACATCGCCAGTAAATTTCTCATCTCACGAGGATTTTGGTCATAAACTGAATTTTTCAACTTTGCATCAATCCTATCTTGTAAAAACTGTAAATACTGCTCAGAAAACTGCTCATCGCGCGACACTGTCCATTGCAATGCTAATTTTATTTCGGGATTAACATTTGTATCCGTTGGTTCGCTACTCTTATGAATTAGACGACTATCCCAAATCGTCAAACTACCAGCGGTTGATGGCATTCTCTGCGATTGATAACCATCCAACATTGCTAAATCCAAATTAGTATGGTCTAATTCTTGGCAATGATGGCTACCGACTATAGCATCTAACCCGCCCCCACTCTCCGCAGTATTATCTTGCAAATAGAGGGATACTTGGAACATATGACCACTATGGTCTGGAGCAGTATCTTGTGGCGTTAAATACGGTACATCACTATGCCATGGAATATATAATCCACGTCGAAAAGAAAAATCAGGATACATGCAATAATAACTTCCAATAATTTGACTAATGGTCTGAATCACAATCTGAGAAAATAAAATGCCTGCAAGATCAGGATGTTCCAAGACCTCTTGTGCCGTAAAAGTAAATTTGTCTGTCGTAAATTGAGACAAGTACTTTTGACGTAGTTGTATCACTTCTGACAATGGGATAACATTATCAATGACGCAAAATCCGTTAGTAAATAATTGTTCTTGATAGTTTTTCACTCTGATACCTTTTAAAATATTAACAGTCGTTATTGTAAAAAAAACCGCCAAAAATGTAATCAAGGTATTACATGCTTGACAAGATTACAAATTTTAAAACAGCTATATAGCTGATGAGGTATAATATAACTTAAACTATTTTTTATAATTATGTAACAAATTATGGATAAATCAATTGATCGCAGTTTAGTAGAATTACTAGTTCATACGCTAAATGACCATACATTACTTAAAGATGCTAAAAGTGGTAAGTATCTTGATGCCAATCATAAACATGTCTCAGTCTATAACTTAAACAAACCTGAAGAAATTATTGGTTCAACTGTCTGGGATCTAAATAATGTTATGAATCAAATGTGGCTTGATAACGCATGTCAAATCGCCAAATATGATGAAGAAGTAATTGCGACAGGTAAACCTTTTATTCATCCCAAAAGAGTGTGGTTAAATGCACAAGGACAAATTTGGGCTCACCATATGAGCAGAATTCCAGTGATGGGACAGAAAAAAAACATTATTGCTATCCTGAGTATTGGACAAGATCTAACCCATACCTTAAAATTAGAAGAGTTATATACTTATTACTGTAAATTCTACAAAGACAAAGCTACTGCCAGACGCAAGTTTCTTGAACATGTCAATGTATTTGGAATGTTTATTGAATTACCTACAGATGCAGAAATCAAGACTCTGATTGCTAAAGCGATTCTCATTCAAAATAAAGAGGTTGCTAATTATTTAAAAATTGCGTTAGCTACCGTAGAAACACATATTAATCGCTTAGGTCAAAAAACCAATAATTTAGCATTAGTTTGTTCTCTGTTGCGCTCATGGTAAAACATCAAGGCAATACCTTGATGTACTAACATCATTGGTCAGCTATAATCAACTATCTTTAACTATAAATGATAGATTACCAATGATTAATAGCAATTACAGCACTAACCCAAATTTTAATATCAATCCAACAATTGTTGCGTCACTACACCAATTAGAAATCACCATCGAGGAAAAACAATCTAAAAAAAATACTGTAACTAGTTATAATTACTTTCAGTTTCCTGCAATAAAATGTAATATTAATTCTTTAATTAATACTGCCAATAACTACGGTATCAATATCACTCAAGTAACAACTGGCACTATAGAAGTATCATGGGATGCAAATCAAAATAACTACTATCAAGACAATATCACCGCTATATTTCAACAAATTATTCAACTCATTCCACAACCAATGTCATGGGTTAAACTAATTAACCCAACTAAATCGAAAAAACAAGTAGTTAATTTAGAATATCTGCGAAATACATTTGAACATGACTCTCTACGTATAATTTCGTCGGAAAGTTTTAGACGCCTGCAAAATAAAACTCAAGTCATACCTCTCTCGGACAGTGATAATATTCATAACCGCCTCACACACAGTATAGAGGTGGCGATGGTGGGTAAAAAACTCGCCAATATGGTGGCAAGAAATATTTGGGATTCACATCTAACGCTTGCAGATACCGATACAATCTTAAATAAATATCAATGTGGTAGTCACGAAGCCGCTGGTGAAATATTTGTCCATAGTATTTCTGAAATCGTCCATGCAGCGTGTCTTATTCATGATATTGGTAACCCACCGTTTGGACACCAAGGTGAAGAAGCACTCAAAGAAACCTACGCTGAGTTAATCCAAAATCCACTTTATCAAGATACCCTAGCAAAATTAGCGATTAATAATCCCGATTTATTCCAAATTGAAGGGAACGCGCAAACGATTCGTCTAATTGCTACTAACCAAAATATTGACCTAACATACGCAACCCTTGCTGCGAGTATCAAGTACCCACGCATCTATAATCAGCAGCAAAAGAGTATCTATAAAAAATTTAATATTTATCATAGCGAACAGCCATTATTTAAACAAATCACTCAATCATGTGGCCTTAATCCAATTAATAATACCATTGACTATCAACGACATCCACTCGTGTATTTAGTTGAGGCTGCAGATGATATTTGTTATAGTTTATTCGATTTTGAAGATTTCGTAACTCTTGGATTTATTTCACAACAAGTATACTGTGATACTTTGATCAAGATTATTATTCCAAATATGCAAGCGCCAAAAGCAAAACAAGTTACTGGTGATACGATTGAAGAGAAACGTAGTAACTTTGCAAAATTATTGCATGAAAGAGCACCAGATTTTGCCAATCTAGCAAGTATGTTACGCTCTGATGCGATACATCAACTCACCCTAAACGCAGCGTACGCATTTAAAGTAAAATATGATTCGATTATTCGTGGTGTATACACCCAACAAAATCAACTTCTTAATGCCAAAGGACAAATTAATGGTTTATTAGACATTTATGAGGCAATCATGCAAACTAAAAATTCTGCTGATGAATTTGCTAACTCCAATCAAGATCTAAAGAAATATTCCATCTCTGCGGGTTATAATCATCTTGCGGTATTAAAAAACAGTTTAGGTGGCTACACAATTATTAGTGAACTATTAAAAATCCATATTGCTGCCCTACATAATCTATACCTACTCAAATCACAAATGGTTCTCTCCATAATGCCACCCAAATACATTTTGGCAAAATTAATTAATGCGCTAAAAACTAAAGAATATCCATCATGGGTAAACGCGCTCTCAACAACAGAGCAAATTGAACAAATTAGATTAATTAACGATTATCTAACAGGATTAACTGACACCGCCGCATTAAAGCTTTTCCGTCACCTTAAAGGGCATGAGCAAATTTCAATTTAAACCTATCTATTAATCTACATGGCAAGCAAAACTATAGTAATGCTTGCTATTCTTACACCCTAATAAACAGCAGGCAAGCAATCTATCAATTAAATTTATCAATGTCAAAACTGAAAATCCTCATAAAACATAGATAGATTTGCCTACATGCGTTGATAAATATGATAAAATTTAGATTACATAAAATAATTTAGGACTAATAAAAATAAATGATTTTTGATAAACACTTTGATGTTATTGTAATTGGTGGTGGACACGCAGGAACAGAAGCATGTTTAGCGGCTAGTCGAATGGGCTTACAAACCTTATTACTCACGCATAATATTGAAACATTGGGACAAATGTCATGTAATCCATCTATCGGTGGTATTGGTAAAGGACATTTAGTAAAAGAAGTTGATGCACTCGGTGGCATCATGGCACGCGCAGCTGATCATGCAGGAATTCAATTCCGTACTTTAAATAGTAGTAAAGGTCCAGCCGTGCGAGCTACACGTGCACAAGCTGACCGAATTTTATACAAAGCATTTGTACGCTATGAATTAGAAAACCAACCTAATCTTACACTGTTCCAACAAGCAGTTGACGACATTATTATTGAACAAGACAAAGTAACAGGCGTAATGACTCAAAGCGGAATTGTTTTTAAAACCAATGCCGTAGTCCTTACCTCTGGAACATTCTTAGGTGGACGCATCCATATTGGTTTACAAAATTATGTTGGTGGGCGTGCAGGAGATCCTGCATCATTACGACTGGCTGAACGGCTACGCGAATATGAATTACCTGTTGGACGCTTAAAAACAGGTACGCCACCGCGTATTGATGGACGCACTATCGATTTTAGTGTCTTGGAAGAACAACCAGGCGATACCCCAACGCCGATATTCTCATTCCGCGGTAAAGCTGAACACCATCCACGCCAAATATCATGCTGGATTACTCATACCAATATACAAACACATGATATTATTCGTAGCGGTTTCGACCGCTCGCCAATGTTTACAGGAGTAATTGAAGGGGTTGGTCCACGCTATTGTCCATCAATTGAAGATAAAGTAAATCGTTTTGCTGATAAAGACTCACATCAAATTTTCTTAGAACCTGAAGGTTTGACAACTCATGAATTTTACCCAAATGGAATTTCAACATCATTACCATTTGATATCCAAATCGGTTTAGTTCGCTCAATGAAAGGGTTAGAAAATGCACATATATTGCGCCCTGGTTATGCGATTGAATATGATTATTTCAACCCAACGTATTTAAAATCTAGTTTAGAATCTAAACTAGTACACGGTTTGTTTTTTGCAGGACAAATCAATGGCACTACAGGTTATGAAGAAGCAGCTGCCCAAGGGCTACTCGCAGGTATCAATGCGGGTTTACTCGTACAAGGTCGTGATAGTTGGTGCCCTAAACGTAGTGAAGCCTACCTAGGTGTGATGGTTGACGATCTTATCACCAAAGGCGTTACCGAACCATATCGTATGTTTACCTCACGGGCAGAATATCGCTTACAATTACGTGAGGATAATGCCGACTTACGTCTAACCGCTAAAGGTCACGAACTAGGTGTAATTACGCCTGAGCACTGGGAAGAGTTTAGTCGTAAACAAGATGCTATTTTTGGTGAAGTTGAACGCTTGAAAAAAGTATTCATTCATCCAGCAAATATCAATGGTACACCTGCAGAACAAATAGTTGGTGGTGCGATTGAACGTGAATACTCTCTTCACGACATGTTAAAGCGTCCTGAATTTGATTATCAGAAAATTCAACAGTTACCAAATTTTGGGCAAGTGGTGAGTGAAGATGAACGCATTTGTGAACAAGTAGCAATTCAGATTAAATATGCTGGATATATCGCTCGTCAACAAGAAGAGGTAGGTAAACAAGCATATTTAGATGATATCAAATTACCTGACAATGTTGACTACAGCCAAATTAGTGGTCTATCAACTGAGGTAATTCAGAAATTAGTCAAATTTGCTCCTGAGAATTTAGGACAAGCATCACGAATTTCAGGCATAACTCCTGCAGCAATTTCGTTGTTACAAATCCATGCAAAAAAAGGATTTCCCCGTAAATGATAAAAAAACATGTACAGCGTATCTATGAAAATAAACATTTGCGTGAAATGCTAATTTATGGTTTTGTCGGAATTGCCGCCTTAATTATTCAGGACTCGATTTACCTAATCACACCACATTTTGGAGTCTATCCAACCGTGGCAATGATTATTGGTAATTTTGCAGGGATGTTCGTTGCTTATTTTGGACATACCAAATTTACCTTTAAAAAACATCGTTTTTCAAAGCGCGAATTTATTAAATTTGTTGTAACTTCGTGTGTTGGTCTGCTTATAAATGCTGGTGGAGTACGCATCATTACCAAAGTGTTAATGATGGATCACTTATGGGGCTTAATTCCAACCTTTATTTCGCCAATTGTTACATTCCTGATTAGTAAATTCTGGGCATTCAAATAAAAAAGAGGTTCACTGAACCTCTTTTTTAATGTAGTCTTTATTTTAGTATAAATAACTAATAAACAATTGCGTTACATTGCCGCTACCATTTTGGTTAGCTTCTGGTACTTGTTGATAGGCATAAACACCAAATAATGTTAATCCCTTAACTTGTGGAATATTATACGTCACGACAAAATCATATTCATTCGTACCATTCCAATTAGGATCCGCAGTTACAAAACTCGTCCAAGCTGGCGCAATTGATAAATTACCATCAAGGAAGTTAAATGATGGGCTGAATTTATAGGCTTGACCAGCAGTACCTAAATCAGCTAAACCTGCCATATATGGTGTCGTATAAAGTGGATCAGTTGCAAATCCATAAGTATATGGCGTAACAATTGCGCCACTACCATAAGCACTACTTGGACCCCATACATTATTATAGCCAACACTGAGACTGAACCAATCATAACTAAATCCGCCCTGCAAACCAACGAAATTACTAGAAATTTGCCCCATGCCATCATTCAGGATAGCATTAGTACCATTATTTAATTGATTATCAGTACCAGCTTGCGCACCTATAGTAAATCCAAGAGCCTTAGTTGGTTGGAATTTAATTGTATTATCCGCATATAATAACGTACCATAGTTATCAAATTGGTAACCCCATAGGCGTAAATTATATTGGTTATTCCATGCCGCATAGTTTGCACCAACCGCAACAGTACCATTCGATAACTCATCAACGGTATTAACGATTGAACCACTTGAATAATCAACACCCGTATTATAGAAAGTACCAGGTGTAAATCCCGTATTCCCGACAAATTGAGCACCATTAAATGCCAGCGCAGTTAATAACCAACCACCACCAGGATAAACGTTAACTAATGCACCCTGATAGTTCGCTCCTGGCGTTAACACATTACTGTAATAGTTTGATGTTAACCAAGGCGAATTATTAATACCAATATAACCGATATCTGCCTGAATCACATTACTATGTTGATATTCTAAATAAGCCTCAGATAAAGTTACTTGTTTATTGGCAGGTAAGAAGTTAAAATTAGCACCATTTACATTATGTCCATTCGCATCACCATTGATTTGGGTACTATAAAACGGATTTGCTACCGAGAATAGACCACCGACTGAAAAACCAGCCACACTACCAGTTTGACCAAACAAATTGGCACCATAACCAATACTATGATAACCACTAGCGCCTGAATCAGTGCCGAAATAAGCGCCTGCAGCACCCGCCATAACGTTCCATGTACCATCAGCAAATAAGCGTTCTGCAAAATTTTGCTGTGCCATTTGACTTTCACTAACTACTTGAATTCCACCACCACTCGTTAGTGCACCATAAGGATTTTGCAAATAGTTATTAGGCGCAATATATTTTGCGTTATTGTTTACGGCAACATCAGACTCTGTCCCATCAGCGAAAGCATAGCCACAGCTTAACATCAATAAAGTGTATATAATTTGTTTCATATTGTCTATCCATTGTATAATTGTCATTTACCCGTAATTATAATAAATTTATCTCTTTTTCAAGATACTATGTATGAAAATATCGGATTTTATTTGAATAGGATACTAAATTACATCGTTCATCTATGATGTTTGTCGTATTTTGAAACATTTTAATCCATAACTAGAATCAATTGATTAACAACATCTCCAATATGTGAAAGGTTTATTATGCGTAAAATTTACTTATTATGGTTGCTTGCTGCCCCACTCTATGCGTTAGATACTAAAGACTATATTAATCCAACTAACTGTAATCTAATTATCAAGCAGCAAAATTATCAGGCCTGCTATAACTATAAGTTAAAAGGCAACATTTATTTTGCATATCAACTTGAAGCAAAAAAACTTACCACCAATCAACCATCGGCATCAACAAAAATAAGCTATTATCCTGACTTAGCTATTCCAGTAGAATTTAGAAGTTATCCCGAAGATTATACCAATTCGCACTATGATTTTGCTACCATGCTAAATCTAACTAACCTACATACAAAACTAAAAAATAATATCTCAATGGCAACCGTGATTCCATTTGAATCGCAATTACAACAAGGTGTTTGGACAGCACTAGAAAGTCATGAATTATCGTTAACTAAGCGATATGGTCGTATCAATGTGTTAAATATTATTACCTACGATGATTCACCACTGCGAATAGGTAACCATCAAATTGCGGTACCAAGTAATATCATAAAAGTCATTTACAATAATCAAAAGCGACTCTCACAATGTTTTAGTTTTCACAATGAATTAATGATTAATACATCTAAGAATCTGATAGACTATCAAGTTAGTTGTAGCATGTTACTAAATTAATAACCTTGGTAACAGTATTATTAAATGTTATAATTCTAGTGTCTAAAAATATAACAAACAGTGTTGTGTTGATCACAACACATTACTATAATTAGAGAGTTATCGATGAAATTAAATTTAATAGCCACATTAACATTGGTATTAATCGGACTAAATGGGTGTAATTCTGGATCAAACACATCCAATACTACTAGTAACACAGTTCAATTCACCGTATCAGGAACCCAAGAACTAAAATCGGTGATTGGTGGTAGCCGTGATGTTGAAATAATAATCAGCTCGCAAAAAAATCTTACTAATTTCAAACTAGATGATTTAAGCAAAACCATTGCCACACATCCTAGTTGGAAATTGACTGATGAGTTTGATTGTCCGATACTAAATAGTCATAATTCATGTAGATTGCTACTTAAATATTCGCCAACATCATTGCAACATAGTGGCAAATTAACCATTAATTACTCATACGCAGAAAGTAACACGGCAAAACAAAATGGTACTAATCATAGCACACTTAGCACCACTACTCAAACAGGTAGTACTAGTTTAACTTATTCGGCAACTAGTGCAAATAATGTTAATGCAATTACGACACCAACATCACCAATTCAAGAATTAATTGGTCTTAGTCAAGCCGTAACGGTTACCTTCGCACCAGATAACCAACAAAGTGCGAGCAACTTGCAAGTCACTAGTGGCTTAAACAAACTATCTGCAACTAACCCAGGATGGAGTGGACCGAGTAGTTTTAGTTGTACTAATTTTAAACAAGCCTGTACCCTCAACCTAACCTATGCACCAACTACGAGTAACCAGAATGGTACAGTTAATTTAACTTACAGCTATACCAGTTCAAATGGCACTATAAATACTGCAACTGTTGCGCTGGTATATAATACATTATCTTGGGGTAGTAATTATTCAAGTAACAATATTCAGTATATGACTGCTAGTACGGTAGAATCATTAAATAGTAATTTATCAGGAATTTACCCGGCAGTAGAATCTAGCTTAGCTAGTTATCTTGGCATAAATTCTGCATTGGGATATCTTGGTCCAATTAGTCAGCTAGGTCCATTGGGTCCACTTGGACCTCTTGGTACGAATGCATGGAATCCCTCAGCATGGATCTCTGGCGCATACTCATGGAACAGTTATTTTAGTACGATCAATGGTCCATTATCGGCTAGCGGTCCATTAGGACAAAATGGTCCTTATACTACAGCTAATTATTATCAAGGCAATGTTTTTAGTGAGAATCAGTTTGCAGCAAATACACGCGCATTTGGTCTATGGTCAATTTTGGGTCCGATAGGTCCATTGGGTGCGGTTGGTGCACTTGGTCCGTTGGGTACGATTGGCGCTACTGGTCTTGTACGTAATCCACTAACTGGACAATTTGTTAACGGAACTGGCAGCGTAGTTCGTTCATTAAGTGTTCCCTATACAACTACTACTAATCGTAATTTTGATGTCTATGAAAACTATGTGCAAAGTTTTGCCATGCAAATGCCTGACAATGATACTTCATTTATGGTAGAAGGCTCATTAGGCTTTAATTCAAGCAATAGCTACACTATTAATAGTAGTCAAGACCAAATTGTAACAGTATTAGCAGTACCAGATACGACGTTGATGTCAGATATTATTTATGTAGGTGTTTATACTACTGGTGGGAAATTAATTGCGTTGTCAAATTCTAATGCATACATAAATTATGTCGAGTTCACGGCACCCAAAGGTAGTTATATTGTTAAAATAACTAAATCAGCCTATAGTCTATCACCGTTATATCGGTTATACGTAACTGGATCATACAGCTACTTAAACCAATATTATATTAAGGGTAACTATATCAAATCAACCACATTATAAATTTGTTTATTAGAAACCAACATTATCTATTAGCGCAGATAACTTACACAAACGGTAGGTTATCTGTCTAATCAATCACTCCCAACACTAAAGGCAAGATAGCAATATTTTCGCTATTATTTGCACATAACGCTTATTTTGCGTCACTAGTCGCAATAAAATTAGGATATGGGAGTAAATACTCATAGAAATTGGTACTTACTTTAACTGACTCTAAATGCTCACGAGTATAAGGCATCATCAATGGCTGATAACCATCTTCTGAAGCATGTAATGGGATATCTGGATTAGCAATCGCAACACGCCCCAATGCAACTCCGCTGACACCTGCCTGATACGCTCGCTCCATTTGCTCAATTGTTTGCAGGTTACCTGCTGCAAGTAATGGCGTATTACCCAAAACTGCCTGAAAATAATCAATTAGTGTTCGTTCATCATCAGGATATTTGTCTGCACGCTTAAAAACATCGCTAGTAGATAAATGAATATAATCAGCACCATCTTCCGCAAGCCACTTGGCAATCTGAACCATTTCGTCTAAGTCCAAACCAGCTTGAATACCACGATTTTCTGGAGATAAGCGTACACCAATAATAAAATCAGCTGGTAATGCCTGCTTGCAGCTGTGCAAAATCATACGGACTAAACGCGCACGATTGGTTAAACTACCACCAAATTCATCTTCTCGTTGGTTAGTTTGCGTACTGATAAATTGATTTAAAAGATAACCATTCGCAGAATGAATTTCAATTCCTGCAAAACCTGCTTGGTATGCACGTTTCGCACCATCGACAAATGCCGTGATTAATTCATGTATTTCCACCAGCGTTAATGCACGAGGTTGTTCGAAATTGGGGATATCCAATGTAAATACACTCGCACTACGTGGTTGTTCTCCTGTAAGACTACTTGGAGCCCGTGCACCACCATCAAAAATTTGTAAAATCGGAACTGATCCCGCCTCACTCAATGCCAAAGCAAGATTGGTAAGACCTACAATGTGTTTATCAGAATGCACACTTAACTGATTTGCCCATGTTTGTCCAGCAGGCAAAACATTAGTTGCAGAGGTTATAATCATGCCAAATCCACCTTGGGCACGGCGCAATAACCATTGTAGTTCATTATCACCAACCGAACCATCCACCTCACTCTGACGATTAACCATAGGGGCAAGAACAAAATGGTTTCTGATTATTCGACCAGATTTAAGTTCCCAAGCGCTAGTTAATTGTGACATATTATCCTCTTTATAATAAGAAATTTATTTGTTAGCTATTTTGATTTTAATAACACGTATGATCTAACTCTATGATGATTAAGTCATTAGGAATACATGCCCTAACAAAGTATTTGGCGATACTTCAAAGCAAATTCTACGTATTAAAATATGTGTCTAATATTGCACACGCAGCTAATTGATCTAATTTACCTGTTTGTGCCCTACCATATATGCCCTGTTCATTTAATAAACTACTTGCCACTGCAGAAGTGAAATCTTCATTGATAGTGACAACGGGTAATCCAGTTCTACGCCCTAAGCGTTTAACAAAATTATTAATGGTATTTATTAGTTGTATTTTTTGAGGATTATCATGTGCATGCGGAATTCCCACCACTAATACCTGTGGTCGCCAGCGTTCAATTAAAGGTTCAATTAAATCAATCTGAGGATGCATTCCCTGTGCCTTAATTGTTTCTAATGGATGTGCAATTTTTAATAAGGTGTTACCAATCGCAACACCTAAACGGGCATCACCATAATCAAATGCCATAATAGTTTGTTCAAGCATTACCACCACCACTAAAATCAAAATTAGCTAAATTATTAACACCAGCTATTTTCAATGCCTCTTGATAACGTTCTGCTGGTGCAACTTTATTAATCAAATGAGCAACAATATTATCAACTACAAGCCAGTTATTAAATTTTACTTCTCGTTCAAGTTGCAAAGTTTCCCACATGCAATAACCTGCTGTTAGCATAAGTGGTTGTAATGTAGTAATTTCAGCCTGTTTTTTTAATGTTTGCCGACTACCGCTTAACATTAAATTATCACTATCATCACTATATAAAATAAATCCTGATGACAATTCAACTGGGCCACCCAAATAAAGTGGCAAATGTTGCCATTCTTTATTAACTATCTCAATACTAATATCACTTTGTTTATCGGTTAGATTTTTATTTATCATAACACCTACCGCACCTGCGATAGTATTATGTTCGGCTATATAAATAACACTATCACGAAACATATCATCCTGAATATTAGGCATAGCAACAAGGCATTTACCTTTAAAATTTCCATTTAATTCTAACTGCATTTTATAATTACCTTATTAGTTATTTAATTTATAGCTGGTTCGGCATGTTTTACCGCATCTACCAGACTGACACTTACAACAGTCGATACACCTTTTTCTTGCATCGTAACCCCTACCAACTGATCAGCCATTTCCATTGCTAATCGGTTATGCGAAATATAAACAAATTGAGTTTTTGCGGATAACTCCTGTACTAAATTACAAAACCGCTGCGTATTTGCATCATCAAGAGGAGCATCAACTTCATCAAGTAAACAAAATGGCGCCGGATTCAAACTAAATAGTGCAAAAACAAAACTCATGGCTGCTAAGGCTTTTTCACCACCAGAGAGTAAATGGATTGTCGCATTTTTTTTACCAGGTGGTTCAGCATAAATTTGAATCCCTGCTTGCAGGATATCTTTATCTGTTAGTGCTAGACGAGCATTACCACCACCAAACAAGGTTCTAAAATAGACAACAATTGCTTCATTTAGACTATCAAAGGTGGCTTGCAATAATTTACGCGTCTCACCATCAATATGTTCAATAGCTTGCTCTAACGTCAATTTCGCAGTCTGTAAATCATTAATTTGCGTTAATAACTCTTGTTCTTTTGCGCCCGACTGTGCTAGATCCTCTATAGCTTTTAGATTTACCAAACCCAAAGCAGCAATTTCGGATTCCAACTGATTAATTTTTTGATTTAGTTCATCCAAGCCAACACTAGATTCTGTCGCCAAATCAGCCAACGTTTCACCATCAACTTTATTTTTAATTAATTGTTCGTTATAGGTCGAAAGTAAAATATTTTGCTCTTGTTGCCTAAATTTAGTATTATTAATTTTCTCCAAATTACGCTGATAACTACTATTTATGCACCCAGCTTTATTTTTCAAGGTCAATAATTTATTGGATTGATCATCAAGTTCTTTTTGTACTACTTGCATGCTTGCAGCAAGGGAACTAATCTTTTCCTGTAATAAGATTATTTCTTGCGCTTGTTCATTGTTGTTGCACTCTTCACGTTCACTAGTTAGCTCTTGTAATTTTTGCTTTGCTGCCTGTAATTGTAAACGTTTATCAGAAATCAATTCATGTGCATGCTGAATTTGCTGACCAAGTAATTGATTATCGACAATTAATTTATTGGCACGACTATCCAATTCTTGTAAGCGATTCTTCACTAATTGCAATGATGTTTCAGCTTCCACTTTCTGTAATTCAATGTCTTGGTTGGCTTTCGCTACTTCTTCGTAACCAATCTGTTTATCTTCCAACTGAATTTCTAAATCATCAATATCTTCATTAAGATGCAACAGATCTTGAACAACTATTAATAGCTCTTTTTGAATACGTTCTTGATGGCGCTGGTTTTGTAAATAAATCTGCTCTTGTTTGGTAAATTCTAACTGTAATTCATGACGCTTATTCGTCATTCGCAAACGTTTCGCTTCAAGACTAGAAATATCATTACGAATTTGCACATCAAGATTCTGTTTCTCGCGCAATTGCTCTGCCAAAGTATCTAATTGCTGCTGTAGCTTATCATGTTCTTGTTCAAGTAGCTCTAATTGTTGCTTCAATTGCAAAATATTCTGTTCACCGTATGTTGGATTATAAATCACATAATCAAGTGTTGCGAGATGCCCATCTAAAGTTACTCCAATTGTGCCAGTAGGTAAATTCTGACAATTATCTACAGCATCAATGAGATAAACTTGGTTTAATAAATTATAAATATTAGCTAATTTAATATCTTTTAGCTGTACATAATTAGCTAAGCTCGCTAAATTTGGCTGATAATCGCTATTACTAATTCTCCATAAGCAAAGTTTTTCAGTTGGCACATGAGTTAGATTAAATGCTTTATCAACCACTTTCGCATGCAAAAAGTGATTTAAAACACTTTCTAAGGCTAATTCATAACCCACCGCAACATCTAATTGTTGCCAAATCTCTGGTAGATGATTAAACTCAGCTGAAACATCACGATTAGATGGATTACCTACCAATTGTTTTAATGCATGTATCTTACCCGTTATAGTTGCCACTTGTTGATTAATTGAATTGTTATCATGGTGTAGCTTTTTTAATACTAATGACAACTCATCAAGCTTTACATTTTTAGCATCAAGTGTAATTTCGTCATTAATTAGCTCATCATTAATTAGCTCAATTTCCTCACGAATAAAATGATAGTTTTGATCAAAATCTAATTCGTGAGCTTCTTCCTGTAATTTTGCTTGTCTTGTTGATAATGTTTGTTTCTGCTGACGCTTATGGGTTAATGTATTGGTCAATAAGTCTAGCTCATGTCGTAATGAATTGATTATCTCTTGACGATTATTTACTTGTTCTGCAATTACATTATATGCTTCCTGTTTCTCTTCTACCGTAATGTGCAGGTCATCACGACTTAGATCTAATTCATCTAATTCAAATTTTATCTCATTACGTTGCTCTGCCAATACAACTAATTCATCCTCAAGCGTCGCTATTTCCTGATTAATGTCTGTTTCGCGTTGCGCTAAATTTAATGATTCATTCTCAAAACGTTTGAGTAAATCACTATAATGGCGAAAACGCTCTTCAACTCGTGCAAGCTGAGTTCTTGTTTCATTAAATTTTTCAACTAAGCTATTTAATTCAAGTTCTTTATTGGTTCTTACTTCTTGCTCAATGTTAATCTGTTGATTAATTTCCTCTAGCTGATAACCCAATACCCGTAATTCATCTTCACAATGCCGAATAAATTGATTCGCATCATTTAACGTTTGATTCGCATCTCTAATCTTAAGCGCTAAAACCAAAATTTGCGAATCGCGTAACTCTTGAGTTAAGCTTTGATAAATGGTAGCTACGCGGGCTTGCTCTTGCAGGGTACCTAATTGCTTAATAATTTCACTGTGGATATCTTCCAAGCGTTGCAAATTTTCCGCAGTATCACCCAGACGCAATAACGTTTCTCGACGACGCTCACGGTACTTGGAAACACCAGCGGCTTCTTCAACATATTGCCGTAAATCCTCTGGCTTAGATTCAATAATCTTACTAATCATACCCTGTTCAATAACCGCATATCCCTTGGTTCCAACACCAGTACCAAGAAATAAATCCGTAATATCTTTACGTCGAACTTGTTGATTATTTATATAATAAATTGATTCGCCTTGACGTGAAATTAAGCGTTTAATTGATATTTCATCGTAGGTATTCCATAGACCTTGCAATAATTTCTGGCTATTATCAAAGATTAATTCAACTGTCGCACGTGAAACAGGTTTACGTTTAATTGAACCATTAAAGATTACGTCAAGCATCGACTCACCACGTAATTGACGTGCTGACGATTCCCCGAGTACCCAACGGACAGCATCAATCACATTAGATTTACCACAACCGTTGGGTCCTACCACACCCACCAATTGACCATAAACCTCAATTGCTGTGCTATCAACAAAGGATTTGAAACCAGATAATTTAATCTGCTGTAATCTCATAAACACCTAGAAAAATTTGCATAAAATAATCCGTGATTATACCATTATCAACTGTAAATCTTCACCTTTTGCCACATGTAAATA
This sequence comes from Pseudomonadota bacterium, assembly GCA_003962985.1. GTDB lineage: Bacteria > Pseudomonadota > Gammaproteobacteria > Burkholderiales > UBA11063 > Aquella. Next base: position 23,969 of record RXKA01000135.1, on the reverse strand, counting down.
AATCCTCAGACAAGTGTATAACTAATAAAATAATATGCTAAAATAACCAACGTAAATAACTCACAATGAACAGAATAAAACTCTATGCAAGAAAATTTTTTTGATTGTTGCTATCGTATAATTATGTGCCAAGATATTGCACAGAAAAATGCTGAGACAAAAAAACTCTACCACCAACTTACATCTCATCAAATTAGTATCGAAGATAGCTTAAATCCAGTCTATAGTATTCCAATTGCTGGTCGCCCAGTCAAACCAGAATTAGTACATCCACTTGACGTACCAAAACGTAAAATGGGTAGTAAAGAAGGTCATGCGGGTTTATTACACGCATTAGCACATATTGAATTTAATGCTATCAACTTAGCTCTTGATGCTTGTTATCGCTTTCAAAATATGCCTCATGAATTCTATCATAACTGGTTGCAAGTAGCATTTGAAGAGGTATATCACTTTGAATTACTAAATGAGCACCTTGCTATGATTGGTTATGCATATGGCGATTTTAGTGCCCACAATGGACTATGGGAAATGGCACTAAAAACTGAGCATGATGTTCTAGCACGCATGGCATTAGTGCCACGAACACTCGAAGCTCGTGGCGTTGATGCAGTTCCTGAAATGCAAGAGAAACTACGTACGATTAATGACACACGAGCTATCGAAATTTTAGATCAAATCCATCATGATGAAATTAAACATGTTGCTTTCGGTGATAAATGGTTTAAATATGAATGTAGTAAACGTAAGATTGATGCAGAGGAAACGTTCTTTGACTTATTCAAAACATATAATGCCCCCAAAATTCGTGGTGCATTCAATCGAATAGACCGCAAAAAAGCAGGCTTTAGTGATAATGAACTAGAGCGTTTATATAACTTATCATACTAATTTCATAGGTAATTTTAGATGAAAAAAATGTTTATTTTATTATCTCTAGGGATAATTAACCTTACTAATGCTGATTGCATGTTTAAAATAATTAACTACACAGATTCGCCGATTACAGCAAAATTTGGTTTTTACAATGGGAATAGTACTACCCTTATTGCAAAACCCGCAGACACAACGATTCAAACGATAACGAGTAATTACGAATGCAATAGCCCATCACCAAGTGGGCTTGGTGTAACCTATTTAACTTTCCCCAATGATCCAGACCAAGGAGGTGTCAACTACTCACCAATGACTAAGCACGCCAATTTGATGGGCGTATTTACCGGTACTACCGATGGACGTGAAGTCAAATCCGACAATGGTGTACCATTGTGGCTAACTGTGACAGATCTATCTATCAAAGATGATGTTTTTGAAGTTAAACTTAATTTTACTGGACGTCCAAATAGTCGTTCAGCTGGTACGCAATAATTTAATAAGGGACTTAATGATGAAATATAAACATTTATTTTTGGCTTTAGGACTAACTTGTGGTTTACAAGCAGCAACATTTGCAGCACCAAAACCATTACCAGACACACCGTATTCACAAGCACCAGCGGTTACTATCCCCGTGAATTATGTAGAAATCGACCCTCAAGCATATGCAAGTAACCTCGCGGAAATCCGTAAAATGATTGGTCCAAATGTAAAGATGTGTGTAGTCATGAAGTCCAATGCATATGGACACGGAATTAATAATCTAATCGATCAAGCAATTAAGGCTAATGTGGATTATATTGCTGCGGTAGATAATAATGAATTTGCATATATGGCAGCAAAAATTAAGGCAAGTGGTAAACATATTCGCTTATTAAGAATTGCTCCTGTTACTAAACTAGAATTAATCGAGGCTGTTAAAAATAATTGGCATGTCGAAGAAATTGCTGGATCGCTCGAAGAAGCGCAAATGATTTCTAAAACAGCTGAAGAATTAACTAAAGAACTTAAACACAAAGTAGTAATTAATATTCATCTTTACGTTGAAACAGGTATGGGACGTATGGGGGTAAGAAGTATCTCCGACATGAAACAAATCATGGCATTGCCTAACTTAAAACTAGTTGGTGTCATGAGTCACCTAGCAAATGATTATCAAGAGTCACCTATCGATGTAGATTCTACACATTATCAGATGGATATCTTTGAATCAGTGATTAATCAACTCCACTTACCACCAACAGTAATTCGCCATATCGCTAATTCTGGTGCAACTGCCAAATTCCCTTGGGCACGTCTTGACATGGTACGTGTTGGTTCGTTAACCTATGGTGAGGATTTGGATGACCGTCAAGATCCACATCATGTCTTAAAACCAGTTATGCCGGCATTCAAATCAACAGTTTCTATTATTGAGCGTAATATACCGCCACATTCGCCAGTGAATTATGACAGTATGCAATTTACCCGCTCAGATCGTTATTCGACAACAGCAACTATTCGTGCTGGTTATGATACAGGATTCTCGCAATATGCATTTAAAGAAAGTTCTGATGTGCTGATTCGTGGACAACGCTTCCCTGTGATTGGTAAAACATCAATGAACATGGTGGTAATTGATATTACAGATGAGGATCCAAAAAACAAAATCCAATTGGGCGATGATGTTGTTTTGGTTGGTAAACAAGGTAAGCAACAAATCACATGGGATGAGTTCTCACAACGTAATCATATGGGTGTGACAGAGCAGGTATTATTGATCGGTAATCAAAATCGCCACCAAATTATAAATGGCTCTAAAAATCCACAGTAATAAATTACTCATATTAAAAATAAATAGCATGCTAACTGCATGCTATTTATTTCATAGGTATTAAATACTAGTCTTCGTAATGTAATGCTTTATCTGCTGCTACTTCACGCATTGCTTTTGCAAGCGGTTTCACAAAGATAAAGAAGATAATTGCCAAAACTGTTGCACCAACACCAATATAAGTAAATAGGTGCTGATAACCATTCAGGATTTCCATATTAGAAATACCATTAGTATCATCTACGGCAGCCATACCAGCCATCATACCGCCTAGCTTTTGACCTACTGCTGTTACTACGAACCATACAGCTTGGGCAAATCCACCCAAACGATACGGGAATAGTTTTGATACCATTGATAAACCAATAGCTGAAATCAACAATTCACCTAGCGAATATAAGCCATAACCAATAAACAACCAAATCATTGAAATACGACCTTGGTCATCATGTAAGAAACAACTTGCTGACAACAATAAATATGCAATACCACATACCAACAAACCACCAGCAAACTTACTTGGAATTGATACTGGATTACCAGAGTTTTCAGATTTCACGTACCAAGTTGCTAAAATTGGTGACAAAATGAAGATGAATAATGGATTAAAGCTTTGTGTTAATTCAGGAGGAATCGTGATACCAAATACTTCATTGCGAATATTATGTACTGCAAATAATGTCAATGAAGTTGACATTTGCATATAAATAATCCAGAAGAAAATTGATTGGGCAAACAGAACCAATGCAACCATCAAACCGCGTTGCTCAGATAATCTTAACTTACTACGTACAGCAAAGAATAAAATTAAAGTAACACCACCTGCTGAGAATAATAAGATTCTTGACAAAGATGGATTACGTAATAATAAACCTAAGAAATAAGCAGCAATAACACCAACCACTGACACTACTAACATTAATAGTACTTTAGTTGCATTACTACCATTTTTACCAGCATCATTATCATTTTGCACAAAATATTTACGTAATAATAGATACGAAACTAGGGCGATGAACATACCAATACCACATAGCCCAATACCAAAACCATATGAAGTTTTTTGAGCAATAAATGGAATCATCGTCATACTAAAGAAGCTACCAAGATTAATTGACATATAGAAATAAGTAAATGCTGAATCTAAGCGCGGGTCATTTGGTTTAAAGCAACGACTTACGAAATTACCTGCATTGGTTTTGAATAAGATATTTCCAACCAAAATCATTCCCATGCCCCAATATAGCATGTAAATACTACTGGTAAAGCCAAAGCTACCATATCCAATAATTAAAAATATAATACCAAGTAAATACGTGCGACGTAAACCCAGTACTTTATCACCCAAGAACCCACCGATCAACATCAGTGCGTATAATAAACCAGAGAATGAACTGAATAAATCAGTAGCCTCAGATTCTTTTAGGCCAAAGTTCTGGATAAAGAATAATACGGCAACTACCTGCATACCATAGAATGCAAAGCGCTCCCAAAATTCAATAAAGAAGATTGCATAGAATGCTTTTGGCATATGCCAAAAACCTTGTTTTTCATGTGCTACTGTAGCAGACATAATCACCCCTTTCGAAACAAACTAAGATTTTATCATAATTTGATTCATTCACCTCAGCATCTAATTGTGCGGCGCACAATAATAAAAGCGACCAATATTGATGCGATAAACCACATTTTACATTTTTTATGCAGTATTACCCCGACTAATTCACCAATTACATAACAATATAATTGCTATCTATGACACTAGTAAATAGCAAAACTTATTCTCTTTTATAGTGCATAGCTACGATCAAAATTGGTAAAACCACACCATGAATCTTGTGGTAAGTTCTTACTAAATCCACATACTTTGAAGAGCTCACCCATCTCATTATGTGAGATTAACTTATTAACTTGATTAGATATTTGCAAATATTGACCTTCTGGCAATTGAACTTGTAATTCTCGCATCACATCATCTAAACCACAATTAATTAAGAATCCGCCCTGATTGGTATAACCAATAAAATCAAGGTCATTATCAATGGCAGTACGCGCAATCATACTCCAATTGACGCTACAGGTAATATCCATTAAACCAGGATAGATTAAAACATCATCAATAACATGCTGACGGAAAAAGCCACGTAATGTACCGCGTGCTTTATGTGGGTGATAGTACTCATTTTCACTCACACCATAATCAATAAGTAAAATAGCACCAGTTGCTAATTTATTAGCCAATGTACGCATAAACAATTGATTTGCAATATGAACCTCAGTTACATAATCATGATAATCCAATTGAGGAACACTGTTAGTATTAACAATATCCTGATTATTTAACGGATAATCTTGATAAACTAATTTACTGTTAGTATATGCAACACCAAGACCATATGCCAAACCATCACGGTAGCTAATTAACTCACATGGTTGAGCATCCAATACTTCATTTGCCAGAATTACCCCATTAAATCCATCGGGAATATCACTCAACCAACGCACTTTATCGACTAAGTGTGGCACTTTATTTGCGATAGTTTCTTTTTGCCATGCAATCAAATTAGCACTTAATTCAATAATATAATAATGGTCTATGCTATCGCCTAGTGAAGAGAGTATATCTACAGCCAATTTGCCATTACCAGCACCAAATTCTAGAATATTAGCTGCTGTACCAAATGCAAAGAGTTCGCTAATTTGCCTTGATAACAAATAGCCAAATACATTTGAAATTAAGGGCGCGGTAATAAAATCACCCTTAGCCCCAAATTTAAACAAAGGATTAGAATAGTATCCTAAACGTGGATAATATAATGCTAATTCCATATAGCGACTGAATTTAATCATCCCACCAGAGGTTTCAATTTCCTGAATAATGATTTGCTGTAATTCATTACTTAACGCTATCTCTTCTGGTGTTAGACTTGCAAATAATTCTGTTGTATTATTCACCATCATTACCATCCTTATTTTTACCTTTTTTCTGCGCTACAAATTGGTCACGAGGCACAGAGATTTGCCAGTTATACCACCAATCTTGAGTATATAATTTAGCTAATTCTGGATTATCGCGCAATACCAACAGATTCTCGGCATTTTTATTTTCTGCCGCTTTGGTAAAATTAAATGAGCCTGTAATTACCGTTTTGTCATCAATAATCATTACCTTATCATGATAAATTGCATGTTTCACATCAATATGCAAATCAAAACCCTGATTAGTAAAAAAAGTTGCTGAACTATATTTTTGACTAATTTGCGATTTATCCAGAATAATCTTTACATCAACACCATGTTTTTTGGCATTCAAAAGAGCTTCTGCAATATCTTTGGAAGTAAAACTATAGGCAGATACTAATATCGTCTGCTTAGCCTCACCAATCGCTTTAACAACGGTTTCAGTTACTCCATTATTCGGGCTAAATGCAACTTCAATTGTGCCTTGTGCGGCAATTAACGTTGGGGATGGCGAACGCGATGAGCCAAACATCGACTCTAAACGTGAGAATAAATTGTCATTCGCAAAAACCACCCCGACTACAACCACTATCATTGCCAATGGTAATGCCAGATATTTTTTAGCCATGTTTTAATCTCCATTCATTTTTCTGATACACTGATAAGCCAATCAAAAAACCAAATAATGATGCCACTGTTACATCGCTTAACCAATGATTAACAGTATAAATCCGCGCAATTCCTACCAAAACAGGATAAGTTAATAAACCTACACGTAATGCCTTGTTTTTATAAGCATATAGAAATGGTACAATAGCCGCAACGGTACTAATAGTGTGTCCAGATGGCATACTATTGTAAGCATACAATAAGTCGTTGACATGCCCACCATCACTACGGAAAAAAGCAAAGAAGTGCCACTGATCTAGACCAATTGATGGACGCTGGCGATTAAAGATAAATTTCAAAACCGCATTAGCCAAACCACCATAAACGGTACTCATAAAGCTAATCTTACAAACACCAGCTAAATAATTACGCTTGAAATAAGTTGCCAACATCATGACACTAAAGATCAAACCAGCCACAAAGCCACCTTCACCACATGAACAAATGAAATCCCAAAAAGTATAACAATGAATACTCTTATCAATTTCTATTACCCACACAGTTAAAGGTAAATCAAGCCAAATGATAAATCCAATAACAAGAGCAATCACCGCAAGAATCAAGCGAATATGCTCTTTACAATTCAAGATTAATTGGGAAAAGACACCGCGCCAATAACCGCTCAGTAAGAGGTTAATGATGAAAGGAGCCGCCACTAAAATATAAAAGAACCCCATCACAGTAAGGAATGGGGGCATATGATACGTAAAAAAATTCATATTAATCCTATAATTAGGCCAAGCAATATTTAACCAACAAAGTCTTTAACTGTTGCAACAATCTTGTCCTGTGTTTGATGATCTAAGTATGGATGCATCGGTAAACTAATTACACCTGCTGCTACTTTTTCACTAACCGACAAATCTTGACCGTGGTAATTGTGAGTAAAAATTGGTTGTTTATGCAATGGAATTGGATAGTGTACTGCCGTTGGAACACCATTACTATTCAAATGTTTAATCAGACCATCACGATCTTTTACTAACAGAGTATATTGTGCATATACTGAAGTATTACCTGAGGCAATAAATGGAGTTATGCAATCAGCGTTTTTAAATAACTCATCGTAACGTTGCGCTACTTGTGCGCGTAATGCTACTTCTTGTGGAAATATCCGCATCTTAGCTAGCAAAACACCTGCCTGTATAGTGTCTAAACGTCCATTTAAACCTAAAAGAGCATGATGATAACGCTTGTCTTGTCCATGTACGCGAATCCAGCGAATCTTCTGTGCTAGTTCATCATCATTGGTAAACACGGCACCACCATCGCCATAACAACCTAATGGTTTAGATGGGAAGAAACTGGTTGTTGCAACAGTTGTCACATTACATGATTTTTTATCATGGTAGGTCGCACCGAAACTTTGAGCGCCATCTTCAATAACGGCCAAATTATACCTCGCTGCAATTGCATTGATTGCATCAAAATCTGCACACTGACCAAATAAACTAACAGGAATAATCGCTTTTGTTTTTGCCGTAATTAGTCCTTCCAACTTGTTTGGATCTAAGTTATAAGTTTTTTCATCAACATCCGCAAATACTGGAGTAGCTCCCACTAATGCCACCATTGATGCTGTCGCAATAAAAGTAAAAGCAGGAACAATTACCTCATCGCCAGCTTTAATGCCTAAAGCCATCAACGCAATCAAAATCGCCTTTGTACCATCACACACACCGATACAATGTTTAGCTCCAGTATACTCAGTTAACACTGATTCTAGAGCTGGAACCTTATCTCCCATAATGTATTGACCAGATTCGAGAACCTGATTAATTTCATTTAATATATCTTCTTTGATTAATTTATATTGCTGTTTTAAATCAATAAATTGCATGCTAATTTATCCTGTAAATTTGTATATATGCTGGTCACTTACGAAATAGTCTAGTGGCACATCCCATTCATCGCTAGGAATAACATCACGTAATTGCCATTCGTAACCGACACCACACATGATTGGTCGAGGAGTTAATTTACCAAATGTACTATCATAATAACCGCCACCTTGCCCTAGTCGGTGTCCAGATTTGTCCACGGCAAGCAATGGTACAATAACTAAGTCAAGATTATAGCACTTTATCTCATCAAATAATTTATAACCTTCATCAACAAATATATCCCGATCCATCAGATCCACCACTCTCTCAAATTTGAGCATTTTCGATGTTCGCAGTGCGACTGGACGATAAATTTCTTTATTATGTGCTAGGCCATACTTGATAAAAGGCTCTAGACTAATTTCACCATGACACGCATGGTAAATCGCAATCTTGTTATGCCCAGCTACCAACTCTTGTAAATTTAATAGGAGTTTTTCACCAAATACATAAGCTTCATTAGTCAAAATATTTTTTCGTAACAAGCGCATTTTTTGACGTAGATTTATTTTGTCCATATCGTAATTCCCCTTAAAAGAGTATTTCATCCAATTTTTGGGCTATGTGATTGTAAAGATATTGTCATGACTTCAGAATAATAATATAAGTTTTTAATACATTGTTACTCATGATAACGAATCATCGTATAGACTCAGTATCAATTAATCCGAATACTAAATTGATTCACCATAATTCGCGGCAAGATAGTGTCATAACCTAAGAAAATTGCTTTATCAATCAATTCCTCTATAGTATACACGTTAAATTTACGGAGCAATTGCTGATGAATCGTATTACGAATCGTGCTAATCGCCACATCTTTATGTAAAATCATATTCAAATGATAAGTTACAACTTTAGGCTTAACATACATAATTAATAAAAATAGAATTAATTCTTCCAACTCCGTTAACACAATTTCATGCCGCTCATATACAGATGAAGTATTTGGAGTATAATCTAAAATATGTTGATTGATATATGGCTTAAAGTGTCCTAAGGAATAAATTGGGAAAAAGTCAATTCTTACGCCCACCGCGACATCAATTGCGGTATCGATTAATGGGGTCTTTTGTTTAAGGTATAATTGGATTTCACCATTATGATTTTGCGAAGTAAGATACTGTTGTATAACCCTTGTTTGCAAGCATTCCAAATCTTCACTAATACAGCTGGGTGCTATTTGTTTAATTGGTTGTAAATCCGCATAACTAGCATTTTCATAATAATCGCCAATTAAACCATACTCTGCTCGTATCGCTGGCGATAAATAAACAAAAAATGATTCAGGATTAACCACGATTACTTTTTGCTCTTTTAACACAACCATATCTAAGGCTTGAATATATTGTTGTAAATAATTCATTTATCTTATACCATAAAAATAGATGCAGTTATTATAACCGCAGTACTACCAAATAGTAATTTTATCTATTGAGTAATTTAGTCGGATATTTTACAATCATGACATAAAACAAGGAGAACATAAAATGAAACGACTTATTAATAATCTAACCAAGTTACCAGTTGCAGTTTCTGGGTTAGCTTTAGGTACTGCTGGACTTGGAAATGTACTTGCAATGGAAGTTAATACCAATTTTCGCTTTATCTGCGCGATGATTGCCGCAATAATACTAGTACTAGTGTTAATCAAAAAACTCGCTCATCCTAAACTATTATGGAATGAAATTGCTCATCCAGTTTTAGGTAGCTTCGTACCTGCATTTGATATGTGTTTGATGGTAATTGCAGAGTTAATTGCAAATTATTCTCCTCTGACTGGCAAAGTATTATGGTATAGCGCAATTGTTATCCATCTGATATTTGCAATTAGTTTTCTTTACCATCGCTTAGTTGATTTTGATTTGAATCATATTTTACCAAGCTGGTTCGTACCACCTGTGGGTATTGTAGTTGCTTGTGTAACTGGTAGTAAAATGAATGCCCCCTTGATTACGCATGTGATATTTTATGGTGGATGTGGCTTATACCTAATGATGTTGCCTGTCATGATGTATCGCCTAATTTTTGGTGACCGCATTCAAGATGCACAATTACCCGCATTTGCGATTATGGGTGCGCCATCAAGCTTATGTCTGGCTGGTTATTTAACTGCATTTGCCAATCCAAATCCACAATTAGTTGGTGTTCTATTAGCTATTTCATTAATGATGACATCTTTAGTATATATTTCAATGATTCGAATTAATGGCTTAAGAATTGCATTTATCCCAATTTATGCTTCTTTTACGTTCCCTTTATCAATCGGAGCAACTGCTTTAATCAAATATGCTCACTTTATCGGTATTCAAAGTGATTTTGGTCGCTTATGGCAAACAATTGGACATATCGAAATGCTAGTTGCAACTGGCGTGGTTGCATGGGTACTAATTAATATGTCTAAGTTCGTTATTAAACAAGTTATTTTAGCTAAATAGTATTCACTAAATTTATATCTAAGGAATTATACAATGTCACTCAAACAAAAAATAATCATAATAAACCTAATCATCGCCAATTGCGCAGTTCTTATCTGTCCATATTTAATCTCAGGAATTGCTATTATTGGCGCATTAATTATTTTTCAACAGTTTCGCCAACAAATTTTTCTGTGGCTATTAATCTCAACTAGCTTGATTAGTTTAGTACTGGGTACGCTGCTACATCCAATAACTATCTCATGGTTACCATTACAGTATAGCATTAATCTAGAAAATCTCAAGTTTGCACTAGTAATTATCCCTGTTCCATTTATTGTTAATTTATTATTTATTAGCTCTTTCTTTGAGCAATATACCCATCAAGCATAAGATAACAAGAATTGTTGAAATTGCTTATGAGCATGCGAATTTTGACTCGGAAAATAAAAAGCAAAATGTGAGCCATATTCCAGCCAAATGCGCTCTTTATGTTGTGAACCCAACCCCTCATAAGCAAATACACCATGATGAAATCGCACTTCATTATCGTGAGTACCATGAATAATCAATGCGGGATGCTTAATTTGCTCAAATGGAAACCACGATAACTGAGCACCATTTGCCAAATCATTCATCGTACCAACGCTGCGGGAATTATAATCTGCCATCAGACACATTATTTGAGCAATCAATTTCATCTCTTGCTGACTACCCATAATTTCCACAACTTTCTGATTCACCAATTCAGTATTGATAGCACCACTTGCATTGATAAATTTACGAATCGTCATCTCAGGAAAATATGCCAAACTTTCTTTAGTTAACCATAAACCCAAATCAGGCATAAAAAAGGTCTGTGCCATTTGATTAGCTGCTTGCTCAGGAATCAGATATTGACCAGCGATAGCACTTACCGCAACCAATGCACGCGTTTTATCTGGATAACGTAACGCAAAATCATACGCAATCATTCCTCCTGCCGACATTGCAACCAACCCCACATCAGGAACACCCAGAAAATCAAGCAACTCAACCAATAAATCAGTCTGTTTGGTAATACTCTTACCACTGTCAAGTGGAGTACCTAAATAACCTGGGCGCGATGGACAAATTAGCTGAAAGCCCTCAGGAATACAATCCTTAAACAAGATTAATGATTGATCATAACCACCAACACCGCCATGTAGTAACAATAATGGTTTGCCACTTCCATAAACAGCATATTCTAGTGTACCACTTGGTAAATTAACTAATTGCGGTGAAGGCAAACCAAAAGGCAAAACAAATTGTTGTTTTAGCCAGTTACCGATATTCAACATATTATTCCTACTTTGCAAAAAACACATAGTTATTATCTCAGTAAATCCACTCTGTGTAGCAATATTATTACGTAAAAACCTTGATTACAAAGACACGATTCACGATGTAAACTATCATCTATATGCTCATAATGTAGTATAATATAACAATTAAGCACAGTAAAAAGGAATATCTCAATGAAACATCTAACTAAAACAATATTACTTGGACTACCAGTAGTTATTTTATCACTTAATCTCAGTAGCTGTGCCAATGCTGTATTAGTCGCAACTGACCCGCGCTCAATTGCAACAGTAACCAACGATAATGAAACGGCACAGAACCTAAACTTTGCTTACGCAGAATCTGGAGTGTATGGTGATTTAACCGTAACTGTTTATAATCATAAAGCATTGCTGACTGGACGAGTATCAACCAAAGAACAACGTAAAAATGCTGTAACAATGGCATATAGTAACAAATATATCAGCAAAGTATATGATTATCTTGTAGTAGAAGATGCTAAAAAATATCAAGCATCAACTATTAATGATAGCTATATAACTGCTAAAGTCAAAACTGATTTATTCAGCACTCCTGGTGTATCAAGCAATAATGTGAAACTAGTGACCAACGCTGGCGTAGTGTACATTTTTGGACTAGTACCAGCAAAACAAGAAAAAACTATTTATAATCAAGCTCGTTCAATGAGCGGTGTTAATAATGTGGTAATGTTAGTTGAACGTCAAAAATAATGCGGATTTTTGTTGATGCCGATGCTTGTCCAAAAGCCATCAAGGAGATTATTTGTAACCTTGCGCGTAGGACAAGTATCGAAATAATTTTTGTTACCAATCAGTTTATCACATTGCCTACATTGCCAAATTTACGCTTATTACAAGTATCGCGCGGATTTGACGTTGCTGATGATGAAATAGTAAAACAATTGGTTGCTGGTGATTTAGTTATTAGTAATGATATACCACTAGCAAGTCAAGTTATCGCTAAGGGCGGTACAACTATTAATAATACAGGTAAAATCTATACCGAACAAAATATTCAACAGCATCTCGCCATGCGCGATTTAATGGCACACCTACGCGACAATTTACAAGCAACCAGCTATAGTAAACCATTCTCAGCACAAGACAAAACGAATTTCTCTAATACCTTAAATAAATGGTTATCTGAACAACGATAACCATTTATTGTGCTTTTAAACTACATTGCTATCGCAGATTCATTCGCAGGACAATTATACACACTATATGAGCGTTGACCATTGTTGATTACTGAGGTTGGCATAACTGTATTACCACCCATAGTAGCAGCTTCATTACGAGCAAGAGTATCCAACTGACTTTCAACCTTGGCTTGACTTTGGAAAGTATCAGCTTTTGACCATAATGACGCATTGGTACTACCCAAATATTTACAATTATTTAACATGGTATTTGACGGGATTACTGTTACAGTTTGTGCCTGAGGATTCAATTTCACAAACGAACAGGCTACAAGACCAAATGTTAGCAAACTTAACAAACCAATATTTAGATGTATTTTTTTCATTACATTTCCTTTTTTAAATAATCAAACGGTACAGTTAGTGTAATAACTTAACCGTCATAACATATTATTACGGACGTAATAAATCATTTATCGAAGTTTTACTACGTGTTTTCGCATCAACACGTTTGACAATAATTGCCGCATAAGTTGAATGACTACCATCAGCACTTGGTAAACTACCCGATACGACAACCGAATATGCAGGAACACGTCCATAATAAATTTCACCAGTTGCACGGTCATAAATACGGGTTGATTGCCCAATAAATACGCCCATACTAATAACACTGCCTTCTTCTACAATAACGCCCTCAACAACTTCCGAGCGCGCACCAATAAAGCAATTATCTTCAATAATCGTCGGATTTGCCTGTAATGGCTCCAGTACTCCACCAATTCCAACTCCACCAGATAAATGAACATTTTTACCAATCTGCGCACATGATCCTACGGTAGCCCATGTATCCACCATAGTGCCTTCATCAACATAAGCACCAATGTTGACATAACTTGGCATTAAAATCGCATTCTTCGCAATATATGAGCCCTTACGCGCTAATGCACCTGGTACAGCACGGAAACCACCATTGGCAAAATCTTCAGCACTATAATCAGTAAATTTCATTGGTACTTTATCATAAAATTTAGTAAAGCCTGCTTCAACCACTTGATTTGGATTTAAGCGAAATGATAATAAAACTGCTTTTTTAACCCATTGATGAGTTATCCAATCACCATCAATTTTCTCAGCAACACGCAACTGTCCTTTATCTAATAAATCAATAACTTCATCAACTGATTTGCGTAACACCATATCTTGTAGATCTAATTCTGGTAATTTAGCAAATGCCGTTTCAATCATATTTTGTAATTGTTGCATAATAATTCCTTAAAATAAATGCCAAATTATACTAGAAAATCACATTGATAATCGTAACAATATCAATAGCGAATCCTTAATATCAATTCATGTAAATTTATGCTTGATTTGTCTCGCAAACTTCTTAAATGGGAGTCAACAGTTTTTAATGAAACTTTTAAATGTTGTGCAACTAACTTTAATTGCGAATAACGCGCATAGATTAATAAAACATTTAGCTCAGCATATGTTGGAAGAATAATAAAATAATTTACTATTTCAATATGAGCCAAAAAAGCTCTGATCAAATCATTACGATTGCCTATCTTATAATGCATGCGATACAAATTCAATAGTTCTAATGGAGAAATTTGACTGGTAATATCTTCGTTAGTTGTCAAAATTAATGAGACTTTATTCGCTCCATTGAGAATCGGATACTTATTAACATTATGAACATAAACCTGTCCCGCAGCAGTCAAGAATACACGATTACGATCAACAATCATCTGCTGTGTATAATAAATTTGTGAATCCTGATCTTCAATTCTTTTTGCTGTGTCACCCCAGTGAGAATTCATTATTAGATCTAAATCTTGAATAGTATATCCATAAACAGCTTCTGGATTCTCAATTCCAAACCTAGCTGCACTGTGATGATTACTAATTACGTATTTCCCTGTTTTTGCATCCTTAGCTTGAGCAGAACCATTCCAATTGTGAACCAGATCATCAACAAACCGCATATTAATTAGTTGGTCTAAGTTTTTCTTCATGTTCATATTTACGTAAAAAGAAAAGAAAGTTTGGTAAGTTATTTGGAATCACTATCAAATAAAACTTCAGGGATTTTCCCTAATATGCCGTCATTATAATATGAGTACAATTCATAACTAAATTTTTTTCGACTTAAGGAGCATTTTTATCATGGACATGGAACTACTTTCACGTATCCAGTTTGCGTTTACGGTGAGTTTTCACATTATTTTCCCATCATTCTCAATTGGTTTAGCGACATTTCTCGTTATTATTGAAGGAATATATCTTAAAACAGGTCAAGGTATTTATTATCAAATTGCTAAATTCTGGACAAAAATCTTTGCATTGACTTTTGGTATGGGCATAGTTGCAGGAATAGTCATGGAGTTTCAACTAGGGACTAATTGGGGAGGATTTGCCAAACATGTTGGCTCAATCTTAGGACCATTGTTTATCTATGAAGTATTAACCGCATTTTTCATCGAAGCAGGATTTATTGGGATTGTAGTATTTGGCTGGAATTTAGTCGGTAAACGCTTACATTATCTGGCTACTGTAATGGTTTGCCTAGGCACAACAATTTCTGCATATTGGATCATGACTGCCAATACGTGGATGCAACATCCCGTTGGCTACCAATTCATTAATGATAAATTTATAGCCAGTGATTGGAGTGCTGTAATTTTTAATAGCCATGTATTTACACGTTTTAGCCATATGTTATTAGCTTCTTATATAGTCGCAGCTTTGGCAATTACTAGCACCTCATGTTATTATTTATACAATAATAAATTTATTGAATTTGCTAAATGTAGTCTACAAATATCATTCACAATGCTAGCAATCAGCATTCCGTTACAAGTATTTGTTGGTGACATCTCAGGGCTACATGTTTATGAATATCAACCGATGAAAACCGCTGCACTTGAAGGGGTATGGAATACACAGCAAGGTGCACCATTATTACTATTTGCAATTCCTTCAAATACCCATCAACAAAATTATCTAGAAGTTGGTATTCCAAAATTAGCTTCATTGCTAAACACTCATCTGTTGAATGGCACTCTTGCAGGACTAGACTCAGTAACTCCGCAAGATCAACCTGAAGTATGGATTGTCTTTTACAGTTTTCGTATCATGGTTGGCATCGGAGTTCTATTATTAGCTTATATTATGACTGTGGCGTATTTAATGTATCGCCAAAAATTCTTTACCGATCAACGAATTCTAAAACTAAGTCAATACTTATTTCCCCTAGGCTTTATTGCAGTCTTAACAGGATGGTTTACTGCAGAAGTAGGTCGTCAACCATGGATAGTCTACGGATTAATAAGAACCTCTGATGCGATTTCAAATGTTTCGGTACATAGTGTTCTAATTTCATTATCATTAATTATTGTGGTATATGGAATAGTCTTTGGTTACTTCTATTGTCATTATATTAAAAAGACCATCCAAAATGGTCCAGAAATATTACATTAATTTTATCTAAGGATATTTATTATGTTTACTTATGGTTTATGTTGGCTATTATTGATTACGCTCGTACTTATAATATATATAATTTTAGATGGCTTCACGCTAGGAATTGGATTATTGTTTCCATGGATTAATGATTCACATCAACGTCATATTATGATGGACACGGTATTACCAGTATGGGATAGTAATGAAACATGGTTGGTTTTTGCTGGTGCGGCATTATACGCAGGTTTTCCTTTAGCATTCTCGATAATTCTTAGTGCCTATTATATCCCTGGTATGATTCTAATTATTGGTTTACTATTTAGAGGTATTTCTTTTGAATTCCTATATAAGACTACTAAATTAACCAAATTTTGGGAAAACATATTTGCTATTGGCTCATTTATGGCAGTTATTGCTCAAGGTATCATTATGAGCTCAATGATATATGGATTTGACAGAATAGATACTTTATACACCCCAAGGAGCTTATTTAATATAACTACGGTTCTAACTACTGGTGGGTTAGTTGCCGCTTATTCTGTATTGGCGGTGAGTAGATTAGGCGTCATAGCTACAAAAGAATTACAGGACAAGTTCGTAATGATTGGCAAGGTAACGCTTTCAATTATGATCATTATAGTAGTTGGTGCAATATGGTATCTAACGGTAGAGAATCCTTTAAACTCATTATTTACTAATCTAGCATTGACTAATCTAGCATTGAAAATAAGTCTGACTTTACTACTTATCGCAAGTTTATACAACGGGTACCGCTTATTTAATCAACGTAAATTTGGTAAACAATTCTTTATTCTTGTAGCTATATATCTAATTATATATTTATACTATGTTCTAAGCTTATTACCATTTATTGTACCGTTTCAGCTAACTTACTATCAAGTACAATCTGACGATGCCATGCTTAAATTTATGCTAATTGGTTCACTAGTATTTATTCCATTAATTTTAATCAACACTCAAATAACTTATCGAATTTTTAGTAAGAAGCGCGATAAAAATGAAATCTCTTATTAATTTCATAATTCTATATCTTAGTTCAATAATTGTAGTATTTAGTAGCCATTTTATTATCAAATATTTAATTAGCTATTTGTAAGAAACATATCTATAGTTAATACAATTTGAAATTACCTATTTCTAATATAGTAACACTGATGTGTAATTTGCTCACATGTTAACTATATTGATTATTAAAATAACAAAATTTAACTTAGATTAAATAACATGACGCCGATTCAAAATCGACGTCATTATGAAAAAATGGCTCTTTTATAATCTGTCCACTGAGTATGAAAGAGATCTACCTCATGCTATTTTTTAAACGACTGACAATTATTGCATATTATAGAATGCATTAATTGTTTTCATTTGATAATTAACACGTTCTTTATCGAGGTTATCAATATAAGTTTCACTTTCATTGGCAAAGTTGCGCATCACATCATGATTGATATTATAGCGTGGCCATGTATTATTACCGCTATAGTTAGGATTGCCAGTTTTGGCAAATGCTGCCCAACTTTTCGTCAATTGAGTCACTATAGCCTGATCTTCATGACTTGCTGGAGCAGCCATAGGGAACCAGTAACTTGACCAAGTTGTTTGGTGCTTCATCTCATTATAAGCCTGCATAATGTTTTGACAAATATCCGTATTCGATTCAGCTACTACTGGAGCAATGAGAACATTCTCCAAATCACCAAAGACATAAGGCAATTCATAAGTATGACCTGCACCAATATGTGAGGCACGAATAGTTGGGGTTAAGTAGCTATAATAATAGGCATAGCTTGGTGCTTTTTGGTTAGCGCTATTAGCCAATGTTTTTACGGCTCCACTATACCATCCATCTGCCATTATTTGCGCCGAGAGCATACATTTAGCAGGAAATGATTCATATAGTTTATTAATTACATTCAGATCTTGTCCCATCTTTTTCACATAGTCCTTAACCAGTGGTTGACCTAGAACAAAATAGCTCGAATCCCATGAATTAGTACCAATCATAAATGGAACTTTATGTTGTTTACCTGCTGCAAACAGAGGAATTGGATCACCAATGATGATTTGCCCATCAACAAAAGCACCACCAAATTCACCATCTTGAAACTCTTGTGGCGTAATCAATAGTTTCTCTGCAGGCAACTGTCTTAAATCATGCATGTTGGTTACTTTGAGTTCTTGCATAAATTTAGCATCAATTGATTCTTCAGACATCATGCCAGTTCTTTCTTGATTTAGGCTACGCAATGGGAGTTGTTGCGCACTTTGGGCAATAGCTTTATGGAATAATCCTTTACTAGCTGGTGACGTCATTAGCCAAGTCACGCTGCGACCGCCTGCTGATTGTCCAAAGATCGTGATATTATCAGGATCGCCACCAAAAGCTGCAATATTATCATGAACCCATTTAAGCGAATAAATTTGATCCATTATGCCATAATTACCAAATGGCTCACCATTCTTTTTGGCTTCTGCTACTAACTCTTTGGGCGCAAAGAAGCCAAATTTACCAATTCGATAATCAACCGTTACCACGATAACACCTTCTTTAATTAAACCAACTGGCTGATAATATGGTTCGCTAGCAGATCCTTCTACCAAACCACCACCATGAAACCAAACCATTACTGGCAATTTTTTACCTTCTTTAGGTGTGAAGACATTTAGCTTCAAACAATCTTCTGAACCTGGAATCAATTCACTATTGAGACCTTTCACTTGTGGCTGGATGCATGCTGCGCTAAATTTACTCGCATCGCGAATACCATCCCAATTATAGGCTGGCTGTGGTGGTCGCCAACGTAAGTCTCCAATTGGAGCTGCCGCATAAGGAATATTTTTATAAGCTAACATATCCTTGATCGCTATACCTTGTAATCGACCATTTTTTATTGTAACAACTGGGCGTGATTCGCTAAAAACACTACTAGCATACACTTGTGTCGCAAAAACTGTGACTAGACAAGTGCTTAAAATTCTGATTACTCTCTTCATTAAACTTCCTCTCAGATTACTATCAATTGTGTTTTATTTAATCGTATGAGTTAATCGATCTACATACCATTACTTATTCATCTGACACTATTATAGCATTTACTAGTTGATAAAATGAACGTCAGCAGTAATCTGGTGAATAAGGTTTTGAGCAATAACTATGGTTACTAAAGGCTGTACCAATCTTCATCTATGCGATTGATTCAGGTATTGTGTCAATGTGAGTATGGTAGAAGTGTTAATGATTACTTAACAGCTAAATCATTCAAAACGCCATTTGTAATGAACATAGTCTACCAGTATCTGTACTGATTTGATGAATTAAGAAATATTTATTTTCTGGTGAATCTTGGTTACAGGATAATAGTGGTAACCATGGCAATCATAATTCTTCAGGTAAACTGGGAAAGAACGTTGAGTCAAAACTAGAATAACTTCGCTATGAGAATATGAATTTAAAGCGAGGGTTTATTCATTATAAAAAAGTTCAAGGAACTCAAAAAACTCAAAGATTAATGACCTTTAAAACTCTTGGTATGTTTACCAAGAGTTTTATTTTAACGAGTCATCGCATTAAAGAAATCACCATTATTCTTAGTTTCACGGATTTTTTCTAAAACAAATCCACTTGCTTCAATCGGTTGTTTCTCAGATAAGAATTTGCGTAGCACCCATAGTTTTTGCAACTGGTCTTTACTCAACAATAACTCCTCACGACGTGTACCAGAACGCAAAATATCAATCGCTGGATAAATACGACGTTGTGCGATATCACGATCTAAATGTAATTCCATATTACCAGTTCCTTTGAACTCTTCATAAATTACATCATCCATCCGTGAGCCAGTTTCAACCAATGCGGTTGCAATGATGGTTAATGAGCCACCCTCTTCAATATTACGTGCCGCACCAAAGAAACGTTTTGGACGATGTAATGCATTTGCATCCACACCACCAGTTAAAATTTTACCTGATGCAGGTGCAACTGTATTGTAAGCACGCGCTAAACGAGTGATTGAATCTAAAAGAATCACTACATCGCGTTTACTCTCTACCAAACGTTTAGCTTTCTCAATTACCATTTCTGCAACCTGTACATGACGCGCTGCAGGCTCATCAAATGTTGATGATACAACTTCACCACGTACTGAACGTTGCATCTCTGTCACCTCTTCAGGACGTTCATCAATAAGTAATACAATTAGTTCAACTTCTGGATGATTGGTCGTAATCGAATGTGCAATATGTTGCAACATTACTGTCTTACCAGTTTTTGGCGGTGCAACTAATAATCCACGTTGTCCTTTACCTATTGGCGCAAACAAGTCAATAATACGTCCAGTATAGTTTTCTTCACCTTTAATGTCGCGCTCTAAATGTAACTGTTGATCTGGGAATAACGGAGTAAGATTTTCAAAGAGAATTTTGTGTTTATTAGCTTCTGGCGAATTACCATTTACTTTATCTACGCGAACAAGAGCAAAATATTTTTCACCTTCTTTCGGCATCCTGATTTCACCCTCGACGGTATCACCAGTTTGTAGGTTAAAGCGTCTAATTTGGCTTGGACTGATATAGATATCATCGTGACTAGCTAAATACGATGTATCTGGCGAACGCAAGAAGCCGAAACCATCTTGTAAAACTTCCAGCACACCACCACCATAAATATTTTCGCCTTTTTCGGCAACCTTACGCAAAATAGCAAATACTAGATCATGCTTACGTAAGCGACTTGCACCTTCAATATTATGTCCTGCTGCTAATTCCAATAATTGTGCAACGTGAAGGTCTTTAATTTCTGTTAAATACATATAACACCTAGATAATTAATGTTTTTGTTCTTATTTTTCACTTCAGTTTTAAATTTTTTATTCTGGAACAACGGAAGAAGTCGGACTGATTTGAATGAGTTGGAAACTTAGTGAAATTTAACTAACGATTGTGTAGCAAAATAGCTACTCATAACAGGTAGCTATTTTAATCTATTTTAGATATTGCTGTCAATAAATGCGGCTAATTGACCCTTAGGCAATGCTCCGACTTTAGTGTCTAACACATTACCAGCTTTAAATAACAACAATGTAGGAATTCCGCGCACACCATAAGTAGCAGCAGAAACACTATTTTCATCAACATTTACTTTGACAATTTTTACTTTCCCTGCGTATTCTTGTGCCAACGCTTCTAGTACAGGAGCGATCATACGGCATGGACCACACCACTCCGCCCAAAAATCCACAACAACAGGAAGATCTGATTTCAAAACTTCAGCTTCAAATGATGCATCAGTTACATGTAATAAATTACTCATAGTTTCTTTTAACCTTAAAAATTTGCAAGTTGAACTTGTACGTCATTATAGCACAATTGATTAGAATTATCATAGTGTTAATATAGAAAAAATCCCCACCATCATAAGAGGTGAGGATTTACATCTCTGCTAGAAATTAGTCTTCACTACGTTCTGTCATTGCATGTTTTGCGCGATGATAAGCCGCACCTGTACCCGCAGGAATCAGACGACCCATAATCACGTTTTCTTTTAGACCACGTAAATGATCAATACGACCAGCTACCGCAGCTTCAGTCAAGACACGAGTTGTTTCTTGGAACGAAGCAGCAGAAATAAACGAGTCAGTATTTAATGAAGCGCGAGTAATACCCAATAGAATATTTTTATACTCAATTGGACGTAAACCTTGCTCAATTAAAGCATCATTTTCATCTAATACTGCAGCACGCTCAACTTGTTCATCTTGTAAGAATACACCGCTATCGCCTGGATCAACCACAACAACGCGACGTAACATTTGACGCACAACTGTTTCGATGTGTTTATCACTAATTTTCACACCTTGTAAACGATAAACCTCTTGAACCTCATGAGCGATATATTTAGATAACTCTTCAATACCTTTCATTTCAAGTAGTTCATGTGGATCTACAGGACCATCAACGATCATTTGACCGCGTTCCACGTACTCACCATCATTTACCAAGATGTTCTTATCTTTAGGGATAGCCAAATCAGCTTCTTCACCACTTACCGCGATAATCTTAACTTTATGTTTACCCTTCGTTTCTTTTTGGAACGAAATAGTACCTGATAACGGCGCTAACATACCTGCATCTTTTGGCACACGTGCTTCAAATAATTCAGCAACACGTGGTAAACCACCAGTAATATCACGAGTTTTCAATGACTCTTGTGGTTTCTTAGCTAGAACATCACCAGCATTAACATTTTGACCATCACGTACCGCAATAATATCACCGATCTGGAATGAAATGATAACAGGAGCATCACTACCCAAGATTTTAACTTCACGACCATTTTCGTCTAATAGACGCGCAACTGGACGTAAGTTTTTATCTTTAGCTTTTGCACCTTTTACCTTAGCAGGATCAATCACTTTCAATGCTGTTAAACCAGTTACTTCATCGGTTTCTTTAACAACAGTCAGACCTTCTTCAATATTTTCTAATTGAATCACACCTGAATGTTCAGAAATCACTGGACGCGCATGCGGATCCCAGCTAGCTAATTTCTTACCAGCTTCAATTTTCTCATCTGGAGCCACATGAAGAACCGAACCATAAGGAATTTTATGTTGCTCGCGCTCACGGTGATGTTGATCTAAAACAACCAATTCAGCCGAACGCGATACAATAACTTTTTCACCACTTGGACGAGTTACATAACGTAAATCTTTATACCCTACGATACCAGAAGATTTAGCCTCAACTTGGCTTACCGCCGCTGCTCGAGATGCCGCACCCCCGATATGGAATGTACGCATGGTTAACTGAGTACCTGGTTCACCAATTGATTGAGCTGCAATAATACCTACCGCTTCACCAACGTTAACTTGGTAACCACGAGCAAGATCGCGACCATAACATTTAGCACATAAACCATAACGCGTTTCACAAGTTAATGGTGTACGAACTTTAACTTCATCCACATTAGTTTTTTCAATTACATCAACTAATGATTCATCTACCAATGTACCTGCTGATACGATAACCTTATGATTATCTGGATCTACTACATCCTCAGCAATTACACGACCCAAAATACGGTCTTTTAATGATTCGATTACGTCACCACCTTGGATGATTGAACGCATTACCACACCATTAGTTGTACCACAATCATTCTCAGTAATCACTAAGTCTTGTGTTACATCCACCAAACGACGAGTTAAGTAACCCGAGTTTGCTGTTTTCAATGCCGTATCTGATAGACCTTTACGCGCACCGTGAGTTGAAATGAAGTATTGTGATACTGTCAAACCTTCACGGAAGTTTGCTGTAATTGGCGTTTCCATAATTTCACCTGATGGCTTAGCCATCAAACCACGCATACCTGA